>JAOZOW010000149.1 GCA_029933075.1 Deltaproteobacteria bacterium | reverse complement strand
TTCCTCATCCAGTTTTTTGTAGATAGCTTTGGCCCCGCAAGGGATGTTGGGATTGTAGAGATGGAGTCTTTCCATAACAACAATCTGCTCTATTTCGGCCCGAGCGAAGGAGTTGGTGGTCATAGGCTTTTTATGATTAAGTGAGCGATGAAGGTATCCCGGACCGGGATGAGGGAGCGGTTTTGCGGTCCGGGATATTTTCCAGGGTGTTTTTCATTCTGTTTCCGCTATAGGGTCTTTCTCTTGTATGCTTTGCCCATATTTTTCTTCCTCTAAATGCAGGTATTGCTCGATAAATTCATTTTCATATCGATCCCATATTAATTCATTGAGCCTTGCCATAAGGTGCCATATGGTCCATGCGGTTTTGATTTCCTCTTCATTGTTCATGGGTTTTTCTCCTTTCAAGGAATAGATAGCATGGGTTTTTTGTTTATCCCTGGAGGGTTTTTACCTTGAGTACGATCTCCGGGGAGACGGTTCTTTTCTGATCGAACATGGCGTATGTGAGTGCTTGCTCGGTGATGGTGCCGATTTTTCTGGGGATGCCGAAGCTGAGCTCATGGACGGCTTCGAGGGCCTTGTCATTGAGGATGGGCTGTTGAGCGCCTGCAAGCTTGAGGTGATGATTTACATATGCTTTGGTCTCCTGGGGTGTAAGCCCGGGCATGTGGTATCTGATAGCGATACGCTGATTGAGGGGCTCCATGACGGCGAACTCCATGACTCTCCTGAGATCGGACTGCCCGGCCAAGACCAGGATAAAGGGATCGTAGGAGTCCATCTTGAAGTTGGTCAAAAGTCTGAGTTCCTCCAAGGGGCCGGTTTGAAGCAGGTGACTCTCGTCCACAATCAAGAGCACGGTTTTTCCCATCTGCTCTCTGGATTCGAGGATGGCCTGTTGGATCTGGGTATAGATTGCGCTTTTGGACATCCTCTGGGGCAAGCCGAGGAGCCGGTTTAGGTGAGCCAGCAGATCGGTCCTGCTCAAGGTGGAAAGGGGTGTATAATAGACCTTGAAGAGATTTTCGTTGAGGTTTTCCGCGTAGCGTCTCAAGGCCAGGGTCTTTCCCACCCCTGGATCACCAGTGAGCAGCAGGATGCCACCCCTGCGTTTGATATAGTCCATACGAGCTGTGGCCTCTTTGAGGGGTTCGGTATCCAGGACATGGGCGGATTTGATGTTTTTGTCAAAGGGCAAGTGTTTGAGTCCGAACCAGGCTGTTAGATCTTTCATGGCAGGACCCTCCCTTTGTGGAAGGAGAGGTTGGTTGGGACGCTCTGGGGCCGGAAGGAGCGGGCGTTTTCCTTTTTGTCCAGGAGCTTGATTGTGCAAACTCTTACGCCGTTATCGTAGAGGTAGAGTTGGTGGGGGTCGTCAACGGGGTGGCGGAGTTCGATTTTGTGTCGGATGTATGCGGGAGGCACCTCATAGAGGGAGCCTTTGAAGCTGATGGTGGCATCGTTATTGACGAGTCGTTCGTGGCGGATGAGGAAGATCTCATCGAGTTCGGCCTTACAGAGGCGGCGGAGTTCTATCCGGGCTACGGATGCGTTGTAGCGGTCAATGGGTTTATCGCCGATGCCGTTGTGGAGCTTGTGGTGGTAGTCTTCCTGGAGCCATAACCAGAAAGCTTCATTGAGTTCCCGAAGCGTGATGCCCTTCTGCACTCCTGAGAGGAAGCGTTCACGGATGGTTCTAAACAGTCTTTCGACTTTTCCGCGCGATGGGCTGTCATAGGGTTTGGAGTGGATGAGGGAGATGCCGGCCATGGCGCAGCTTTTGGAAAGCAAGTCTGAGGAAAAACTCGGACCGTTATCGACGTACAATCTTTTGGGGATCCCATAAGCCAGGAAGGCCTCTTTGAGGACAATCGTGAGGGAGCTGATGGTCTCCGAAGTATTGAAGGCGTGTCCCACCACCATACGGGAGTGATCGTCGAGGATGGCGCACAAGACCGCTTTAACCGAGCGGTTATGGGAGCGGACCTGGGGGCCGTGCATGAAGTCACAGACCCAGAGGTCATTAACATTGTCCACTTCAAAGGCTTTGCGCACATCGGTGCGTTGCTGGGGTACAAGCCACCCTTTGGTTTTAACGATCCGCAGCAGGGTGTTGTAGTGAATGGGGGGTTGACCCAGGAGCCCCTGATCTCGAAGCTCTTCATAGAGCTTTTGCACCGACAATGAAGGGTAGGCCTTGCATTTAATCTCGATCACCTTGAGCACTTGTTCATCGAGGCGTCTGGGTCTTCCCCCGTCTGAGCGGCTCCTGGGCTTGAGGGCGTCAAAACCGCCCTTGCGGTACTTCTTGAGCCAGGTTTTCATGGTGGAAACGCTGATTTTTTTCAGGCCATAGCGGGGGAAGTGGTGCTCGCGCTCAGCCTGCTGGCGGAAGTACTCATTCTGAGCTCTTGCGGGCTCGGCGAGCACGGGAGAGATGATCTGGAAGCGTTTGAGGGCGATTTTTTCTCGGATGTCTTTTTCCATGGGCTTTTTCCTCCTTGAAAGGTTTTTTTGAGGTAATCGAAGCTCGATTACCGAGGTGAATGGCCCAAGGATAAGTCACTGAAAAGACAAGCGTTAGCAATGCTGTGTACGAAAAGCACCCAAAACCTTGCTTCCGGCTCTTGGCCTCCGAGCGGTTGGGGTAAAAAAGTGAGGCAAGAAGAAAGATAAAGGGGGATTTAAGAGGAAAAGGACAACTCAGAAGCCTTTGCGGCAGCCCCCTGTGGCAAAAAGATCATGGATGGGCACAGGCACGATGTTGAGACGGCGTACCGAAGAGAAAAAGCCTTGTGCAGTGGCTGTAGCGGTTAAGGAGGGTTTGAAGTTGGGGCCCCCACCTGATCTGCGGGAGTAGAGCAAGGCAAAGAAAATAGCTGGCTGCCTCCTTCCAGGCCCCAGTGCTGTGGGAAGAGCGTATATCCGTCAGGTTGTAGAATCGTCTCAACACCCCATGGGCACGCCGCAATCCGAGGAGGACCACCCCCAGCCAGCAGGCAATCAGATAGGGGGTTAGGAGGCTTTCCGGGTCCACTGCCACCGAAGCGCCATAAAAGCCCTTCTGCCCCATCTGCCGGCACTGGATGCCTAAAAACAGGGTTCCTATCACGGCATTGACCGTGTACTGAAAATAGGGAATCAACTGCACCGGCAATAAAGAAAAGGTCCTCCGCTTCTCCTCACACAAAAAGCGGGCAATAGGAATGGGCTCTTTCTTGAACTCCGGGAACAAGTCAATGGCATGCCGCCAGTAGGGGGTAATTTCACGGTAGCAGTGTTCCTTTCCACAGAGCGGACAGGCAGGGCCAAGGAAGGAGGAAAAATCGATCTGACGGGAAAGAAAAGATTCTTTGTATTCCCAAATTGTTTCATGTGTGTTAGGGTAGGCAAGCTGAATTTTTCGGCGCCTTGCCCGCGAGGGGGGCAGACTTTGGGCTGTGCAAACCTTTCGGTCTCCCTCCTTGCGGGACTTGGTTATTTTACGAAGGTCAATTCCTTACCTCGTAATTTCGCCCGCCCTTATATCATCGGTTACATTATCTTGCAAATATCAGGA
>JAOZOW010000019.1 GCA_029933075.1 Deltaproteobacteria bacterium | reverse complement strand
GATTCTTTGTTAATATTTCGAAGTTGGTCAAGCTTTTATTAATCATACTTGAAAGGAAAACGCAATGGAGGGGATAGCATTCATTACAGGCGCCACTTCCGGTTTTGGCGAGAGCTGTGCCCGGCTGTTCGCAAAAAAGGGCTGGAAACTGATCCTCGCGGCCAGACGCAGGAAGCGTCTCGAAGAATTGAAAAATGAACTGGAGAAAATTACCCCTGTCCATACCATTGCCTTGGATGTAAGGGACAGAGCTGGTGTAGAGAAAGAGATATCAAACCTTCCCGAATCTTTCAGGGATGTGGATCTCCTCGTCAACAACGCTGGCCTCGCCTTAGGCCTCGAGCCAGCGTGGGCCGTGGACATGGATGACTGGGAGACCATGGTGGATACCAATATCAGGGGTCTGCTTTACTGCACCCGTGCCCTTCTCCCCGGCATGGTGGCAAGGAACCGGGGACATATCATCAACATCGGATCGGTTGCGGGCACCTATCCTTATCCGGGGGGCAATGTGTACGGTGGTACCAAGGCCTTTGTAAAACAGTTTTCCCGGAACCTGCGCTGCGATCTCCTGGGCACCCAGGTGCGGGTCACTAATATTGAACCGGGACTGGCTGAAACCGAGTTTTCCATCGTACGTTTCAAAGGCGATAAAGAAAAAGCCGATCAGGTGTACAGAGGCACACAACCCATCAGACCGGATGACATAGCGGCCATCCTGTACTGGGTGGCGACCCTTCCAGTGCACATCAATATCAACAGCATGGAGATCATGCCCACATGCCAGGCCTGGGGCCCCTTTGCCATCCACAGGGAAAATGAGTAGAACCCCCTGCGCTTGCCCGGGGGCAAACCAGTCTGCCAGTGGATTTTGGGATCCCGCAATAATACCGGTTAGCGCCGGACAGATTCCTATGCGCTTAGAAAGGATGAAGGAATAATGGATCTTCAGGTTTTTGAAAAAATGGATGCTTCTGAGCTTCGGAGTTATATCGAATTTCTGCTGTGGCATTACAGGGTGGTGGACGCGTTCTGGTTCATCTATGTGACAGAGCATTTCGACCAGCCCACAGCCGAGAGGATCAACGAAGAGGTCTGGGGGCGAGTGGCCGGCATGGCCGCTAAGGACCTTGTCTCAAGATTCGGGATAAAGGAGAGGGGACTGAGAGGATTCGTGCAGGCCCTCAGGCTCTTCCCGTGGTGTATCCTGGTGGGATACGAGATCCATGAGTCCCCCCATGAAGTAATCATAAGCGTACCTTCCTGTCCCACCCAGGAAGCCAGGCTCAAAAAGGGACTGGGGGAGTTCGTGTGTAAAGAAATGCACCGGAAGGAATTCGTAAGCTTCGCCAGAATCATTGACGACCGCATCAAGACGGAGTGTCTTTTTGCCCCGCCCGACCCCCACCCCGAAGACCTCTTCTGCAAATGGCGCTTCCATATCGGGCAGGAGCAAGGTTGAAGCCAAGGGGCCGGCAGGGGAGGCAATGCCATGAGCAGCGTATCACAAGAAAGAGGCGGTTTCTTTGACCGGGATCGGGAGACCCTTGATTGGGGGAAAAGACGGGAAGCCCTGAGCAGGAAATTCCTCGATATATTCCGATTTGCCATGGAGCAGTCTGAAGCCTACAGGAGGCTTTACGGCGAAGCGGGCATCGAAGTCTCTGAGATCAAGGGGCTGGATGACCTGGAAAAACTTCCGATACTTCGGATGGAAGACCTGGTGGAGCGGCAAAAAAAAGATCCCCCTTTCGGGGGCCTCGAAACCGTGACACCTGACAAGTTCAGACGGATCTATGTCAATCCAGGCCTCATATGGCAGCCGGGAGAATGGGATTATGACGACACCTCCTGGGCCGAGGCCCTCTGCGCTGGAGGGTTCAGGAAGGCAGACCGCATTATAAACACATTCAATTACCACCTCTGGCCCCTTGCATTCATGCTCGACGAATCTGTAAAGAGGATCGGCGCCACCGTGGTACCCACCGGCGTGGGCAATACGCTGACCCAGGTCAAGGTAATGCAGATGCTGAGGATCACCGGATTCATGGGGACCCCCAGCTTTCTCATGACCTTAATACAGCGCGCCGAGGGGATGGGGCTGGATCTTAAAAACGACCTCCACTTGGAGACTGCAATCGTGGGGGCCGAGATGCTTCCGGAATCCCTCCGGTCCCGAATCCAGGACAAAGTGGATATGCTGGTCAGGCAGATCTACGGTACGGTGTTTTTGGGCTGCATAGGATATGAATGCCGCCATGCCCGCGGCCTTCATGTGCCGGACAACATCATAGTGGAGGTAGTGGATCCTCAGACCGGAAAACAGGTCCCGCCAGGAGCTTCCGGGGAAATCGTGGCCACCTGTTTCAACCGCACCTATCCCATGATCCGCATGGCCACAGGCGACCTGTCCACGTTTTCCACCGAGGCTTGTCCATGCGGAAGGACCGGGCCCATGCTAAAAAAGATCCTGGGAAGAATCGACCAGGCGACCAAAGTACGGGGCACCTTTGTCCATCCGTGGCAGACGGACGATGTCATGAGCCGGTTCTCCGAGGTCTTCAAATACCAGGTTGTGATCACCAGGGAAGCGCACCGTGACATAATGACCTTCCTGGTGGAGCTGAAAGAGGACTCTGCCCGACCAGAGATACTGCAGGCCCGAATGGAGCGGGCCATAAAAGAGGGGCTGACAATTAAAGGCGTTGTGAAAATCGTTCCCAGGGGCAGTATCCCCGACCTGCACAGGAAGATAGAAGACAGGCGGAGCTGGGAATAGGGGCAAGACCGGATAGTGCCTCATGAATGACAAGATCAAAATCGGCGGTATCATGCAAAGCGATGGCCGTGCATTGGTGAAGATTATGTCAGTGCCCGATCACGCAAGCGTAGCCGGGACGGTGCTCCGCACCCTGGGAGAGAATAACATTAACATCGAGCTGCTCGTGGAGAGCTTTGACCTTGACGATTGCGGGAACTTCGCGCTGATCATAGATCAAAAGGATCTGGATCAGGCAATGGCCGTGTTGGAAGAGATTAAATCCAGCGTTGACGCCAAGGTCATTACTTATACGCCCGATGTGGCTGTCATTACGGTCTTCGGGCCTCACCTGCGGGAAAAACCCCTGGTGCACGGCGTGATGTTTTCCGCCATTGCATCGGTGGGCATCAGCGCCCTTGCCATTGCCACTTCCATTTCAAGCGTCTCTTGCGTGGTAGAGGGCCGCTATGTGGATACCACGGTCCAGACCCTGAAACAGGCCTTTGACTTGCCCTTTCAGGTGAAAGAGCGACCAAAGGACTATTAACGCCCATCCGGCGTCCATCGCGATCGGGGCCCCGCGTTCATATCAATTCTCAGCTACTCGGGGACGGGGAAAAGGAAGAATTTCTTGCCATATTCAGTAAATTCTATATTCTACAATAATTTTTCTGAAAGAAGGTGCGTATTTGGTAAACGACACTGAAAAAGCAGAATCCCGTACAGATGTAGACGCCGTCGCCAAGGTGCTGGAAGAGAGCCTCAGAGAAAAAGATTTCTTTTCCAGCCGCAGCAAAAAAGACCTTGACCGATTGGGTTTCGATCCGGATGCGGCACTGATGCTGTTAGCACGACACAAATCAAAGGCCAAGTACGGATACGAACTCCGGGTCTCAAGCATCTCCCACATCCTGGAACTGTCCAAAAAAGAGACGCACGGCTCACCCCTTGGAAAGCTCACCCGCTCCCCTTTCTTCCTCATAAAATGCTGCTGGATCTACGATCACGCACCCTATTTTGTCTTCTACGGGGATGAGAATGCTGATCTTAGAGATGCCCTTATCCTGGAATTCGCAATGCAATATGAAGCCAATCTCCTCAAAACCCAAGCCCCCTTCCAAACCTGGGCTCCTGTCATAAATCCCAGCCCCCTCCTGGCCACGACTTTCTGGGAAAGAAAAATCATTGACCCCCTTTATTTGATCGAAAAAGTGCTCAGAGAAGGGCTCGAAGGCCTTGAATTGTGCGTGGATTTTCACCCTTTCAATTACGCAAAGCTTCTTCCAGAAGAGCTTTCAGAGGAAAAACGACGGCAGATCAACGAGGCCCGGATCAGGACGGGGATCAAGATCGATATACACTCCCCCATTGTAGGGCCCTATTGCCCCTCACCTGATCCGTCAAAAGGCGCCCAGCGGTTCTTCAACCCCACAGAGTGCATGGATGTCCAGATAGAGACCATTGAGCTGGCAAAGGAGATTGGGGCAGGGTCGGTAGTATACCACCTGATCGACGCATCCAATCCCAAGGCTATGGCCAGGCTCATAGAAAGTGCGGGCGGGAGCCATGTACGTGCTACAATCGAAAATTATTGCCAAATAGGGTGTGTACAGAGGGCGGAGCAATTCGTTGCTGCGCTGGAGGACATTTACCAACTGCTCGACAGGGAAGTCAGAGAAAAGAATTTTGGTGTGACCCTCGATGTGGGACATCTGAACATAGAGGGGGATGATCCCCTCGTGGGAGCAGAGCGAGTGGGAAAATGGTGCCTGGACAAGGGGGTATTCCTCCGGGTCCATGCTACGGACAACTATGGCAACCTCCTCTTTAGCCCGCCGGCCTATAGTGCCGATGTCCATAGCAACATATCGGGCAGGGGGATCAACAATGCCGTCATTATAAAGCTCCTCAGGAGCCTCGGCCACCGCATCGACGTGGTGGCGGAGCAGATTCAACCCCTAACCCCGGAAGATATTGCCACCATAGAGGAAGCCCAAAGCTTTCCCCTCGACAAAACCTACCATGATTATATGAACCAAGGAAAAGAAGCCATATCCACTGCCGGCACCGGGTCACTCATAGAGCCTCACATCGCAAACACGCCCGCCTACCAGTTCCTGGCAGGGATCGGAGGAATAGGCGCGCTCAGGGAATATTTGGTCTACAGGAAAATTCAGGAAAAAAAGCAGCTCTCCGTGGACGAGGCAAAACGTATCTCCCAGGAGTTCATGAAGATGCCTCAAAAGGTCAAGTCCGACCTTACCCGGTATATCGATGATCTACTTCTGCCCGTGCAGATAGAGTCGGGCGCAATCCAGAAAAGTGAGCTTGATCTCATATGCCACAATATAAGCGGGGCTCTGTTCGGCACAATCAGCAACGAGCACCTGAATCAGATATTCAGCCGGGAGAGAACCTACCTCAAAGATGACGTAATTTGCGAACAGGGTAGCACCGATCAGGAAATGTACTATCTGAAAGAAGGCGAGGTGGGCGTTTATGTTGACGGGACGGCACTGGCCTCTCTCGGCCCAGGTGAGATTTTCGGTGAGATGAGCCTTTTTTACAATATCCCCAAGTCGGCGACCATTACGGTTTCCAGTGTAAGGGCGAAAGTGGGCATACTGAATCGCTCCGGCCTGGAAATGCTGTTCAAGGGAGGCCAGCCCTATGCCCGCGACCTCATTTACCGCCTTTTCAGCATACTCCCTCAGAGGCTCAGAAACCTGAACGACAAATATAAGACCGCCATTCGCTCCCTCTCTCTAATCTTTGAAGGCACTGAGATGAAACTACCCGATATTGACCGAATACGATTTGAGCTCAGGCGGGAGAAAGCGGATTTCTTGCCCACCCTCTCCGAAAAAGACAGGAACATACTTTACCAGGAAATCAAAAAATTCCGGCCAGGGCAAAAAATCTTTTCCGAAGGCGACCGGGCCGACGGCGCATATTTCATAATGGAAGGAGATGTGGAGGTGGTGGGCCTGGCCCACGACTCAGAGGAAGTACTTCTCGGGGAACTGGCCGAGGGAGATATCTTCGGTGAAATGTCCCTGATCGATGACAAGCCCAGGTCTGCAAGCGTTGTGGCACGGACGCCCTGCAAGACAGCATTTATAAGCAAAGAGGCATTCAACCGATTCATCGAATCCGGCTCCGACCTTGCCTTTCGCCTAATGGGTTTCATCTGTCTGTCTCTTTTCAGACATATCCTCAGGCTGGACAGTCTCTACTCCGATATCAGGGACCGAATTGAGGCTTCGTAACATTTCCGTAGAAACCGGTTTATTCCATGGCAACAATAAGTGAATATAATCTCTGTCCAGAATCGGTTTTTGTGCCTTTTTTGCTAACTTCTCCTTCCCGGGGCTTGGCACTGCCAAGGTTTGTGGCTGATCTGCCGTGAGGGAGGCTGCGTGGTGCCTTTTGCGGCGGTCTGAAAGAGAGCCCCATGGCCCGGCCTTAAGGAGTGCCGGTTAAGTTATCGAAACGATAAAAGCCAAATTCAGGATTAACCCTGTTTCGGAAACCAGTCAGTGAATATTCTTTCCCATAAGCAGCCTATTCCTGCCCCCCAAGGCAGGATAGCATAGAGAGGGTTGCGGAAATGCCCACAGGCGCATGCGGCATAAACTGCGATGTCTGCGGTCTTACAAACCTTGGCCTCTGTTCTACCTGTGGACCGGGCACGAGCCAGGAGGCCCGGAAAAAGGCAGCCGCCCAGGAGCGGCTCCTGGGGGCTCCTTGCCCCATTTTAGCGTGCGCCATGGAAAGGAGAATCGCTTACTGCTCAAGGGACTGCGAGCGGTTCCCCTGCGACCGCTTCAGGGCCGGGCCCTATCCTTTCAGCGACAGTTACCTGGATATGAACGACAGACGCCGCAGAGAAATCCCGGAAGACAGGGCCCCATCGGGAGAGGAGATAAAGGTCCCACCTGAATACTGGGATGAGCTTGAAAAGCGAAACATGGATATCGTGTGCGGGAATGCCCTGGCCAAACCCTACCCTCCAAAAGGAATGCTGCTGCCAGTCATGGGAGAGTATCTCCTGATCGACCTGCAGGACCGGTCTGTCTTTCGTCAGGGCGACGGAAAGTGGGAAACCATGAAGAGCCCTCTCCTTGAACTCCTCTGTCTGGTGTATCTGCTCAATGTCGGACCCGAACCCCTTAGGGGAGAAATGATAAGCGTCCAGGAACTCAAATGCGCCCACTTCTTTCAAGGCCCCCATGAGCTCAGGACCTCACACCTCGTAAGGCGCTACGGACGTGATGTCGAGGGATTTCGAAAGGCTGCCGAGCTTGTCGGCGGGGAGAGCCTGGAGCTTGCCGATGCAGCATATCGATTCATGGCTTTCCCCAAGATACCTTTATATTATCTGCTCTGGGAAGGTGATGAGGAATTCCCCCCGCGAATGAACATACTTTTCGACCGATCCATCGAGGCTCATCTTGCCGCAGATGCCATATGGGGCGTGGTAAACATGGTTTCCCGCTCACTTATCTCAGCGCACGAGAGGCCCTAAAGGCTTTCGCTTGACATGGAAGGCTGATCCCTCATAATAATTTCCTTTCAATGAAGCAGATTCAGTTTTTCTTTGATAGCAACGCCCGGTTTCGCCCCGACAGAGTGTTAGGGAAGAAAAGTATTGTTCCATTAGATGAAGGAGAACTCATGAAAAAGGATAACCTCACCGACCCATATAAGAGGCTCCACAAGGGCTTCAAAGGAAACCAGGAGCCTCAGAGCGTGCAGGATAACCTGTGTACCCTCCAGGCCATGAGGGATGAAGCCAGAGAGGGCGGCGGCCGCAACCGCATTGAACAGCAGCATGCCAGGGGCAAACTTACGGCACGGGAGCGGATCGATCTCCTGCTTGACGAAGGCTCCTTTGAGGAATTTGACATGTTGAAGGCCGGAAGGAGCGGGCACATCGGAGGAGGGGGGGCGGTCCTGAGCGACGGCGTCATTACCGGACACGGGACCATTGATGGGAGGGAAGTGTTTGTCTCCAGCCAGGATTTCACCGTCATGGGAGGCTCACTGGGGGAAGCCCATTCCGAGAAAATCAGCAAGGTCATGGACCACGCTGTGCGAACAGGCGCCCCCTACATTGGAATCAATGATTCGGGTGGGGCTCGCATCCAGGAAGGGGTTGACGCCTTGGCAGCTTACGGGGAGATATTCAACAGGAACGTAAAAGCCAGTGGGATGATCCCTCAAATCTCCTGCATAATGGGACCGTGCGCGGGCGGGGCGGTCTACAGTCCTTCAATGACCGATTTTACTTTCATGGTTGAACAATCCTCTTACATGTTTGTCACAGGCCCGCATGTGGTAAAAACCGTAATCCATCAGGACATCAGCGCCCAGGAACTGGGAGGTGCGGCCGTACACTCACAAAAGAGCGGTGTAGCGCATTTCGTCCTGCCCAACGACATCCTGTGCCTGCGCGAAGTGCGCCGATTGATCAACTACCTGCCTTCCAACAACCGGCAGAAGCCCCCTTTTCTGGATTTGAGGGACCCTCCGGACCGGATTGATCCTACACTGGATTATCTGGTTCCTGTCAAACCCGATCAGCCATACGACATGAAAGTCCTGATTCACAGCGTGTTGGACGGAGCGGAATTCTTGGAAGTCCACAAGGAATATGCCCGCAACCTTATCGTGGGGTTTGGACGGCTGGGAGGCCAAACTATCGGGCTCATAGCCAATCAACCCGCAATCCTGGCTGGTGTGCTCGACAACAATGCGTCGGTAAAAGGGGCGAGATTCGTGCGGTTCTGCGACAATTTCAACATCCCGCTCATCTGCTTCGTGGATGTCCCTGGATTTATGCCCGGACCTGATCAGGAACATGGGGGGATCATTCGCCATGGGGCCAAGCTGCTCTTCGCCTTTATCGAAGCAACCGTGCCCCGGATTACGGTCATAGTCAGGAAGGCTTACGGCGGGGCCTATCTCGTTATGAATGCAAAGCACATCGGTGCGGATATCAACTATGCATGGCCAACAGCTGAAATTGCAGTGTTAGGGCCGAGAGGGGCGGCGGAAATCATTTATCGCAGGGAAATTCAGTCATCAGAGGATCCCGAGCGCACACTCGCGGAAAAAGAGGAAGACTACCGGCAGACCTTTTTAAATCCTTTCCTGGCCGCTAAAAGAGGCTACATCGACGATGTCATCTTTCCGCGTGAGACCAGGGGCAGGCTTATCCGGAGTCTTCAAGTGCTTGAGGGCAAAGAGATTGAAACACCTAAGCGAAAGCATGGAAACATCCCCTTGTGAGGTGAAACAGTGTTTCAAAAGATTTTAATTGCCAATAGGGGTGAAATAGCGCTCCGAATAATCAGGACATGTCGACGGATGGAGATCGGCACCGTCGTCGTCTACTCCGAGGCTGACTCTCGCCTCCCCTATGTTGAAGAAGCCGACGAAGCGGCTTTTATTGGACCGGCATCACCTGCTAAGTCCTATCTACTCAAGGAAAGAATCGTGGAGGCCGCCCTTCAATATTCCTGTGAAGCCGTTCACCCCGGATACGGGTTCCTTTCGGAAAACGCGGAGTTCGCAAGACTTGTACAGGACACAGGGCTTGCCTTCATAGGGCCCTCTGCCGATGCTATCGCGCTTCTGGGAGACAAAATAGCCTCCAAGGCCCTTGCCGAGCGAGCAGGCCTTCCCGTGGTCCCGGCCTATCCGAAGCCTTTGGAATCGCCTGAACATCTCTTCGCAGTCGCCAAACAGATAAATTTCCCCATACTTCTGAAACCAGCATCTGGGGGCGGAGGACGTGGCATGCGGATCGTATCTGCCGAGGAAGAGCTTTTGCCTGCGTTCACAGCCTGCCAGGAAGAAACCAGGAAGGCGTTCAGAGACGATAGAATATTTATTGAAAGATATATCCCCGGAGCAAGGCACATCGAATTTCAGATCGCTGCCGACCACCATGGAAAGATCGTTCACTTGGGAGAAAGGGAGTGTTCCATCCAGCGTCGATACCAGAAACTCATAGAAGAGAGCCCGTCGACGGCCTTGGACCCTGCCCTCAGGGAGAAAATGGGACAACTCGCCTGCAAGTTGGCCCATGAGGCAGAATACACCAATCTCGGGACAGTTGAATTTATCCTGGACCCTGCCAAGAATTTCTATTTTCTTGAGATGAATACTCGTCTTCAGGTGGAACATCCGGTCACCGAGATGGTCACCGGATTAGATCTCGTGGAGTTGCAATTGCGCATAGCCGCAGGCGAAACCCTGCCCGTCAGCCAGGAGGAAGTTGATCTCAAAGGCTGGGCCATCGAAGCCCGCATCTGCGCGGAAGACCCTCTCAGGGGCTTCTTTCCTACCACCGGGCTCGTTACCCGCTATGCCGTGCCCCGGGGAAAGAATATCCGGGTGGACGACGGTGTAGGTGCCGGAAGCGCTGTAACAATCCATTACGATTCCCTTGTCTCCAAGGTGATCGCCCATGGCCATGATAGAGGAGAAGCGATAAGAGAGCTTGTGCGAGCCCTCAACGGCTACCATATCGAGGGGCTGACTACCAATGTGGACTTTG
This sequence comes from Deltaproteobacteria bacterium, assembly GCA_029933075.1. GTDB lineage: Bacteria > Desulfobacterota > DSM-4660 > Desulfatiglandales > Desulfatiglandaceae > JAOZOW01. Next base: position 28,104 of record JAOZOW010000019.1, on the reverse strand, counting down.
TGAACGCCATAGTGGATCACCCCGCCTTTGCCGCCGGGGATCTCTCCACAGACTTCATCAATGAGCACTTCTCGGAGGGACGAAGTAAGAGGCCGCCGGAACAAGAGAAGATAGATTACATGATTATGGCCGCCGTGCTTGTCTATCACAGCCGGCAAAATCTGGTTCGAGATTCCCTGGTACCCATGTCTCCACTGATTGGAACCACGGTGGATCACCGAAAGCCCCAGCGTTATGTAGTGAAGGTGGGGGAGGACGTTCTTCCCGTATCCCTGGAGGGAGATTCGGCAGCGCGCCACTGGCGTATCATTGTGGATGAAAGGCTGTACCAGGTCGCCACGCCTGAATTTGAATTCTATCGACGCCGGTTAAAGCTCTCGATCGACGGCACCTCCCACATGTTCCGTCTAAAATATCAGGAGAATCATATCCAGGCCTTCTTTTGCGGGATTACCCGGCTCCTTGAGATATACACCCCTAAGGAATGGCATTTGGCCAAATTCATGCTGAGGCGTCCCAGGGAAAAAACGGATGCTTTTCTCAAGTGTCCCATGCCCGGCCTGGTGATTGAAGTTCGTGTATCAGAAGGGGAACATGTAAGAAGAGGCCAGGAGCTCTTTCGTATAGAGTCCATGAAAATGCAGACCAGCATTGCCTCCCCCCGTGACGGGGAGATAGAGGCAGTGCTCGTATCACCTGGCCAGGCCGTTGAATCTGACGACGTACTTCTGAGGTTCAAGAATGGATCATGTGGGGACAACGACATTTATTGAGGACAGGCCTCATATCTTATTTCTGAATGCTCTTGGACAGACGCCCAATCAGGGTCATGGCAAAGGTCTTTAAAAAAAGTATCTGCATCTTCGGGGAGGCCCGGTCAAGAAGGGTGGCGCTGATCTTTATCAAGTTGCAGTCGGTTTCCGCCACCACGGATGCTGCACGGGCCTGACCGCTCAGGAAAGCCATCTCCCCGAAGCATTCACCCCGGCCGATTACTGCAATCTGGCCGCCGTTTTTCTTAACAGAAGCCCTGCCACTCAACAGCACGTAGAATGAATCATCAATCTCCCCTTCTGCCACAATGACTTTCCCCTTCTTCACCCTGAAAAGGTTGCTGGCCTTCAATATCTCCTTCACCTGCTCCCTGCTGAAATGTTCAAAGAAAGGGACACTGTGGATGTAATCAATTATATCCTCCACTTTGCTTGTTTTAATGGTCCCTTTCAACCCCCTCAATGCCACTCTCAGATCATACGCGAAGTCAGCGCAGGTCTGATACCGATCCACGGGGTCTTTTGCAAGGGCTTTCTGAGTGATCTTGGCCAGGATTTCAGGGATTTCAGGGCGGATTTCCCGCATAGGGACCGGATCTTCCCGCGCGATCTTGTACATGATGGAGAAATGGTTTTCCCCGGCAAAAGCCAGCTCGCCGGTAAGGAGCTGATATAGTACGCAACCTAAGGAAAAAATATCGCTTTTGTCATCCACCGGCTGGTCTTTGACCTGTTCCGGGGACATGTAGCTGGGAGACCCCACAATGCCTTGAGAGGCAGTCTGATCCGTTTTGATTTTGGCAATGCCGAAATCCGTGATCTTCACATACCCTGCCTTATTGACCATTATGTTGGAGGGCTTAATGTCCCTGTGGATCACCCCTTTTCTGTGGGCGTAATCCAGGGCCTTGCATGCAATAAACATTACCTGAACCACATTGGTAATGGGAAGCAGGTAATCTTTATGGCAAAACTTTTTGAGGGTGGGGCCATCGATATATTCCATGGTCATGTAGCAGAAATCCTTGTACATGCCGGCATCGTAGATGGAAACAATATTGGGGTGAACCAGCCGGCCCACCGACTGTGCCTCTGTAAAAAAACTTTGACGGTACTTGTCGGCCTTCTCTCCTACTACGTCGGAGGCAGGTCTTGAAATCTTGATCCCCACGTCCCTGTTGATATAAGGATCCTTCCCCAAATAGACCACGCCCATGCTGCCCTGGCCCAGTTTCCGTATGATCTGGTATCGACCTATGGTCTTAATATCCGAAAGATCATCCAGGAACTTATTGTCTACGGGGCTCTCCTCCTTGCCGCCTCCCAGGAACTTGAGTTTGAGCCACCCCGTAAGCCCGTGCTTCTTGGACTCTGCCCTATCCTTCTTCTCCTCGCCTGCCAAACCGCCCCCCAAAGAACTACCCGGGCATCTGCATGATGCTGGTGCAGAAAATTAAACGGCCCCGCCACCATGGAGCGGGACCTTTGTATAAGGAGGATCTGACTACTTCCATGATGACATGCCGTTAATCCGGCAATTGTCCCAGAGGGCGCTTGAAAGTAAACTCGCCTGGCTCAATGATAAGTTTTTGACGCGCCAGTTCCTGCTGGTCTGAACCGCGCTGAAAAGGAAGGCTCACCACTGCAAATGCCGTCCCGAGCACAGTTGCCAAAAAACCGAGAGGCCGAAGAACCAGGAAATCCCCAACCATGGAAGGGGCCGTGACCTGGGAGTCATCATCCCACTCTCCGGCCAGCACAGGAGCACCTATGGCTGTAACGAAAAAAATAGCAATAATGAAAAACACCAATGATCTTTTTTTCATCCGAGACATTTTCTCCTCCCTTCGCTTTATGGAAACCCTAACGCAGATAAGCCCCGGGGCGCTTGGCCCGACGTTAGTAATATAAATTTTTATTATATTTAACCAAAATACAATAGGCAAGCGAAATTTACTTAGCCCGTCTCATAAGTTTCGGCTATAGGCACCGATAAAACAGGAAGCGGGAATCCACCATACCCATCAATCCGAAGGGCCAAATAGGAGTCGGAGGGCCTCTTCATGGATATTTTGCCAGAGCGATTCACCGCCAAAACTTTCAATATAGACCTTCATCTTGGGTTCCGTACCAGACGGCCTCAAAGCAAACCAGGAACCATCACCCAGCACCACTTTCACGCCACCGATCGGCGCGCCATTTCCTGGCGCCGTGGTCATGATATTGGTGACCGGTTGCCCAGCTATATTCTTTGCCTGTATGGAATCAGGTGTCAATGTCTGGAGCCGCGACTTACGGACATCATCAATGGGGCCGTCCGCCCTTTTGTAATATGGGTCTCCATACTTGGGCACCAGCACCTCGCGGTAGATTTCATCAGGCGTCATGCCCGTCTTGGCCAAGATCTCCGCCGCAAGAAGGGTCATGGAAAAGCCGTCTTTGTCCGTTGACCACACTGTTCCGTCACTTCTCAGAAAGGACGCGCCCGCACTCTCCTCCCCTCCAAATGCTACTGTGCCATCTATGAACCCCTGGACAAACCATTTGAATCCCACCGGAACCTCGTAGAGCGTCCTGTGATAGTCGCTTACCACCCGATCGATGATACTGCTGCTTACCAGTGTTTTTCCGATCATCAGTTGCTTGTCCCAGGCAGGCCTGTTACCCAAGAGATACCAGATAGCCACAGCCAGATAATGGTTGGGGTTCATGAGCCCCGTGGCGCACACGATTCCGTGGCGATCAAAATCGGGGTCATTCCCCCATGCAATATCAAAACTATCGGCCATAGAGATCAAACGAGCCATGGCAAAAGGCGAAGAGCAATCCATCCTTATGACCCCATCCGAATCCACGGTCATAAAACGAAATGAAGGATCGATTTCCCTGTTGACTACCTGAATGTCAAGCCCATAGCTGCGGGCAATGGGGTCCCAGAAGTGGATACCGGATCCGCCCATGGGATCTACTCCTATCCTGATTCCCGCTTCCCGGATTGCCTCCATGTCTATGATCTCCGGCAGTGAGGTGACAAAGGGCCCTATGAAATCCTCCTCATGGGTGGTCCCGGCCTTCCTCGCCCTCTTATAAGGCACCCGCTTGATCGCCGAGGTCCCTTTTCGGATAAGCTTATTGGCTCTCTCCTCGATCCAGCCGGTAACATCCACGTCCGCGGGACCCCCATGCGGCGGATTATACTTGAACCCCCCATCCTTGGGAGCATTATGAGAGGGCGTAATCACCACACCGTCGGCCAGGCCCTTGGATTTTCCTCTGTTGTGCTCCAAAATCAGGAAAGAAATAACAGGGGTGGGCGTGTATTCGTCTCCTTTGTGAATCACCGTCTCCACCCCGTTTGCGGCAAATACCTCCAGGGCAGTCCTGAACGCAGGCACTGAAAGGGCATGGGTGTCAAATCCCATAAAAAGCGGCCCGGTGATCCCCTTCCAGGCTCGATACTCGCAAATGGACTGGGCAATGGCCATCACATGTTCCTCATTGAAAGTCCCTTCAAATGAAGAGCCCCTGTGCCCTGAGGTACCAAAGGCCACGGGACCGGCTGCTTTTGCCCGATAATATGAAGATATGAGATCCTGCACATCAATCAAAATGGAATCAGGTGCAGGCTTCCCTGCCAGCGGGTGAAGCTCCATCCCGAATCCTCCTTTCTCCGATGTCGGTTTGTCCAAGAACCATCGGTTCCGGCGCCTTTATTAGATACCACAACCCTCAACAAAGGCCTACTCTTTTCCCGTTTCCTCAAAAGCGGCATTCCATCACCGGTGTCAAAAACAGAATTGATCCCGAATCCGGCCTCGATCATTTTCAACAACTTAACGGAGGTTATCAGTCTGCCTCCTTGAGCCGCATCTACGGCAGACGGGCATGCCCAGCCCCCCAGTAGCAAGCGACCAGGTACCGGCATCCGGTATAGAGGCATCAATGATTTACTCCGTCTGTCCAATGCAGTAAATTAGTAGCCAATTGAGCTACGATAAATGCAAATACTTTACCAGATAAACGGCCGCCAGCAGACCTGGCAATATAGAGACTGCCCCTTAAAAAGGGGGCATTGGAACCTTCAGGTGTAACAGAGCAGCGACTAAGGTAAATGGACCTATTTAGCATGTATGAAAACTGCCATCTCTGCCCGCGCTCCTGCGGTGTTGACAGGACAAAAGAGGCCCCTGAGGGCAAGAGCGGTTTTTGCGGCGAATCAGATCAGGTGAGGGTGGCCTATGTAGGACCTCATTTTGGAGAAGAACCTCCCATCAGCGGTACCCACGGCTCCGGCACGGTGTTTCTTACGGGTTGCTCGCTTCGATGTACCTTTTGCCAGAACCACCAGATCTCTCACAAGGGTCTCGGCTCGCCCAAGGATTTGAAAATATTGCTCCCGGAAATCAAAAAAATGATCCGGCGACACCATGTACACAACATCAATTTCGTCACCCCCGACCATTTCCTTCCTCATATCCTCCGTCTTGTCCGGCTCCTCCGGGATGAGGGGTTATCCATTCCTGTGCTTTTTAATCTCTCCGGGTACCAATCCATTCTGCTGATGAAAGCCGCACGGGACTGGGTGGATATCTACCTTCCCGATTTCAAGTATGCAGATCGCTCCCTGGCCGCAAAATTATCCGCCTGTCCTGACTATCCCGACGTGGCGATCGAGGCAATCGCGGAGATGATCAAACAGAAAGGATTTCTTGATGCCGGCACGGCTCACGGAAAAACGGCCAGGAGGGGGGTCCTGGTCAGACACCTCATCCTGCCCGGTCACACAGACAATTCCGTCAATGCGCTGACAACCCTTTTCCTGGAATTCGGCCCTGAATTGCCCCTGAGCCTCATGTCCCAGTATTACCCTGTGCTCCCCCAAAAAGAAGAGCCCCTCAATAGACGGATCACAAAAAGTGAGTTCTTCACCGTACTTGACCATGCCAGGCAACTGGGGTTCAAACAGATCTTTGTTCAATTCCCTGAGGAACAATCGCTTTCGGAAAAAGTTAGCCCCCCATTCCTGCCAGATTTCAGACTGAAGCAACCATTCGGGTCGCCCCTGTCCAAAATCGCTTTCCGTGCCTCGGCCAAGAAGAAAGGTCCTCCTCGTCAGGGGCGGCGTGCGAGGGGAAGAGCCAAATCGGTACTGTGCTGTTGACAAGAAAGGGGGCTTCTGCTAAGCAAATTTTATCCCAATCCATAGGAAGCCTTGCCACGATGGCAAGGCTTTTTACAACCATACCTTTCGTTTAACCGGGCTTCAAAAATGAAAACCGCTCATCTTGACTGCTTTTCCGGCATCAGCGGCGACATGTTCGTAGGGGCCCTGCTTGATGCGGGACTCCCTTTTGAGGAATTGAAAGGCCGCCTTTCAACACTCCCGCTGAGAGGATATGAGATAGATGCCACCCGTGAATCAAGGAATGGGATCTTCGGCACTCGCTTCTCAGTGAAAATAGACCATAAGCTCCAGGCGCCGAGAAGGCTGGACGAGATACGCGAGATAATCAGTGCAGGGGATCTTGCCGGGCCGGTCAAGGAAAAAAGCATGCGGGTCTTTGAGCATCTTGCCGAGGCGGAAGCCAAGGCCCATGACCAACCGGTGGATCAGGTCCATCTCCACGAGGTGGGGGCCGCGGATTCGATCATCGACATTGTGGCCACGGTCCACGGGCTTCACGCCCTTGGCATTGAAAAACTTTCCTCTTCTCCCCTGCCCCTGGGATCGGGGTTCGTGGACACCGCCCACGGCAGGTTGCCCCTTCCATCCCCCGCTACCGTGACTCTGTTGCTGGGTTTTCCTGTCTACGATTCCGGGCTGCCATATGAAATGGTCACCCCTACGGGTGCCGCCCTCGTGAAGGCTCTGGCCGCTACCCACGGACCCATGCCTTCCATGAAAATCATCGATGTCGCTTATGGGGTGGGAAGCAGGGACCTGCCGGATAGACCCAATCTGCTCCGTATCCTTATCGGAGACCGGAAGGCGGCTGAAAGCGTGGAAACCATAGTTGTCCTTGAAACCAATGTGGACGATGCCCCCCCGGAATGGCTCGGGTTCATTATGGAGCGATTATTTGAGGCAGGCGCCCTGGATGTGGCCATGTGCCCCATCCAGATGAAAAAGAACCGCCCCGGAGTCCAGATCCAGATCATGGCGCCACCCGAGTGCAAGGACGCCCTGATGGAAATCCTCTTTAGGGAAAGCTTTACCCTGGGCATCCGTTTCCAGTACAGCCAGAGGGCGGTGTTGAAACGCTGCGTGGTAGAGGTAGACAGCCCATGGGGGAAGATCAGGGTTAAGCAGGTGACCGGAAAGGGAGGGGAGGTCTATTTCCTTCCGGAATACGAGGTCTGCCGGGAAATCGCCCGCAAAGAGAACAAGCCTTTGAAGGAGATATTTTCCTGGGTTATGAGCCTAAACAAGGTCGTGTGATCTTAATGAAAAACCCTGATGGAGACACGGTACGCAGTTGATGTCAAAATCTGAATCTGATAACGTACCGGTAAAGGATCTATTCAAGGGATCCGGCTTTCCCGACAAAACCGCAATGGTCCTTTCCACCTGGTTCGGTATTGGGCTTTTGCCCTTAGCTCCGGGGACCTTTGGATCCCTCGCGGCAATACCTCTCATTTTATTGACGGAGGGATTGGCTCTTCCGGGTAGGATATTGATCCTGGCCCTCCTTACAGGAACAGCCCTGTGGAGTGCGGACCGATGCCGCAAGCTCCTGAGCGACAATGATCCATCAATGGTGATCATCGACGAGATGGCGGGGTTTTACCTGGCAATGCTTTTACTGCCCATGTCATGGTTGAATCTTGCGGCGGCATTTGCGGCTTTCCGGTTCTTCGATATCCTGAAGCCTTTCCCCATAAAGCAAGTGGAAGCCATAGGCGGTGGGATCGGCATAGTGTTTGATGACCTCCTGGCAGGATTGTACGCCTACCTGGCCACATGGTTGACTCTATCCTTCCTCAACTGAATCGGCCTGCGGAGTGTCCGGCCCAATTTGGATATGCACGGAGAGATCATCACAATCGGAAACGAGTTAATTTCCGGCAGGACCTTAGACCTGAATGCATGGTATGCCGCGGGAAGGCTCACGGCCTCCGGTCTCCATGTAACGCGTATCACCTCTGTGGGAGATGACGAAAAGATGGTTTCCGAGGCCCTGGTACAGGCCATGAAGACATCCCGCTTCGTTATCGTAACCGGCGGCCTTGGGTCCACGGAAGATGACAGGACGAACCAGATCGTAGCCGAGACACTGAACCGGCCCCTTACCCTCAACACCCAGATGTTCGAAAAGATCAAAAACCATGCAAAGGTTAGGGGGATCGAGATAACCCCTTCTTTGGAAAAGATGGCCTGCATGCCGGACGGCTCCAAGATGATCAACCCAGAGGGCACTGCATGCGGCTTCCGCCTGCTCGAAAATAATGTGAGGCTCTATTTTCTCCCCGGGGTACCCGACCAGATGAGATATCTTATGGATAAATTTGTGCTTCCTGAAATCCTGAGCCTCTCCAAAACCCTCCCGGTCATGAGGCAGCGGATCCACAAGCTCTATGGCCTTAATGAGCCCAAGATCGCGGAGATATTCAAAGAACTCCAGGGAAAGACAGGGGAGATCGTCCTGGGTTTTTACCCTCACTTCCCTGAAAACCACATCACCCTCAGCCTGCGGGGCACGGACGAGTCAGCGATAACAAGGGAGTTGGACTCTCTTGAAAAGGAGATCAAACGTCTTGTGGGGTCATATATATTTGCATCGGGCACCCAGAACATGGAAGATGTGGTAGGTGAGTTGCTGCTACAGCATAAGAGCACCTTGGCGGTGGCGGAATCTTGCACGGGAGGGCTTATCGGTCACAGGCTCACCAATGTACCCGGAAGCTCCGGATATTTCCGGGGAGGGGTGGTTGTGTACAGCAATGAATCCAAGATGACCTTGCTGGGCGTGAGTGCGGAAACCCTGAACAAGCATGGTGCCGTAAGCGGTGAAACCGTAAAAGAAATGGCAATGGGTGTCAGGGGCCGTATTAGGGCAGACCTGGGGCTGGCTGTCACAGGGATTGCAGGCCCGGAAGGGGGCAGTAAGGAAAAACCTGTGGGTACGGTCTTCGTGGGGCTGGCTACATCCGATGATGTATACTTTAAAAAGTATCGCTTCTGGGGTTCCCGGGAACAGATCAAGCTGAACAGCTCCATGATGGCACTGGATTGGATAAGAAGGCATCTCAATGGCGATCCGTTCCTTCCTTGCATTTGAATTGCCCCCTGAGATCAAAGAGATGCTGAGAGATGTCTCGGGGGAAATGAAAAAACTTGCACTGGACCTCAGGTGGGTCAAAGTGGACAATATGCATCTGACGGTGGTATTTTTGGGAGGGATTAACCGGGCGCAGATAGGCGAAGTAGGCCTGAAGACAGAGGAGATTTGCTGCGATTTCGCCCCTTTCAATGTTTCGCTCAGAGGAACAGGCATATTTGGCACTCCCCGCAACCCAAGGGTCCTGTGGATCGGGATAAATGGAGATCTTGATCGAATGGGCCGCTTCAGAGATTCGCTCCAGCTCGCCCTTGAGGACTTAGGAGTCAGGCAGGAAAAGAGACCGTTCAGGCCGCACCTGACGGTGGGGAGGTTCCGGAAAGGAAGCAGAACCGCCAGCCATCATCTGGAAAAGCTCCTTTCCCGGTATCGGGATCTTAAAAGCCAGCCATGGCCCGCCAAAGAGCTTGTGTTGTTCAGAAGCGACCTCAACCCGGGAGGAGCCGTTTACACCAAAATGAAGGCGTGGCCCTTAACCGGCCAAGGCTGATGGGAGCGCTCAGGTAAGGCATCAAACCGATTATTTTAGGAGGATTGCTCATGGATAGAGATAAAGCGGTCGAACAGGCCATATCCCAGATAGAAAGACAATTCGGTCGTGGTTCCATCATGAAAATGAGTGAAGAGAGGGTGCTGGACATACCTGCAATCTCCACCGGCTCAATAGCCCTGGATGTGGCCCTCGGGATCGGTGGAGTTCCGCGCGGCAGGGTGATTGAGATATTCGGGCCGGAATCTTCGGGCAAGACCACCCTGGCGCTCCATGTCGCCGCGGAGGCACAGGCCCAGGAGGGCATGGTGGCATTCATCGACGCGGAGCATGCCCTGGATATCACCTATGCGAAAAGGTTGGGGGTCGATGTGGACAGTCTCCTGGTCTCACAGCCCGACACCGGTGAACAGGCGCTGGATATAGCTGAAATCCTCGTAAGGAGCGGCGCCATTGATGTTTTGGTGATCGACTCCGTGGCCGCACTGGTCCCCAGGGCCGAGATCGAGGGTGACATGGGGGATCAGCATGTGGGGTTGCAGGCCAGGCTCATGTCCCAGGCCCTCAGAAAACTCACGGCCACCATAAGCAAGTCGAGCACCTGCGTCATATTCATCAATCAGATAAGGATGAAAATCGGCGTGATGTTCGGTAATCCTGAGACCACCACAGGTGGAAACGCCCTTAAGTTTTATGCGAGCCAGAGGCTTGATATCCGCCGGATAGGCGCGCTCAAGGATGCAGATCAGGTGATCGGCAACCGCACCCGTGTCAGGGTGGTAAAAAACAAGATTGCACCCCCTTTCAAGGACGCCGAATTTGATATCATATATGGGCACGGCATATCCAAAGAGGGGGATATCCTCGATATGGGGGTATCCCTGGGCATCGTGGAAAAGAGCGGGGCTTGGTACTCTTTTGGCGATGAAAGGATCGGGCAGGGACGGGAAAACGTAAAGCGGTTCCTGGCCGAACATACAGATGTAAGAGACGCGATCAAGGAGCGTGTACTGGAAAAGACGGGCCTCAGGAAAAAGGCCGCCGACAGCGACAACAAAGAGGATGAGTAAAGCAGAAGGATGCGGTACGAACAATGAATTTCAGAGAGATCAGACAGACATTTTTGGATTATTTCAAGAGCCACGGACACGAGATTGTTGAAAGCTCATCACTGGTTCCCCAGGACGACCCTACACTGCTTTTCACCAATGCGGGCATGGTCCAGTTCAAGCGACTTTTTCTCGGAGAGGAAAAGAGGGGCTATACCCGAGCTGCCAGTTCCCAGAAATGCGTACGGGCCGGCGGAAAACATAATGACCTTGAAAATGTGGGGTACACTGCCAGGCATCATACCTTTTTCGAGATGTTAGGGAACTTTTCCTTCGGGGACTATTTCAAACAGGAGGCCATTGAATGGGCATGGGAACTTCTCACAGAGATCTATCGTCTCCCACCTGAGCGCCTTTATATATCCGTATATAAAGATGATGAAGAAGCCTTCAGAATATGGGAGGAAAAAATCGGCGTTCCGGCGCAAAGAATCGTAAGGTTGGGGGACAAGGACAACTTTTGGGCCATGGGCGACACAGGTCCATGCGGTCCCTGCTCCGAAATCCTCATTGACCAAGGCCCCGCCCTTAGCTGCGGGAGGCCGGAATGCGCTCCGGGTTGTGACTGCGACAGATACCTGGAGATATGGAACCTGGTCTTCACGCAGTTCGACCGGGATCCTGATGGAAGCCTGAAACCACTGCCCCGGCCGAACATCGATACGGGAATGGGGCTGGAGAGGCTTGCAGCGGTTGTACAGGGTGTACAGTCCAATTACAGTACGGACCTGTTCAGGGACCTCATCTCCTTTATTGAAGATCTGAGTGAAAAGCCATACGGGGAGGACAAGAAGCAGGATGTGGCCTTCAGGGTCATCTCAGATCATGCCAGGGCCATTGCATTTCTGATCGGCGACGGCATTATGCCCTCCAATGAGGGAAGAGGATACACCCTAAGACGGATCATCCGCAGGGCTATTCGTTTCGGACAGGTCCTCGAATTGAAAGACTATTTTCTTGCCTCCATTTGCCGCAAGGTCACGGATGTCATGGGAGATGATTACCCCGAACTCAGCCGCTCAATGGGATTTATTGAAGGTGTTGTCAATAATGAGGAAAAACGATTTGCAGACACCCTACGGTACAGTATGAAGGTGCTGGAGGAAGAGATAGCGAACCTAAAAGCCAAGGGGAACGACACCATTCCCGGTGAGGTAGCTTTTAAGCTTTACGACACCTATGGTCTTTCCGTGGATATTGTGGAGGATGTGGCCCGCGGCGAAGACCTGCGGGTGGACATGGAGGGCTTTCACCAGGCCATGGCGCGGCAGAGGGCCAAATCCCAAGAGTCCTGGAAGGGCAGCGGCGAAGAAGAAATCCCGGAGGTCTACCGGGGGCTCTTGGCCCGAGGGGCATCCACCCGTTTCGTTGGCTATGAAACCCTTGCCTCAAAAGCCAGGGTAGTGGCATTGGTGAGCAACGGGAGGGAAGTGAAAGAGGCCGCCGAGGGTCTTGACCTGGATGTGGTCCTCGAGCGGACTCCTTTTTATGGCAGGGCCGGTGGCCAGGTGGGTGATACGGGGTGGATACTCAGACAGGGCCTTAGATTCCGTGTGACCGATACCGTAAAGTACGCTCACGATCTCATTGTTCACCAGGGCCGTGTGGAACAGGGGGCCGTCGCGGTCGGTGATAAGGTGGAAGCCAGGGTGGACATTGAGCAAAGGAATGCCACGGCCCTTAATCACTCGGCTACCCACCTCCTCCATGCCGCTCTCAGGGAGGTGCTTGGCGACCATGTCAAGCAGGCGGGCTCGCTGGTGGCCCCCGACAGGCTCCGGTTCGACTTCAGCCACTTTACCCAGATGACCTCTGAACAACTGACCGAGGTGGAGAACATCGTTAACAGGCACATCAGAGAGAACCTGGTGCTTCAAACCAAGGAAATGCCTAAAGAAGAGGCCATGAAAACAGGAGCCATGGCCATTTTCGAAGAGAGATATGGGGAGAAGGTCAGGCTGGTGTCCATAGGCGACGGCATCAGCATGGAACTGTGCGGAGGTACCCATACCGGGCGCACGGGGGATATAGGGCTCTTCCGCATCACTGCAGAAAGCGCAGTTGGCGCCAATGTGCGCCGTATTGAGGCTCTCACCGGAGAAAAAGCCCTCGAATATGATCAAAGGCAAGACCACGAGCTGAAGCGGATCGCTTCTCTACTGAAAACCACACCGGATCAGGCGGGCGATCGCCTGGAGCGAGTCCTGCGGGAGCACAAGGAAAAAGAAAAAGAGATCGAATCCCTGAAATCGAAACTCCTTACCAAAAAATCGGAAGACTTCATGGACAAGGTAAGGAAAATCTCCGGGGTCAAGGCAGTGGCAATCGAGGTGGAAGCCGACTCCCCCAAAGAGCTCCGTGAGTCCGCCGATAAGATAAGGGATAAGCTCCGCTCCGGCATTATACTTGTGGGGGCCAGGAAAGAGCAAAGGGCCATGCTAACATGCGTGGTCACCAAAGACCTGGTGGGTCGATTCAATGCCGGAGACATGATCAAACGACTGGCGCCCATGGTGGGCGGAAAGGGGGGAGGGAGGCCTGATATGGCGCAGGGTGGGGGAAATAACCCGGATCAATTAGAAAATGCCCTTGATGCCCTCTATGACCTTGTTGGAAAAGGAACTGACTGACCCGGTGAACCTCTGCCACCAGGAGGGCTTTTTTCTCCCTTCGGGTTCCTCTGGCTCGGATGGAGCCTTTTCTTTACACAGGCGGTAATACTCCAGCGCCTCATGGTACTGGCCGAAATCCGGGTAGTGCTCAACCAGATACCGAAACCTGTCCATTGCCGCCCGGTACTTTTTCATTTTAAAATAGAAATGTCCAACATATAGCTCATATTCGGCCAGATATACATAGCACGCCTTTATCCTGCTTCGCGCCCTCTGGGCATATTCGCTCCGGGGAAATTTTCTTACAAGCCGCTCGAACTCCTCTTTTGCCGCCAAAGTATGCGACTGATCCCTGTCAATGGTCGTGACCTGTTTGAAATGGCACATGCCCTTTCGGTAGATGATATAGGGAATTTTGGAGTTCTTGGGATGCAGCCGCTCAAAGTCATCATAGGCCTCGTAGGCTTCGTCATATTCCTGCTTTTCATACATGGCATCGGCCATCTTTACTTCAGCCTCCAAGGCAAAGCGGCTGTATGGATAGCGGTCCTTTAGCTTTTGAAAGGCATCGGCCGCCGCTTCATAGTATCCATTCTTAAAGTTCTCCATCCCCTCGTCCATTAGTTGAGCAGGGAGCTGCTCCTCCTCCTCGGTGGGGAAAAAATGTTCCCATAGGGCACACCCATTCAGCCAGAAGACCGCAAGAACTCCGATTGCAAATAATTTTACCTTAGACATTGCGCTTGTCCTATTCGAGGCTCTCAATATATTTCTCGGCGGCAAAGGCGGCCGTAGCTCCCTCGCCAACAGCGGTGGTGATCTGACGGAGCAACTTGGACCTCAAGTCTCCCACGGCAAACACACCCGGTATGGATGTTTCCATATTATCATTAGTCACCACGAAACCGCGTGCGTCCAGTTCCACCTGGTCCTTGACAAGGTCGCTGTTCGGCCTGTACCCGATAAAAATAAAGACCCCGCTGACCGGGAGATGAGTGGTAACGCCCGTCTTTACATCTTTGAGGTCCAAGCCGTCCACTTGGCTCTCGCCAACTATCTTCGTGGGAACCGTGTTCCACACAAACTCTATCTTTTCCTGGGACATGGCGCGGTCCTGAAGCAACCGGGTGGCCCTGAGCTGGTCCCTCCGATGAATCAGATAGACCTTGCTTGCAAACTTTGTCAGAAATATGGCCTCTTCCACCGCCGCGTCACCCCCGCCTATCACGGCAACTTCTTGATCTCTGTAAAAAGGCCCGTCACAGGTGGCGCAGTAAGAAATGCCCTTGCCGGTCAAGAGTTCCTCACCCTCGATTCCCAGTTTGGAAGGCGAAGCGCCACACGCAAGGATCACGGCCTTTGCCTCCAATGTCTCCTTGGATGTAAATACCCTTTTTGCTTCGGATGACAGCTCCAGTTTCACTACCTCCTCACCACGGATCTCAAGCCCGAAACTTTCAGCCTGGCGCTTCATTCTATCCACAAGTTCAAAGCCCGAAATCCCCTCGGGAAAACCGGGGTAATTCTCCACCAGATCCGTGGTGAGCACCTGGCCGCCGGGAGCAAGCCTTTCCAGGAGAGCCGTCTTCAGCCGCGCCCTGGCCGTATACAGCCCTGCGGTAAGTCCTCCCGGACCTCCGCCTATGATTATAACATCTTGCATTGTTGGCGATAAAACCAGCGAAAATGAAGGCCCCGCCTTCCTATCTTCTCTTTTAGCGGGGCCGGGGTTACGGGTACGGAAAAGTTACAATAGCTTCTTCAGTTCCTCTTCAATATGGCTCTTGGGATATGCACCGATCAAGGTATTGGCCACTTCCCCGCCTTTAAAGAAAATAAGCGTAGGGATGTTTCTGATGCCAAACTTGGCCGGTGTCTGTCGGTTACCATCCACATCCATGCTCGCTACTTTGATTTTCCCCTTGTATTCCTGGGCCAGCTCCTCAACCAGGGGGGACACCATTTTACATGGCCCGCACCATTCGGCCCAAAAATCGACCATCGCCGGCATTTCGGAATTAATGATCTCCTCTTCGAAATTTTCATCCGTCACTTGCAGCACGTCCGACATACATCCACTCCTTTCAGGACTTAATTTTGTAAAGACCTCTATTTCCCTTCCCCCTCCAACAGATTCTTCAATCCGTTAATAATTGTCACCGGTACAGGACCGGAACGGGCATAGAGGCTCAGCAAGTCGTAAGGGACCTTTATTTTCTCCTCTACAGTATCCCAACCGATCCCTTTTTCTTCCACTTGTTTCATTATGCGGATAAGCTCCTCAGATTCCATTGCTTGCCTCCTCATCTCTTCTTCGACGACACCCGGTCCGGGGGATAGATGTACTTGGGATTAATTTGATAGGTCCAAGGCAACCCCCACCACTGCCAGCCGTAGTGTCGCCTATGGTCAAACCCATAGATTTTATTCCTCTTGGCGAGTTGCCGGTAAAACTTGTGCTTATTGCTGTCTTTCAAGTGAGGAAACAGAGGTCCTTCAAACCCATCCTCCACATTATAAACATTCTTGAAACCTGCCTCCAAAAGCTCTTTTGCGGCCAAAGCGCTGCGTCTTCCGTCGCGGGAGATTATGAGCAAGTTGTCGGTCTTCTTGAATACCTTGCCGATTTCCTGCACAAAGGCCTTGTTCTTAACATTAAACCGGTAGCCGTAACTACCGTCCGTCTTCCCGAAGCCCTCCGTCATAAACATATAGGGGAACAGGTAAGCGGTGATGGGATGACCCACAAACTGGTATTCAGCACGGGTCCTCACATCTATCAGGTAGGTATCAGGGACCGTATTGAGCATATCATAGGCCTCGATACTCAAAATTCTTTTCGGCTCCTGAGCAAGGGCAAACGGAGCCGTAATAGAAATGAGGCCGAAAAGTATACCCGCAAACAGCCTGGTTATGTATCTATTTCTCATAAGGACTGCTGGGCTGCAGAATAAGTCTCTCCCCCGGCTGCCTCAGGCCACCCCATGGAGGATAACCCGGGTCCAGATTCCCCGAAACAAGGAGACCCCTTAAAGTGCCTTCTTTTGTATCGACGCGGTATCGGCATTCAGGCATCCAGCCGAAAACACCGTGAACACTAATAGTCCAATACCGTCCGAGTTGTCAATCAAAATCCTTGGTTAAGGACAAGCGCCTTGACAGCCGATGGGAGAAGGCTTAACATCTGTCGCCGTTTATATAATCAGCCCTGGAGCCCCGCTTCCGTGTTGAATGCACGAGATCTGAACGCTTAAGGTCTAAACTCAAATATCCCCAAGTTCCCTGACAGGCACCTGCATTCAAACCGTGCCCTGGAGGGCATATTTTTATGCCTGTAACACTCGAATTTTATAAACAGGAGTACACTGGAGGCAGGGGGGCTTTCGTGCTGAAAAGGAGCTCTCCACCACATACCAAGGGAGCCTGCGATGGAGCAAAGTAAGGTTTACTTCGCCGACCTCAGGGCTTCGGCCAGAGAGAACCTGCCCGCCAAGCTCGCCCGTCTCATGGATTCGGCCGGTATTAAAAATATTATAGCGCCAAGGGCGCTTGTGGCCGTAAAGCTTCACTTCGGGGAAAAGGGAAATACCGCCTTTATTCGTCCCCTCTTTGTTCGGCAAATCGTGAAAG
Source organism: Deltaproteobacteria bacterium (assembly GCA_029933075.1). Taxonomy (GTDB): domain Bacteria; phylum Desulfobacterota; class DSM-4660; order Desulfatiglandales; family Desulfatiglandaceae; genus JAOZOW01. The sequence continues at coordinate 11,151 of JAOZOW010000019.1, read as the reverse complement.
AAATCAAATCCCTGGGCGCCCTACCCTATCTTACCGACACCAATACGCTTTATGTGGGGAGCAGGGGCGAGAGTGTCTCCCACCTGCGTACAGCCATCGAGAATGGTTTTGCTTTCTCGGTGATTGACGCGCCCATCATCATTGCCGATGGCATACGGGGCGCCTCATATTCAAAAGTGAGAATAGACCGCCCCCACATAAAAACGGCATACATAGGCAGGGAGATCACGGAATCGGACGCTCTGATTAGCGTCGCCCATTTCAAGGGGCATGAACTGACCGGGTTTGGAGGAACCATCAAGAATCTTGGTATGGGCTGTGCCTCCCGAAAAGGGAAGTTGGAACAACACTCGGAACTTTCCCCCAAGGTCAAAACCAAGAAGTGTAAGGGCTGCGGGCAGTGCGCGGAGCACTGCGCCCAGAAGGCCATCTCGATTTACAAGAAAAAGGCCTCCATTGATCCGGAAAAATGCGTGGGGTGCGGGGAGTGCATCCTCATCTGCCCCAATGGCGCCATTAATATCCAATGGAGTACAGACATTCCGCTTTTCCAGAAAAAGCTGGTCGAATATGCCGAGGCCGTCTTAAAAGGAAAACAAGGGAAGGCTCTGTTTATCAATTTCCTGACCAATATATCGCCGGCATGTGACTGCTACGGCCATTGCGACGCCCCAATCGTCCATGACATCGGGTTTACGGCCTCCACCGATCCCGTGGCCATAGACCAAGCATCCGTGGATCTGGTCAATCGCCAGCCTGGGATGGAAACCTCCTGCCTCACAAGCTCCAGGGCCCCCGGGGAAGATAAATTCAGGGGCATTTATCCGAATATAGACTGGAGCATTCAACTGAAACATGCAGAAAAAATCGGCCTTGGCCGGCGGGATTATGAGCTGGTGAGGATTTAAAGATACCCTGAAGGGGTTGTCCCTATCAGCCCGAGGCCTCTTGACGAACAAAGTGCCCCGGCTGAAGACAATGGGCAGGTCGGTGGAGGGGAAAGCATGGGTGAGCTCACGATGATAGTGGCAGAAAATCTTACGAAGTATTACGGACTTAAACCTGCGGTCCAGGAAGTATCATTCCACGTAGGACAGGGAGAAATTGTGGGCTTCCTCGGCCCAAACGGGGCCGGAAAGACCACTATCCTGAGAATGCTTACCTGCTTCATGCAACCCACCTCCGGGAAAATCCGCATAGACGGACTTGATACCAGAACCCGATCCTTGGAAGTGAGGAAGAGGATAGGATTTCTCCCCGAGACAGTGCCTCTCTATGATGACCTGTCAGTGCACAAATTCCTGAGTTTTTCCGGCTCCGTAAAAGGGCTGGGTGGGGCCGAGCTGAAAAAAGAGATAGAGAAAGCCATAGACATATGCGGGCTGAGGGAGCACAGAAAACGCCTGATCAAGCACCTGTCCAAGGGACTCAAGCAGAGAGTGGGTTTGGCACAGGCCCTATTGAACGATCCGCAGCTCCTGATCCTGGATGAGCCCACCACGGGCCTCGACCCGGCCCAGATCGTGGATGTCCGCAAACTTATCAAAGGCCTGGGAGGAGAACGGACCATCCTGCTGAGCACCCATATCCTGCCTGAGGTAAGCCAAGTTTGCGAGCGGGTGATTATCATTCACAGAGGGCGGATTAAGAAGGAGGACAGACCTGAAAACCTGGCACGGGAGCTCCAGAAGGGCCTCAGGACGGTTATATCCGTGGATGGTGCGCAAGAGGATGAAATCACGCGGAAACTGATGTCTCTGACAGGTGTATCAGAGGTCAGAAGCCTGGATAAAAAAGGGGAGTTCATCGTGGAAAGCGGGCCGGATGAGGGCATCAGGCCCCTCATCGCCAGAACCATCGTGGAATCGGGATGGAATTTGAGAGAAATGAGGTCGGGTGAAATGAGCCTTGAAGAGGTTTTTGTCCAGTTAGTCACCGAAGAAGAGGGGGATTATGAATCATGAGGCAGATCATAGCGGTATTCAAAAAAGAATTTTCCATCACTTTTGCTTCCCCCATATTCTATGCCGCAGCGTTCATCTTCCTGGCAGTATCCGGGTACTTCTTCTGGAGCAACGTGGCGATTTATGGATACAGGAGCCTCCAGGCAGCAAGGAACCCCTTTCTCAGCCAGGGGTTGAACATGTCCGATATGGTGGTAAAACCCTTTTTTGGGGACCTGTCCATCATTCTGCTGCTGATGCTCCCTCTGATCACCATGAGAATGTACTCCGAAGAAAAAAGGGCGGGCACCATTGAGCTTCTCTTCACTTATCCCCTTTCCGACAGCGCCGCGCTGGCAGGCAAATTCCTCGCCTCCCTTGTAACTCTCCTTGCCATGCTTGCAGGGACCATCCCCTGCCTGATAATCCTGGAAATATTCGGCACCCTGGAATGGGGCGTGGTAATCTGCGGGTACCTGGGAATCGTGCTCCTGGGGGCCAGCTTTATCTCTCTTGGAATATTTACCTCCTCTCTGACGGAAAACCAGATCGTGGCCGCCGTCCTCAGTTTCGGTGCATTGCTTCTGCTCTGGCTTCTGGGCTGGGCCAAAGCCGTCACCGGTCCGCCTCTGGGCAATATCCTGGCCCATATCTCCATCATCAACCACCTCGACTCTTTCGTACGGGGCCTGATCGATACGCGGGACCTGGTGTTCTATATCCTTTTCATCTTTTTCTGGCTGTTTCTTACACTGCGCTTCCTGAATTCCCGCTACTGGAGAGGTTGAAATCATGGAAAAAGCCGGTTTAGGGTTAAGACTAAAGAGCTCCTCCAACATGACAGCGGCCATTTTTTTGGTCCTTGCCCTGATGGTATTCGCCAGTCTCATATCTCAAAGGCACTACCTGCGGTGGGATCTCACATCAACGGGGGAACATACCCTGACCGACAAGACGGTGCAGATCCTAAAGAATGTCCGGAAACCGGTCAAAATCAAGGCCTTCGTCCGTGAGGGTTTTCCAGAAGCCGAAGATACCGAAAGATTGCTTTCCGCATACCATTACCTGGTCCCCACCATCACATATGAGCTTATCGACCCTCAAAAAAATCCGGCCGTAGCGCAGCACTATAATGTAAAGACCCTCAACACCATCATCCTTGAAGGCTACGGGCATTCGCAAACCACAAAAATCGCAGACGAAGAGCATGTTACCAACGCACTGATCAGGCTCCTTGAGAGCAAGATCAAGAAAGTCTATTGGGTGACCGGCCATGGTGAGCGAGTTTTCGTGGGCAGCGACATGAAGGCCTTTGGAAAGCTCAATGAGAAACTGAGCAAACAGAATTATGAGTTCAAGGAAATCAACCTGATGAGGGAAGAAATCCCAGAGGAGGCCTCTCTTGTGGTGGTGGCAGCCCCTCTGAAACCCCTCTTCCCCGAGGAGCTACAGAGCCTCCGCAAGTATATCAACGCAGGGGGAAGCGTGATCATTTTTCTTGAGCCCCTCCACGACGGGGGGCTCAAGAAATTCCTGAAATCTTACTCCGTGCTGATTACGGATGATATCATAGTGGACAAACTAAGCAGGGTAATGGGAGGCAACTATCTTTTCCCCATGCTGGTAACTTACGCTGACCATGAAATTACACGGGATTTCCGCCTGACCTGTTTTTTCGACCTGGCAAGATCCGTGGAACCGATTGGCAAGCCCAAAAAGGGCGTGACAGTCACCGCCTTGGCAAAAACTTCCACCAGCTCGTGGGCAGAGATGGATATTGAGTCCCTCCACAAAGGCAGGGCCCGGTTCGACGCTGAAGACAGGCAGGGTCCCATATCCCTTGCGGCGGTGGTTGAACTGGAGCCTCCCATCAAAAAGGCTGATGAAGGGAAAAAACATGAACAGCGCGGCGAGCTTCAGATCACCGGCAGGGGGAAACTGGTTGTCTTTGGTGATGTGGATTTTGCTTCCAACAGCCGTCTCGAACTTGCGGGCAATGAAGACTTCATCACAAACACCATCAACTATATGGTGGGCAGGGAAGAGTTCATCACCATCCAGCGAAAGCCAAAACCCATCGAGCCTTTGCTCCTGAGTCGGGCCCAGGGGATGGTTGTCTTCTGGATACCGGTAGTTGCCATGCCTCTGATTATGCTCCTTCTTGGTATCGTTGTGTGGCTGAGGAGGCGGTCCCGATGAAATACAGGGCGACAATCCTATATCTCATTGGAGTCATTGCCTTGGCAGGGGTCTATTTCTACGACATACACCAGGAGAGGATTGCCAGCGAATCAGAGCGAAAGGCCAAGCTGCTATTCAGAATAGGAGCGGATCAAATCGAAACGCTATCCATTATCAGGGGAAAGCATAAAATCGTCCTCCAAAAAACCGGAGACGGGGTGAAGCCCGGGTGGAAGATCACCGAACCAGTCAAGACAGCGGCCCAGACATTTGCAGTGGAGGAGTTGACGGAGAAGCTGGCGGGCCTGAAATACACTCGCGTAATCGCAGAAAGTCCCGAGGAGGTCGGGCAGTATGGCCTGGACAGCCCGATTCTGATCTTGAGCTACAGGGCCGGAAAGCTTGGTGGTAAACTTTACGTGGGCAGCCAAAGCCCCACAGGGGATGGAATCTATGTAAGAATCGATGGGCAAAAAAAGGTCTATCTCATTGAGACATACGATAAGGATGCCATTGACAAGACCCTGTTTCAACTGAGACTCAAGCGCCTTTTCACCCTTAACCTGGACGATGTCAATCAGTTTACGATCGTCAGGGATTCAAACACATGGCCCCTGATCAAGAAAGGCGAAAAATGGTTTTTCAAAGACGATCCCCGGTTCCCCGTGGATCCACTTAAGGTCAACTCTTTGTTAATTAGGTTTACCAGAATAGAAGCCTCCTCATTCGAGGAAGAGATAGCACAAGATCTGCACCCCTATGGCCTTGATCAACCAAGGGCTTCGATAATGCTCTCGAACGGGAAAAAGAGGGAAACCCTCCTTTTCGGGAACAGGGACAGGAAGCATAGTACCCGCATATATGCCAAGTTACAGGACAGGCCCACGGTCGTTACCGTCAGCAAATGGTTGATAGAGGACCTGCCTAAAAAACGAAAGGACCTGAAAAAGAAGGCCGGGGAACGGAAAGAGTAAGCCTCCCCTGTACGCTTCAGGCCCGTTGTATTTTTAAGGGAGGTATGATAGGGGAAGAACGCTTTTGAAGATGGGGAAAGGAGAAGACAATGGAAATCAAGGTGATACAAGCAGACGACGATCAGAAGAAACCAAAACCGGCCGATGAATCCCAGCTCGGATTCGGGAGTATTTTTACAGACCATATGTTTCTTATGGAATACGAGGCAGGCAGGGGCTGGTTCGATGCCCGCATCGAACCGTATCGCGAGCTCTCTATCGATCCCGCTGCAATGGCCCTCCATTACGGCCAGGAAATATTTGAAGGCCTGAAAGCCTACCGGGGGCAGGATGACTCCATCTATCTTTTCCGCGCAAGGGACAACATCATCAGGATGAATCATTCCGCAGCGCGGCTCTGCATGCCCGAGGTGGATGTCGATTTTGTAATGGATGCCATGAAAAAACTCATCCTGCTCGACAAGGACTGGATTCCCAGGACCGAAGGCACGTCACTTTATGTCAGGCCCACCATGCTGGCCACAGAGCCGCACCTCGGGGTACGACCCGCCAACAACTATCTCTTCTTCATCATCCTGTCCAGCGTGGGAGCTTATTACAAAGAGGGCCTGAACCCGGTCAAGATCTGGGTGGAGGACAAATATGTCCGCGCAGCCATAGGGGGAACCGGTGAGGCCAAGACAGCCGGGAATTACGCGGCCAGCCTGCTGGCGGCAGAAGAGGCCAAAGAGAAAGGGTTTACACAGGTCCTGTGGCTGGATGCGGCTGAAAGAAAGTATGTGGAAGAAGTTGGCACCATGAATATGTTCTTTGTGATCAATGACGAAGTTATAACCGCACCTCTTACGGGCAGCATTCTTCCCGGTATAACCAGGGACTCGGTCATTCAAATCCTGAAAGGCTGGGGCTGGAAGGTCTCGGAGCGCTCCTTAACCATTGACGAGGTCATAGGGGCGGCAAAGGAGGGGAGTTTGAAGGAAGCCTTCGGTACAGGAACGGCCGCCGTCATATCGCCCGTGGGTCAGATCACATACAAAGGGGAAGACCACGTTGTGGCAGGCGGGAAAATGGGGGAGCTTTCCCAGAAGCTCTATGACGAGATCGTGGGCTTACAGTACGCTGAAAGAGAGGATACCCGCGGTTGGGTTGAGCGGATAGGTTGATATGACCGCCCGTCGAAATAAACCTAACGGAATCGGTATGGTCCCCACCATTGAGTGGTACGGCTCCCATGTCAGGATGATCGACCAGAGAAAGATCCCCTCCAGGACAGACTGGTATACATGCCGGGGATACAGAGACGTCATAAAGGCCATCCAGAAAATGGTCATACGGGGCGCGCCTGCCATCGGTATCGCTGCAGGCATGGGCCTAGCTTTAGGGGCAGGTTCCATCAGGGCAAAATCATTTGGCTCCTTCATGAAAAAATTCGAACGGATGGGGCATGAAATGCTCTTAGCGCGACCAACTGCCGTAAATCTGAGGTGGGCGGTGGACAGGATGGCGGCCCTTGCCAGGAGTATGGAGGGGCACAGCATTGAAGAAATTAAGGCTGAACTGAGGCTGGAATCCGAAAGGATGCTCAACGAGGACATCGAGATCAATAAACAGATTGGTGAAAATGGCGAGCCCCTCATCCCCCGCGGCGCCACCATCCTGACCCATTGCAATGCCGGCGCGCTTGCCACGGGAGGCTATGGGACTGCATTGGGGGTCATCAGGTCAGCCCACAGGAAGGGGAAAAAGATAAACGTGATCGCGGATGAGACAAGGCCTTGGCTTCAGGGCCTCAGGCTCACGGCCTTCGAACTCATGCGGGAGGGAATCCCGGTGGCGGTGATTGCCGATAACGCTGCGGGTTTCCTCATGCGACAGAAACGGATCGATCTTGTCATAACAGGTGCCGACAGAATTGCAGCCAATGGAGACGTGGCCAACAAAATAGGGACCTACCAGGTGGCAGTGCTTGCCAGGACAAACAAGATCCCTTTCTATGTAGCGGCGCCCCTCTCCACCATAGATCCTACCATACGTAACGGAGACCTGATCCCTGTTGAAGAGAGGGGGGCTGAAGAGATCTGTATCTTCAGAGACCGCCAGGTTGCTCCCGTCGGCACACAGGCCATCAACCCGGCCTTTGACATCACCCCTGCCAGATATGTATCAGCCATTATTACGGAGAAGGGAATCCTGAGAGCCCCTTACAAGGCCGCAATCAAAAAAATATTGACCGCGCCATAAATTTTCTGTTTTCTTCCTTGACGCTGCGGTAAGATTGTCATAAAAAATGATGTTTTCGCAAAACCGGGTTCGCCGGTTTAGCCGGGCTGATTGAAGGGAGCTGGGAAATTCAACACTCAAGCTTAACATAGAAAGTGAGATTCGGTAATTGGCTTCACTGTTGGACCTTGTTCTCATAGACCTCCATGAGTGCGAGCGCGATCGGCTCATGGATGCCGATCTTATCAGGGAAGGCATGTTAGAGGCAGCCGAGGTCATGGGCGCCGAAGTGATCGGAGACTCATTTCACACCTTCAGCCCCTTTGGTGTGAGCGGGACGGTAACCATTGCGGAATCGCATCTTGCTGTTCACACATGGCCGGAATATCGGTTTGCAGCCGTGACCTTTGAGACTTGCGGGAACCGCATGGATCACAAGAAGGCCTGTGATTTCCTGATTCGGTTCTTTCGCTCCAAAGAACCCAAGGTTACCTACCATAAGCGCGGGTTTTTGGAGATGGAAGGTGCTGAGATGCAATACAAGCAGGTATTCGCCTGAGGTTCGAGACATCTGGACCGAGTTGATCCGGTCAGCACGCCTTTCCCTGGAGACCCTGCCATGACCCTGGCGTTCCGACGCCTGGGCGGGGAAGATATGTATGCTCCGCCCCTGCTGGCAGGCAGGGCCTCAAAATTCTCCAATCTCGCGATTCCCTGACCCCACCCTCCCCCTCTCGACCTTCACTCTCAACACATTTGTTGTATCGTCAGCTACCCTGAAGCGGTCATCGATCCTATAGCCACATATCCATATGGGTTTATCTTGGCTGGTCAATATGGGGATCCTCCTCCTGTCCCGGGAGGGTATTTTGAGATCAATGAAGAAGTCCTTGACCTTCCTGTGACCTTTCATGCCTAAAGGAACAAATCGATCACCGGGCCTGAAGTTCCGCACCGCAAGGGGATAAGTAATTCGATCTCCATTTAGCAACGCTTCCAAAGGAGCGGCCTTTAAGTCTCTGATAGATCCCCTGTCCAATTCCTGGATCGACATTGTGAGCCCCACCGCCTCCATATAATAAACCCCCGGTCCATCCAAAGAATATTCATAGTCTCCTGGCGCCTCCTGCTCTGAGACTGTAAAGAGGAGCCTATCGTAAATTTTTCTCACAATACCGCGGTGAGGCAGGTGAATTTGACCCTGCGGTCGCTTGCTTCGGGCCAATCGATCAATGGCCTCCACATGATTCCACTTAATTCTGCGAAGCGTGCCCACGGCCCTGCCAACCAATGCCCTGACCGCCCGGTATCTCAATGCCCCGGGGAGAAGAAGAAACGAGGAGAGAGGGACTTCCAGCATACCTTCTTCATCAGCTCCGGCCTCATCATTGACCCACTGTTCCGCCACTTCTGAGAGCCATGAATCTTCCTGTCTCAGGATCTCCGCTGTCTGCGCCAGGATCTCTACAATACGGGGCTGGTACTTTCTGAGCTCCGGGAGAAGTTCAAGCCTCACCCGGTTCCTGAGATAGCGACGCTCAATGTTGGAGCTATCCCTCATACACTCCAATTTCCGCACCCGAAGGTATGTCTCCACCTCTTCGCGACAAACACTGATCAATGGCCTTATTATATGGCCTCCCCGGACAGGAGGAATTCCTGAAAGGCCGGCTGGACCGCTGCCCCGAAGAAGCCTCATAAGAACAGTCTCAGCGTGATCATTGAGGGTATGTCCCAGCGCAATCTTCTGGGCGCAGTGTGTTTCCATCGCTCTCTCGAGAAAGAGATACCTGGCCTCCCGCGCAGCTTCCTCCAGGGAGGCCCTGTTATGACTCAAGTCGGCAGGCGCTTTTCCGCTTTCGAAAGGGATGTGAAGGGAGCGGGCCAGTGAACTTACAAAAAGAGTCTCCCTCTCATCCTCCTCGGGCCTCAGTCCATGATCAAAATGGGCCACCACCAAAACAATACCCAAATCATCCCTGAGCCGGTAGAGAACATCCAGCAGGCAGACAGAATCGGGCCCTCCCGAAACGGCCACGATCACGCGGTCGCCTCTTTCGATCATGCGGTGTTTTGAAAGGGTATGGTGGACCTTTCTGATGATATTGGTTTCGATACTCAAGGGGTACCCGCTCGCTTCCTCTTGCTGTAAGATTGAAACCGGCTTTGGACGGGTATGAAGCAGTTACAGGTTAGCATGGCCGCGATCCAAACGCAATATAAGGAGGCATTCTATATACATCCCCACATGCTCGTTTGCCTTGTGTTCTGCACAGGTTTGCGTGCTTTTCCATTGACGAACTCCGGTTTAAGGTTATAAAAGTCCACAGAAAACCATCCGGAGTTAGGATGAAAAAAGAACCCCAACAAAATCTCCATCTAATTTTCAATCCAAAAACCGTTGCGGTGATCGGTGCGTCGGAAAATCCTGCCAAGCTCGGCTCCCACGTCATGAAGAGCCTCCTTCAGGACGACGGCTTCAGGGGGCGAATCGTTCCTGTAAACCCGAACGGCGGGGAGATAATGGGAATCAGCAGTGTTTCCTCTGTTACCGAAATCAAGGGCTCCGTTGACCTGGCTATAGTGGTTGTCCCTGCAGGAGCGGTGCCAGGGGTTTTCCAAGAATGCGGCAAAAAGGGTGTAGGAGGCATTGTTCTCATAACCGCCGGTTTCAAAGAAATCGATGATCCGGCAGGTGCTGAGCTGCAGTCCAGGCTGGCTGAGATCGCCATGGCTGAGGGCATGCCGGTCATCGGACCCAATACCTTTGGCATAGTTAACCGCACGATCGATCTCAATGCCTCATTCACTCCGGAGTTCTCGCACGTGGAAAGGGGAGGGGTAAGCATCGTAAGCCAGAGCGGCGGTATCTCACACCTGCTCGCCTTCATGGCCATGAAAGAACATGTGGGGATCAGTAAAATCATCGGACTGGGAAACCGCCTGAATATAGATTTCGCGGAAATCCTGCCCTACCTCGTTGAGGACCCCGATACACAGGTCATTATTCTGTATTTGGAGGGGCTGGACGATCCCAGAAAACTCATGGATGCCGCACGGAATACCGGGGGCAAAAAACCGATCTTGGCCATGAAGGCCGGAAGCGCAGAAAGCGGCAACCGCGCTTCCTTGTCCCATACAGGGTCCGTGGCCGGGAGACAGGAGGTCTACAAAGCGGCCATGATCCAGTCCGGCATTCTTCCCATGGAAAGTACAGAGGCATTGGTGGATATCGCCCGCGCGCTATCCCTATGTCCGCTGCCCGCAGGTCCGCGCATGGCCGTGCTAACAGGCCAGGCCGGACCGGGGATGGTGGCCTGCGACACCTGCGAGCGCTATGGCCTACAGATTGCATCCTTCCAGGAGAGCACCCAGGCAGCCATCAACAATCTCCTGCCTCCGCTGGCCATAAGGACCAACCCTGTGGACATGGGGCCCGCGTGGTACGATAGCGCAGCTATTAAAGGCATCATGCGGGCCGCGGCGGAAGACGAAAATACGGACGGCATACTGCTCCTCATGATGTTCGCTTCTGCAAACAGAGGTGCGGTCTCCTATCTTTCAGATTTCCTTCTGGACTGGAGACAAAAGAAACCTGTTGTCACTTGTCTGGTAAGTCCTGCGGGCATTTGGGATGACGAGGTATTGAGGCTCGAAAGAGCAGGGGCGCTGGTGAACCTGCCCACACCGGAGCGAGCGGCAAAGGTCATGGCATCTCTCTGGCAGTATAAGCACAAAACGTGGAGGTAAAAGTGGAGGTTATAGAGGAGGCCTTAAGGCAAGGGCGGGCCATTCTGTCGGAGTATGAATCAAAGGAGGTCCTGAAAGCATAC
>JAOZOW010000072.1 GCA_029933075.1 Deltaproteobacteria bacterium | reverse complement strand
TCAAAGAACAAATCCCCACCCACGGGGAAACTACCGCGAAGCGGTTTAGTTCAACTCCTTCTGGGCCAATATCTTCTCCGTGACATTGCGGGTAATCTGGATGATCCGGGAGATCTGGTCGGTCTCATCTTTCAATGGAATGCCATAGCAGTCCCAGTAAGTTTCCCCCTCAAAGCCCGAGACATTCTCTTTCTGGATCACCGCATGTTCCACCCGCCCCGATTCCATGGCCTTCCGGATAGGGCACCCTCTACACGGACGGCCTCTACCCGTGAAGAGCTTGTAACAGGTCTGCCCCAACACTTGCTCGGGGGGTATGCCGAGGTTTCGGGCGGTGGTCTCGTTTGCCCACAATATTTTCATATCCTTGTCAACGAGACGTATGGTGTCGATGGAGGCATCCAGAAGGATCTGCTTTTCCAGCACACTCTGCTGTAAAAGATCTCTCTCCCTCTGAAGGCGAGTTATCTGTTCTTTGAGTTTATGGAATTCCCGGGACAATTCTGTCCGTTCCTCATCGACCTGGTCCAATACCCGCCGCCCCCTTCCCTTCAATTCCAATCAGCTCTTGGACAGGCACCTCTTTACCCTGAGGTTTTATCATATCACAAAACAGATCTCCGGCAAAACAGGTTCACGGAGAGCCGGAAAGCTATCTTTTCCCTTGACAAATATTGGATATTTTGCATGGAATTCAAAATTATCGTCTTGCAATTTTCTGCAGGTCATCTCTACTCGAGATGCCCTTTTTTTGAGCTTGACGCCTGAAAAGTACTCCTCCTGACAGCATTGAATTTTCCACCCGAGGACACCCTGTATGAAACCGAAAGACACCGTGAAAGACGCGCTTGCTTTTATCAACGAACTTGCGGAAAAGGGAAAAAAGCCCTTAGCTCTCGATTTGACAGCAGATCGCCTCAACGGAGGGACCAGGTCATTTACGGACATCTTCATCAACTCCCCCATAGGCATCTATATCGTCCAGGAGGGCAAGCTTAAATATGTGAACCCGGAGTTCCAGGAAACCTCAGGCTATTATGAAGAAGAATTGCTTGATATGTCCCCCGAGCAGATCGTCCACCCCGACGATTGGGAGATGGTCAGAGAAAACGCCATAAAGATGCTGAAAGGCGAACGTTCCGCTCCCTACCTTTACCGCGCCATTGACAGGACAGGCGACATCAAATGGATCATTGAATCGGTCACATCTATCCATTTCAGAGGCAAGCGAGCCACACTGGGATATTTCATGGACAATACCGAGGGCGAACGGGCAAAGGAAGCCTTGCGCCTTTCCGAAGAAAAATTTGCCAAGGCCTTTCGCTCAAGCCCGGACTGGGTCGTAATCAGCACACTGGAAGATGGATTCTACATTGACGTTAATGAAGCATTTCTGAACACCACCGGGTATACAAAAGAGGAGGTCATCGGACGCACTTCAAATGAGCTGGGGATCTGGGCTGAACCCCAGGAACGGGACAGGATCATCAAGACACTCCATGAAACAGGGGTTGTCCGGGACGTAGAGGTCAAGTTCCGTATGAAATCGGGGGAGATCCGTCACATGCTCTGGTCGGCTGAAGTGATCGACTACGGCGATGAAAAATGCCTGATTGCAATGACGCGCGATATTACATCCCGTAAACAGGCCGAGCAGGAACGACTGCGCCGGGAAAAGGTCCAGGGGGTGCTTGAAACGGCAGGCGCAGCATGTCATGAACTCAATCAGCCTCTCCAGTTCGCTTTTTACCTTCTGACCGAGATCGAAGAAAAAAACCCTGGCAATGAGGCCGTAAAAGAACTGAAAAAACAACTCATCAGGATGAAAGAGATCACAAATAAATTGGACTCCATCACCACATATGAAACCACCGACTACATCCAGGGCCAAAAAATAATCGACATCAGCAGGGCGTCAGAAAAAACCCCAGGCACCTAAGCCATTGCCACGAGATAGGGCGAGAAATAAGGCTCGAGATCTTTGATGTGCTCTTCAATGGACAGGGGGATATCCAGGGCAAACATATCGAGCACGATCAATGCGTTTATACTGGCATCCTTGCCCGCCATGGATCTGATCCGATCCCCCATCCCCTTGTTGACCATGTTCACATCCCGATAGATATCCACAAGCCCCTGAAAGGTAAAATCAGGGGCCTTTCCTTTCTGCATCAGAAAAAATTGACCTAAGAGATAGGTGCTGGTGGTCCTGAAAGTAGTCTCGAGCACAGAGCAAAAGGGCAGGTGAAACCGCACCATTGGCCGGAGCTTGGCCATCACCGGGCACCCGCTGGAAACCATCAGGATTCCAAGGATGGAACTGAGCCCTTTTTGCATGGTGGTCTTCTTGAAATAAGTACGCTCATTGGTCTCGACGGTGATTTCCGCTCTCTCATAGGAGAACTTTTCCTGAAAGACCTTAACCAGGTCTTCAATACAGAGGGCCAGCGGGCAGTCTGCGCGCGCCCCGGCCTCAAAAGGGCAAGCGTTACACTGGTGGTGGTCCAATCTTGTCCACTCATCCCCTGCAAGCGTCCTCTCAGGTATGTACTCCAGGGTCACCGGGTCCAGATGGATCCTGATATCCTGCTCTGTTCCATCCTCGAATTTGAACTGATATTCAAAAAACAGCGCATCCTCCGGAATGGGTCGCTTTTCTTCCATGATTCCTCCTCGTTTTCGTAAGTCGTTCATTTTGTCGATATTGTCTTTTCCACCTCAATTCCATATTTCCTGAGCCTTTTCCAGAGCGCCTGTCGGCTGATCCCAAGGATCTTCGCTGCTTCAATCTTTTTTCCATGTGCCCGGTTAAGGGCTTCGATCAACTGCTTTTTGACAGAATCATCGGCCTCCAATGGGGCCCCTAAGGTCCCCTTACTCTCAGAGGCCACCACCGTATCGGGCAGGTGCGAGATATGAATCATCTCTTCCGAGCAGATTACAAAGGCGTACTCCAGAGCGTTTATAAGCTCGCGGATATTTCCCGGCCAGGAATAGGCCCAAATAGCATCCATCGCTCGCCGGCTTATCCCCTTGATTTGTTTGTTTGTCTTGACTCGCAGCTCGCGGATAAAGGTTTCGACCAATAGAGGGATATCCTCTTTGCGTTCTCGTAAAGGAGGGATGTGAATGGGAATCACATTGAGACGGTAGAAGAGATCCTCCCTGAATGTTCCCTCCTCTATAAGCTGGCGGAGATTTCTATGGGTAGCGGAGATCACGCGAACATCCACCTCAATAGGGGTTTGGTCTCCTACTCTTTCGATCTCCTTTTCCTGCAGAACCCGCAGCAGCTTACACTGAGTCGACAAAGGAATATCTCCTACCTCATCAAGGAAAATGTCTCCTCTGTGAGCTACTTCGAAGCGTCCCTTTCTCAACCGATCCGCGCCCGTAAACGCCCCCTTTACATGCCCGAAAAGTTCGCTTTCGAGAAGAGTCTCGGTCAGAGCGGCACAGCTCACCTTGACAAAGGGCCCCTTTCTTCGAGTTCCCAGCCTATGGATGGCACAGGCCACTCTCTCCTTTCCGGTCCCGCTTTCCCCGAAAATAATGACGGGAAAGTCGGACTTTGCCGCATTCCTTACAAGCTCAAAGACCCTCTGCATTGATTGAGACTTGCCATTGATCCCCGCGAGGCCATCTCTTTTTGTAAACACATGGTTAAAGTGGGCGATCTTTCTATCTCTCTCTATAACTTCCGAGAGATCCGTAAGTGTTTCCACACCTCCAACAACCCGGCCGGTGTTCTCCCGCAAGAGCGTAGCATTTTTCCAGACCACAAGTGGGCTGCCATCTTTTCGCTTCAATGTGCAGCGTTCCTTAAAAAAGCTCCCCGTCTTGAACAGGGCGCAATGCTTCACCTTTCTGCCACGGGATGAACGAAAACAGATATCACAGCCGAGGATCGAACAATCCTTTCCGATCAACTCCTTTTTGGAATAACCGGTGAGCGTCTCCATGGCCCGGTTTACGGATCTAATGGTTCCCTTGGTATCGACCACCATGAGGCCGTCCATCATGGTATCGACAACCGATTTCAGATGACTCGATTGCTCGGTAAGGATCATAAGCCCACACCTCCGCCAAGAAACATTCCAGATACTGACATAACCCTGGGGTTACCTGCCTCAAATACCATGCTTTTGACATCTCAAAATATTCGAATTGCTTTACCTGTGTCAACCGATTTCTCTAACTTATGTTACAAACCATTGGGCATTCGGTATACTTATGTAAATAACTAATGTAAATCATTAGGGTGACCACCTGGGTGTTACGCGATCCCCTTGAATAAATGTTGCGAATAACCTGTTGAAACTACAAAATATTTTCCTCTATTGACAGGAAGGTGTGGGGCGCTCGTGTGGCATGAAAATTGCGGTATAATATCATGCAGGTGTTTGCTTAAAATTATTAACCAGGCCTAACAAATCACGGATTCGCAGAAACTGATGGAAACCCATAAAAGAAAATCCCCTCCGTTGGACGAAGAACAACAGGAAAGAAATCAGTTGCTCGCTGAATTGGCCCTGTTACGAAAACGAATCAGCGAGCTTGAAGTCTTGGAAAGCAGGCATATGGAAACGGAGGCTGCGCTCGCGGCTGCAAAGCGAGAGAAAGAGGCCGTTCTGGACAGCATCTCCCAGCTCGTGACATTTCAAGACATGAATCAAAAGATCCTGTGGGCAAACAGGTCAGCCGCAGAATCTGTCGGTCAGAGGCGTGAGCAATTAGTGGGGCGTCATTGCTATGAGATCTGGCACCGTCGCAGCGAGCCCTGTGAAGCATGCCCCCTCCCAAAGGCCCTTGAAACCTGCCAAATACAGGAAGGCGAGGTGCACAGCCCCAGTGGAAGAATCTGGTTCATGAGATGCTATCCCGTGCGGGATGAAAATGGTGATTTTATCGGGGTTGTGGAATTGACGCAGGATATCACCGAGAAGCGCCGAATGGAGGAGGAGTTGTTAAAGGCCAAGAAACTTGAGTCCATAGGCATCCTTGCCGGGGGGTTTGCGCACGACTATAACAACCTGCTCTCCGTCATTATCGGGAACATATCCATCGCGCTCTCCTACACGAAGCCGCAGGACAAGATCTACGAGCGCTTGGTCGAGGCCCAGGAGGCTTCAACACGGGCAAAGAATTTAATTCAAAAACTCCTCACCTTTTCAAGGGGCGGGGCCCCGAGGATGAGACCCACTTCCATCGTCAGGCTGCTGAAAAATACAACCCGTCTGGCACTGAGCGGTTCGGAAATTAAATGCGAATTTTCCATCCCCGAAGACCTCAGGCCGGTTTCCATAGATGAGGTCCAAATGGGGCTCGTAATCCACAACATGGTTATGAACGCCAAAGAGGCCATGCCCGATGGGGGCACGGTCCGGATTATCGCCAAAAACGCAAACATGGCTCCAGGAAACGTTCACAAGCTCAAGAAAGGGAAATATGTGAGGATTTCCATTGAAGACAAGGGAAAGGGCATACCCAAAGAGCTTCTGGAAAGAATATTCGATCCGTATTTTTCAACCAAAGAGATGGCAACCCAGAAGGGAATGGGACTGGGCCTGTCCATGTCGCATTCCATAATCAAGAAACATGGCGGGCATATCTGCGTGAAATCGGAGGTAGGGGTCGGAACAACTTTCCATATTTACCTTCCAGCCCATGAAGGACCAATGCCGAAGGGGCCTAAAGGGGGTAAAGAATCCCTTCCTGTGAAGGGAAGGGTCCTTGTGATGGACGAGGAAGAAATGATCAGAAGCATCGCCGGCCGGATGTTGAATCACCTACATTACGAGGCCGCTTTTTCCACAGATGGAGATGAGATGATAGAGCGGTACCGGAGCGCAATGGAATCCGGGCGCCCCTTTGATGCCGTTATTCTGGGATCGAGTGTATGCGGCAACATGGGAAGCAACGGCACTCTCCAGCGGCTGAAGGGGATCGACCCTGAGGTTAAAATTATTATTTCCAGCGATTACGCGGATGACCCGATGGTAAAGAAATATGCGGAATATGGTTTCATTGGCTCTCTTGTGAAGCCGTATCATATGGAAGAACTGCGCCGGATTTTACATCAAGTATCAAAGGCAACATGAGAACCAATCCAACCAACACTTTGCAAAAAACCCGGAATCCTTAAATGAGGAGGTGATCAATATGGGAAAATATTTAATGATAGCCAATAGCGGCCCCGAGGATCCAAACAGGGCAACGGTTCCTTTCCTCACGGCCAAGGCGCTTATTGAGAATGGCAATGATGTCAGCATATGGCTCTATAACAACTCTGTCTATCTCATGAGAACGGGGGTCTGGGAAAATGTGCAGGCGCCTGGGCTCCCTCCATTAGAAGATCTGATGCTATTCCTGACCCAGGTAAAGCAGGTGCCCGTATACATAGGGGTATCGTGTGCGATCGGAAGGGGACTTGTTGATGAAAACCAGAAACCCGTTTGTCCCTTCGCTTATGGCGAGCTTGGCGATCCACATAAATTAGCCGAGCTTATTGAAGATGCTGATCAGGTAGTCGGTTTTTAATGAGATTGTCTCTGAAACTGTAAGGTGTTCGGGGGGCAAGGGAAGGCCCACAGAGGGGCCTCTTCTCTGCCCGGCACCCCCCGATATTAGTCATGCCAGAGGAAGGGACCATGCTCCCTGCGGGCATATTGTCCGGTCAACGAGCCGCTTTCTTTGTCGGTTTTGGCTTCCCTTTTTGACCCATTCCTACTATTTTGACCTTACGCTTTTTTCTCATCGGGGACCTTTTGTCTCCTGCTTATTATATGGAAAGCCGTTGCATTTAAGTTTCACCGACCATGACACACACGCCATGAACGCAAAAATGACCCAGAACAAATGGAAGGTCCTTATTATTGATGATGAGGAAGGAATTCGCAATGTGGTCTCTATCGTGCTTACAGAAGCCGGTTATCGGGTAATCGCCGCTCCAGACGGGAAAAGCGGACTTGAACTGTGCCGCAAAGAATCCCCTCAAATTGTGATCACCGATATCCGCCTTCCCCATATGGATGGGATCGAGGTCCTTGAATGCATTAAGGAGGCAGACCCGGAGAGGGAAGTAATTGTCATCAGCGGCTTTGCGGAAATGGAGCATGCCATCCGCGCCTTGCAGCTTGATGCATCCGACTTCATAGTCAAGCCTATTAACCACGACGCCCTCCTTGTGGCCCTTGAGAGAGCGAAAGAGCGATACACCACCCGAAAAGAGCTGCACGACTATACCACACTTATTGAAGAAAGGTGGATGGACACGGCCGAAGAACTGGCACGGGTCTTCAATTTTCAGGAAAACCTGATTGAGAGCTCCATTGATGGGATTATCGGCTGCGACCGGGATGGAACGGTAATCACCTTTAATAAAAGCCTCGGGGAGATGCTCGGTTATGACAAGGATGAAGTGGTGGGGAAGATGTCCTTTGATCAATTCCTACCGGTTGGGGCGGCAAGACGGTTCAAAGAAGAACTGCACTCCGAGGAATACGGGGGCAAAGACCGGCTGTTCCTATACGAAACCCACCTCCTGAGCAAAAGAGGGGAGAAGGTCCCGGTGCAGCTATCGGCAACGGTCCTTTACCAGGGAAATGAGGAGGTGGGCTTTGTGGGGTTCTTCAGGGACCTCAGGGAGCTCAGGAGGCTCGAGCAACAGTTTGCGGATCAGACGCGACTACTTCACCAGGACAAAATGATGTCCCTGGGCAGGCTTGCCGCCAGCATGGTCCATGAGATAAACAACCCCCTGGCAGGGATCCTCAACTACCTCAGGCTCATGATCAAAATCATGAACCGCGGGATCCCAGGGGAGGAGCATGTGGAGAAGTTCCGGAAGTATCTGGAAATCGTTGAAAGCGAGACTGAACGCTGCTCCAAAATCGTCTCCAACCTCCTCGCTTTTTCCCGCAAGTCCAAGATGGAATTCGGGGAAATGAGCGTCAATGAACTCTTGGAGCGATCCATCATGCTAAGCAAGCACAAACTGGACCTCCAGCACATCCAGATCGAGGCCCGACTTGAGGAAGGGATCCCGCCGGTCCAAGGGGATTTCAACCAGATCCAGCAGTGTGTGATCAATCTCATTTTCAATGCCATGGATGCCATGCCCGATGGAGGAACCCTGAGCCTGTCGAGCTCATTTGATCGGGAGAAGGGCCTGGTGGAAATAAAGATTGCAGACACAGGTCACGGCATCTCAAAAGAAGACCTGCCCCATATTTTCGACCCCTTCTTCACCACCAAGATAGAGGGAAAAGGTCTCGGCCTGGGTCTTTCAACGGTCTACGGCATTGTTGACCGCCACAGGGGGACCATCACGGTGGAGAGCGAGCCGGGTAAAGGCTCAGTCTTCACCATAAGACTCCCTTTAATGTCCCAGGGGGATCACTCCATGCCGGGGCGTAAAGATCGGCTACAGTCAGTGTAGCCAAAAACAACAATATTATAAGCCATTAATATTACTTGATTAATACCGTTTTTTCGACCCCGCCATTTCAATGTGTAACCAATCTCATCTCTAAGACCCCTATCTTCCAGCTTGTTTTGAACGCCCACCTGACCCGAATACCCTAAAAAATATTCAGTGATTTAAACAGGATGGAACCAGAATCCGGCCCGGAGTCCTTCCACTGGCACCGCTGTTGCAGGACAAAGGGGTAGGAATGAGCGGAATGGGCTAACACTGAATAGGGTTGCGGTGAAAAAAGGAGGTGGTCGAAATGGGAAAAAGAAACCTCGAGATTCCAAAGACAGGGGAGGGATGCATCCATAGAGGCAGAACCGGACTCCCAAAGATCTGCACCTGGGGTTATGAGTGCTGGCACTGCGCTTTTGATCAGTGGATAGAAGAGATTGAAAGCGGTCATTTCATCGGGAAAACAACGAGCCAGGAAAAGACACTTGCTATGGCGGTCTGAGATCTTGCCATGAGAGTGGTTAAAATAATCTCATTTCCATTGAGGAGGGAATTGCCATGAAAGAAAAAGCGAAAACAGACAAGAAAAAGGAGAAAAAGAGGCTCCAGGGATTCCAGGTAGTGGAGGAAGAGTGTATCTGGATGAAGGCAGGGGTTGTCAGCTTCAGGCTCTGCGATAATGCCTATGACTGTTACAACTGCCCCTTTGACAAAGGAATGAAAAAGGCCATGGGCCTGGAAACATCTTCCCGCGCTGCAAAAGAGGAGCCGGGATGGGTGGCCTATTTGAAAAAGACGTATCATGGCGCATCACGACCCTGCCGCCACGCGCTCACCGGTCGAGTCAATGCCCCCAAGATCTGTCCCAACAACTACGAATGCTATCACTGCCCCTACGATCAGATGCTGGATGAATACGATCTGGCACAGCTTGCAAGCGCCCCCCAATATCATATGGTTTCCGGGTACAGGATGGCAGACGGATACTATTATCATATGGGGCACACCTGGGCCCGTTTTGATCATGGAGGCCGCGTTCGGGTGGGCTTCGACGACTTTCTCGTGAAGGTATTCGGCCCCCCGCAGGCCCTTTCACTTCCCCCACTGGGAGCCGTCCTGAAACAGGAGGAGACGGGCTGGACATTCGGCCGGGATGAGCACAAGGCAGCGGTGCTATCCCCGATAACAGGCACCGTGCTTGCCATAAACCATAGGGCCAAGGAGCATCCCGAGATCACGCACCATGATCCATATCAGGAAGGGTGGCTCTTTGTGGTAGAACCGGATCTCCCGAAGAGGAACCTGAAAAGACTCTATTTTGGAGAGGAAAGTTTCAGGTGGCTGGAACACGAAACTCAGGAACTCATGGGGATCATGGGCCAGGACTATGAAGCCTTGGCGGCCACGGGCGGCGAAGCGATCAGTGACCTATACGGTCAATTTCCGGACCTCGGATGGGACCGGCTTGTGAAAACATTTCTTCATACCGAAAAGGCATAGGAAAAATTGATCACCCTTTTGACCTCCGGTGCCGTGGCCTGGAAAGGGCATCGCGCATAAAAACAGAACAATACCTGCAGAAATACAGGGGAATCCTGTCCAGGTATTCCAGCCCTCCGGAAAAATGCATTAGGCACCGGCTATCGCTGCAATGATGCAGATCATAGAGATGCCCTAACTCATGGAGTGCGACTTTGGCGGCCCTTTCCAGGTAGATCGGCTCGGGCACGAAGGCTCCTTCCCCATGGCCTTTCCTCAGCCTATTGAGGGAAACCAAAGCATATTTCCCTCCCTGCTTCGCCTCTCCGAATACATAGGTGAAAATGGGGACGAACAGGTCCACATCAAGAACGCCTATCACTTTTTCGTAGCGCCCAAAGGAATGGCTTTCGAGCGCCTTTAGGACGGCTCCGGCATTGTACTGGAGTCGTCTTGGATCATATGCGTAATCAGGGTGTCTCAGGGGGGAAAGAACCTCGGCATTCACGTTCAGGTAGCCGAGGATATGCGCCGCTATGGATTTGGGGACAATGCCAGGAACCTCGCCGAGAGGAACCACAGCAATCCGTCTCTTTTGAGATCTCATGAGGTGAGCTGACCCGTCCGCTGACTCAGGGTCTTTTCAAATTGTGTCGTTTGATCATCTTGTGCAGGGTGACCCTGTTGATACCCAGGACCTTCGAAGCCCGGGTCACGTTCCAGTCACAATCCTCTAAAATCCTCTGGATGTGCTCTCTCTCCACCTCCTTCAACGAGCGGGACTTTAATACTGGCTCAGGCGGGCTGCGAAGGAAGGCAAAGTCTTCTCTTTTCAGGGTCCTGGCCTTGGAAAGAACCACTGCCCGCTCAATGGCGTTTTCCAGCTCCCTCACATTTCCCGGCCAGTCGTACGCCTTCAGGACTCTCATGGCATCTGCAGAGATATGATCCACCTGCTTAACCGTCTCGCGGCTGTATTTCTGCAAAAAATGCTCCACCAACAACGGGATATCTTCTTTCCGCTGTCTGAGGGGCGGTATCCGGATCATAATAACATTGATACGATAGAAAAAGTCCTCCCTGAAACTGCCTTCGGCCACCTCCTTTTCCAGATCCCTTCTGGTGGCTGATATCAATCGGAAGTCCACATCGATCGCCTGCCTCTCTCCGATCCTTATAATCTTTTTCTCTTCCAAAACCCGTAATAGATCTACCTGCATCTTTGGACTGATCTCACCGATTTCATCCAGGAATAGCGTCCCGCCGGAGACCACCTCCAGGAACCCTTTGCGGGGATGGGTAGCACCGGTGAAGGCCCCTTTCTCATGCCCGAAAAGCTCGCTCTCCAGGAGACTGTCAGGGATAGCCCCGCAGTTAATTGCTATAAATGGGAGATGGCGACGCTTGCTCTTGGCATGGATGGCTTTTGCGACCAGCTCTTTGCCGGTACCTGTCTCCCCCATGATAAGCACGGAAGAATCACTCTGGGCCACTTCGGGGATGAGGTCAAAAACTTCCTGCATGGCAGGGGATTGCCCAATGATATTCTCGAACCGGGTAAACTCTTCAAGACGTCCTTTCACATACCTGTACTCAGAGACCAGCTTCCGCTGCTGTGTGACCTTCTCCATCACAAGCGAAAGCTGCTCCGGCTTAAAGGGTTTCAGCAGGTAATCCGCCGCTCCCATTTTCATGGCCTCAACAGCCGTCTCAATGGACCCATAGGCCGTAATAATGATCACCGTGGTATCGGGGTATTCCTCCTTCACTTTCCCCAGGAGTTCAATTCCATTCATGCCAGGCATCTTGATGTCTACAAACAGGACCTCAAAAGGAGACTTTTCCAATTTCTCCAAGGCCTCCATGCCCGATGCCGCCGCCTCCACGCGATGTCCATACTTCTCGAACCAGTAGAGAAAGGATTCCCGGATGATCTTTTCATCATCCACGATCATAATGCTCATTTTATCAGCCATTCCCGGCCTCCATTTTGTTCACTGACAGGCACTGTTCTCAAAAATCGATCCAATTTCAGGGGCAAAGCTGGTAGGCCTCTGACCCCTGGTTGCCGACACCTGACTACCGGATATGAGGGGCAGCCCTGACTTCTGAGGTTATTTGACAGGGAGACTCAGCACAAAGGCGCTCCCTTCTCCGAGTCGGCTCTGCACCTGGATATCTCCCCCGTGGTTCTTAAGAATGCCGTATACGATGGAAAGGCCCAGTCCGGTCCCTTCGCCCTCTCCCTTTGTGGTGAAAAATGGATCGAATATATGCCCAAGGTCTTCCTTGGCAATGCCGTACCCCGTGTCCTCGATACGGATTACGGCGGTTTGCCTGGACCGGTCCAAATCGGAGGTTACTCGTAACTCTCCTCCTTCCGGCATGGCCTCCATTGCATTGAATATCAGGTTGAGAAAACATTGCTGCAACTGATTCACGTCTCCATTCAGAACCAGAGGTCCTTCGTAAAGTTCGCTGCTCAACTTAATATTCTGGATCTCCATCTTGTGGCTCGTCAATGAGAGGACCTGCTCCAGGACTTCATTCAGGTCAACGTCCTTGAACGCCATTTCCGACTGGCGGGAAAACGAAAGGAGGCCTGATACGATATTTCCGCACCGTTCCAGTTCCTTGGACATCATAGAGAGGTAGTGTTTGAATCTTTCCAGATCCTCTGCACTGGGATCGCCTTCATTCAAAATGTCCTGCATAAGCCCGCTGAAAGTCAAAAGCCCCTGAATCGGGTTATTGATCTCATGGACACTGCTTGCCACCAATTTTCCAAGGGAGATCATTCTATCTTCCTGGACCAGCTTTTTGAGGTTGGTTTTCATCTCTTTGATCCTCTTCTCCCACCTGGAAGCAAGCTCGCCTGTAAGATCCCTGCATACCTCTATCACCCTCACCACCTCTCCATTCTGATCCTTCAGGGGATAGGTCACCAGGTCACAGTAAGTAGGGGGATTTCCATGGAAGGAATGCTCGTGGAGCACATGGGCGGACTCACCGCTTCTCAGAGTTTCCAAAAGGGGACATCCGAGCCCTGGCTGAGACCTTGAACAGGGGGCACTGATTCCATGGGTTATTTCGTAACAATGGGCCCCGATCACCTCATCCCTTGATTTTCCCACAGCATCCAGATAGGCCTCATTGGCTTCAACAATCCTAAAATCAGGGCTCAGGACCGAAATCCGCTCATTGGCCTGTTGCATGAGAAAGTCGGCCGCCATCTTGTCAAGGGTAGCTTCTTTCATGGCGCTCTTGAGGGCCTCATCTTTTAAGAAAAGGGTCCTCAACAATTTACCTATGTTGTGTTCCAGTATACTCAGCCCCTTGGGCCTTGTCCGTATAAGCTCAAGGAGGACCTCCCGGCTGCCCGTGAGTTCAATCACCCCATCGAGGCCCTCAATCTTGAAAAGATCCTCAAAGTTATCGGTCGTATAGATCCCCATGTCACGGGCAAGACGAAAACCTTCTGCATCCGGATTTATGTCGCAGATCCCGGCGATCCTGATATCCAGATAATCAAAAGGCTGATTCTGCAGGAGCCCCAGAAAGAATTTGCAGGCCCTCCCCCCCCCAACAATCCCTATGTTCAGGGAGAGCTTTTCGGGAGCCGAGCCTTTTTTCGAATTATTTCTCATGGCAACACCCTCTTGTTTCCTCTCTCCAAAAGAAATCCACCACAGGAATGTATAATAAAAATATGGAAAAAAAAAGAGCCCCGCATGCCCGGGGCTCCTGAGTGGTGTTAGTTATGAGGCGGCTCATCCTGAGACTGTCACCAGCTTTTTAATACTCCTCATCCAGGTCGATTCCATCGCGCTCGTACTGGGCATCCCTCAG
>JAOZOW010000148.1 GCA_029933075.1 Deltaproteobacteria bacterium | reverse complement strand
TTGGATGCCGATCCGTTACTAGATTCGGAGACACTTTTGTTTAGAAAATTATACCGTTGATAGATAGTTTCGCTTTATTTTTTTTTAAGGTTTTTATCCGATCTTCAAGTTAATGTCATTGGGTCGCGGTGGGAGGTGATGGTGCACATGCGAAGCTTAAGATTCCTTTTTCCAGTATCAATAATTCTCGTGTTATTCTTCTTATTTTCCTGTGCCACCACGGCAGTGGCACCTGTAGAAAAGAAGCAAGGATCAAAAAGCCGCAGATCAGCTTTCCAAAGGCGCGCTCCCACTAGTTCCAAGGCCCAAGGGCGGAGGGCGCGGCGTCGCCCTCCCGCTTCTGTACAGGGCGTATACATAGTTTCCGTGGCCCCGGGCTCGGCTGCCGAAGCAGCCGGCCTGCTCCCTGGAGATCTCATCCTCTCCTTTGACGGGAGGCCCATGGTCACCCCGCAGCATGTTCTACGGGCCGTGAGGGCCGCAAAACCGGGGAAACACTTGATCAAATTGAAGCGAAAGGGTGCTGAAAGATATGTCATGGTCTATTTGCCAACTGCTGATGTCCGGCCACGCATGGGCGTGGGGATCGCCAGGTTCGCCCCACAGAGTCAACTGCTCGGACGCAAACCCCGCACGGACAAAGCCCTTGCCGAAGCCACGCGAAAGGTAGAGTACAGGCCTTCAACATCCCTTTCGAAACGCGTGAAGGAGATTAACGTACTCAGATTTGCGATGCTCGACCCTGGAACCAGGTCCGTGACCTTCATAGGGACCTATGATCCTACCTATGCCAGCGGCCCCATCGATTACGAGAACCTCCTAGCCGATGCCCTCGCAGATCCCTACCCGAAGTTTTCCCTGGACTACCAGGCTGCCCGGGAGTCGATCGAGGAGGTCAAGCGGGTCATGAACCAGGAGATGGGGCGCATAAGCCGGGATTTGGACTATGGGATCAGGTGGATGACAAAGATTGGGAGTGCCATCATTTACTCCAAAGACCCCATCCCGGAAAAGAAGATCCTGGAGCACCGCATGCGCAGGGACCTGGGCATCACCCCAGAGGAATTTCGGGCCTATTTGGAATTTGATCCGAAGGGCAGAGGGCTGGATCCCTTGCAATACAGGAAGGTGGGCGACTTTCTTGGAAAACTCCTCGAGCCCATGGGCATAGAGGAAAGATACGGAAAAGCCATCGCCGCTTTTTCCAAAATGCAGAAACAAGCCAGGATGGGCGTGTCCAATTTTTTCGACACAACCCTCGAAGTGGCCGGACTCTTGGGTGTGACGGACGAGGTCTACCGAATAAGGAATGATCTCGGTTCCAACCGTATCTCAGAAGACACTGCAGGCAGGAGACTCTGGGCCCTGCTCTACGGTTCCCTGCTCAAGGGTTTGGGCGCAGACCCTACAAGGGTCGACTACTTGGCCAACAGGCTGCGCAATGGAATCGGGTGGGATGAACAGTTGGCTGCGGAACTCGAAAATCGTTATGAACACCTGACAAAAGAGGCCCTCCGCCTCCACGTCTTCAACAGCCTCTTCTTTTCCCAGGACCTCCTGCGCCGGTTTTACCCTCACCTTCCGGAAGTCCAGAGCGGAGTCCGCCTCTATGGGCGGAGGCCTGACTCTCCTCTGTCCAGGGTCATGTTCGAGGCGGATTACGCCCTGAAATACGTAACCTCATTGAGTCCCGAGGCCTTTTCAATACCCGGGCACAGGTCCTTCCTGGAGTTCTTGACCCAGGAGGCTGAAAAATCCAACAGGGAAGTCCCTGACCAGGCCCTGGTACGCTACTGGATCGAGCCGGCTCAGGTCAGGATGAGGGCCCTGGGGGATGGAAGCGGGGTCCAGTTTGATCCTCCCTCCCTCCATATAAGAGGAGAAGGGCTTCGTTCAAGCGCCCAGGGGCAATTCCTCGAGGAGGCTCTCACCCGCTATGCCCGGCAAATCAGCCAGCGATACGAGGACTATGCGAGGCTTTACCCCTCGCTCCACGTGATGCGAGAAGCGGCAAAAATCATAGCCTTTGCCCGCTGGGCAAAGGACAGGCACCTTCCCGTCTCCGTCCCGGGCCCGCAACCCGTGAAGGATCCCATCCCCGACCGGGTCAAGGGCTTCGTAAACATCGTCTATGTGAGCAAGGCACGGGGCGATACGGACAATCTCTTCTTGAACCTAGACGGTGGCGTGGATTTTTCAAATCCCGATACCGGCTCTTGGGTCCAGGTCCAGTCAGATCCACAAGCAACCGCTGACGTGATACAACAACTTGCAGGAAGCACGGCCCTGGCCGAAAAGGCTGCCCAGGCGGCCCTTGGAGGGGACTTCGAGGCAGCCCGCAGCCTGGCGGAAAAAAGCGCCCAGGCCATGACCGGGCTTGTGGACACCTCGCGGCTTTCCACTGGGCTGCCCACACCGCTACCCTCCCCACCGGACATCCCTGCTCCCGTTGGGACCCAGGCCGCTGTTTCAGAAGCCACTCTGGAGGCCCTTGACCGAAACCTGGAGACCATGAAAGAATCCAACAGGAAGATTGCCGCGGCCAAAGACCTTAAGGCGACTCAGCTTGATAAGTACAGGGAAATAGTCGACCCTGCCGAAAAGCTCCAGAGGAACGCCGAGGCCAATCTCAGGCACCTCAAGGAACTCCTGAGTGCTTACAGGGGAGGAGAAGTTCCCCCTTCCCGAGTAATTGCTGACCTGAGGAAATTAGAACCTTCAAGCCCCCCTGCTGTTGCAGTGATCAGGCCGACTCCAACATTTCCTGCGTCGGGGCCGGAAGCTCCCTCACTGTCCAGGGTTCCCAGGGACATCATCCCTTCCAGGGGCGCTCTATTGGAAGAGCTCAAGACCCTACGGGCGGAATTTGACAGAACCAAAGGTGTCCTCTCCAGGCTGACTGGCTATATCCAGAAAGACGCTTTGCTGAGGCAGCAATGGGAACGGCAGGCCCAGGAGGCTACAGAGAGTGCACAGAACCGCGCAATGGATGTACTGAGGGATGCGTTGAACGACAAGCTCTTCGGGCTTCTCAAGGATACTGCCAAGGATTACCCGGAGCGAGTGCGGGATTTGGAGGCTCTCCAGTCAGTCATGACCCTGAACGATTTCGCCGAGTGGGCCAAGGCGGACCAGCACCAATGGGAGGACGTAGCTGAGCAGTTCGTTTCACTCTTGAAGGACAAGGCCCTGGGGCCCCAGGCAGGGTTGGTGGTTAGCTCCATGCAGCACATCATAAACTCCGCCTACGACATGACCGCCTGGTTCCTGAGCTGGCGAAATATTCAACGTCTGGACAAGAGCACCGACAACTACCTCCTGGCCGTGAAAAAGCTCAGTGATAGGATGAAGGTTCTCCGCGGACGAATAGAGAAGATAGAACGAAAGCTCAAGGAGGGGTGATGACCTCGAACGGGGTGCATTCTAGTGTTCCGTCCCAAGAATAGCTTCAATAATTGATTTTTCTATGCTACACCACTTCTCCTAAAACGAAAGGAGAAGCATAATGGCTCGTGGAAGACCCCTTCAGCCTATCGATTTATCAGAGGATGTAAAAGCTCAACTTCAATCAATGGTCCGTTCTCGTTCCCTTCCTCATGCACCGGTCAGGCGTGCAAAGATTATTACCTGAATCTTGCACGGAACACAGCTAAAAATGCAGTATGACTTTTTGAGGCTT
>JAOZOW010000147.1 GCA_029933075.1 Deltaproteobacteria bacterium | reverse complement strand
GAGGATAAAAACGGGACATCCCCGGATCGATCTACGTATCGGTCCGGGGATTTTTAGTTTGTGCGGGAAAAAAAGAGGAAAAGGTGTGATGCGTGCAGTAGTCATATCATTAATACTATCAATGCTTGTGGCGGTCCCTCCGAGTGGCGCGGGCGAGGCGCAGCATATTCAGAGTATAGTTGAACAGGCGATAGATGTGCGGCAGAAGACCCAAAAGAAAAGAGATGCGTGGGAAGGGAAGAAGCAGCAACTCATTGCACAATACCAGGCCCTTAAAGCAGAAAGAGAGCGCCTTTTAAAGGCCAAAAAGAAAAAGCAAGCCGCCCTTGGTGCTGCGCGCAAGAGGGTGCATGAGGCAGAGAGGCAAGTCAGGGAGACGGTCAGGATCAGGGAAGGCCTGGAATCTTATTTGGAAACTGTCGTGGATCGACTTGATGAATTCATCAAGGGGGACCTTCCATTTCTACCAAAGGAACGTGCTGATCGCATTGCATCCATCAGGTATCTGCTTGAGCAGCCGGGGGTGCCGATTGCTGAAAAGTACCGCAGGGTTATGGAGGCCCTTCAGGTAGAGACCCAATACGGCCGCACCGTGGAGGTCTATAAGGATACCATCGATTTGAAGGGCCAGCCTGTGGTGGTGGATATCCTGAGGCTTGGGAGGCTTTCCCTCTTTTTTGAGACGCCTGATGGCAAAATAGTAGGACAATATAATCCGGCAGAAAAACAGTGGTTTGTTCTTCCATCCGGTTACCGGAAAAATATCAATAAGGCGGTGGGGATAGCACGGCGGGAGCGTACCGCTGAACTGGTCAAGCTACCCATAGGCAGGATTGTAGTCAAATGAGGTATGTTTTCATACTTATAGCCATTTTATCTCTGTCCTGCGCAGCTTATGGAGAGGATATGCGGGCTGTATACCGCAAAGCAAGGGCTGAATACGAGAGGGCCCTTGCAGATGCAAGGGCCAGTGAAGCGGAGATTTTCAAGGACCGAGCATCTCTTGAAAAGGGTATTGCAGGGGTGAAAAAGGATATTGAGAGGCTTAAATCGGACATTGCGGCCATTGAAGAAGAGCGTAACCAATGGCAACAAAAAGAGGTAAACCTGTCTAACCACCAGACAAGGGAAGAAACAGGCATGCAGGAGCTTGCCAGCAATGTCCGTGTGGTTGCCCGCGACCTCCAAACAATCCTGATGCAATCTCAATTCAGCCCCCGTTTTCAAAAACGCCTGGAGATGCTTGCGCCAATTTTGGACAAAGATCGTTTTCCAGGGATAGAAGATATTAGGACCATAGTGAATCTTTTTTTTCAGGAAATGGCACTTTCTGGAGAGGTGGTGTTGCAGGAAGGCCTTTTCGTTGACCGTTCGGGCCTAGAAACAGCCGGCGACATCCTGACTATTGGCAAGTTCACTGCTGCCTATAGGACAGGCAAGGAGATCGGGTTTTTGTCCTATTCCCCAAAGAGCGGTCGTTTTTATGCGCTACCGGCCCTGCCATCGTGGTGGGTGCGCCGGAGCCTACAGAGATATATGCAAGGGAAGACGGATGATGTTTACCTGGATATTTCCGGCGGTGCGGCCCTGCGTCAGATTACACACAGGCTTGGCCTGGCCGATCAGATCAGGAGCGGGGGCCCTCTTGTGTGGCCCATTTTGGCCATAGGAGTCTTTGCGGTCTTAATAGTTATAGAACGGCTCATTTTTTTGAAGAGCGTTCATGTCAACACCGATCGGATCATGGGCACGGTGAACGAACTGGTTTCTCAGGGAAAATGGAATAAGGCCCGCAAGATACTCCAAGAAAAAAAGGGACGGCCCGTGTGTAATGTGCTTGAGGCAGGGCTTGAGGCCAGGGACGAAGAAAGAGAGACCCTGGACAGCATCCTGCAGGAGGCAATCTTGAGGGAACTACCCCGCCTCGAGAGGTTTTTGCCGACTCTGAATATCATGGGCGCCATTGCGCCGCTTCTCGGCCTGTTGGGCACTGTGACAGGCATGATCAGCACGTTCCATGTCATTACATTATACGGTACAGGGGACCCAAGGATGATGTCCGGTGGTATCTCTGAGGCCCTGGTCACTACCATGCTGGGTTTGGCGGTTGCGATTCCCATAATGCTCATGCATGCCTTTCTGAGCCACCGTGTGGATACCATTGCGGGGGATATGGAAGAAAAGGCAGTGGCCTTGAGCAATATCATTTACAGGCAGAGGACCCTGTAGGAGCTTGACGAAGGACGACTCTCCAAGGCCGATGGGAACTGCTGTTGAGAAATGGACCTGATTGCAAACGCCTGTGATTACTTTTTGCAGGGGGGACCGGTGATGGTTCCCATTGTGCTGGACTCCTTGTGGATGTGGGCAGTGATCGCGGAACGGATTTTCTATTTCAGGCGGATCAGCAGGGGTGATGTAGACCTGAAGATGGCAGTTGAGATACTCAAAGGCAGGCAGACCCCACATACCACAGATGCTATTCGAGCCCGGATCGTGGTGCGTTTTGTTCAGGAGCGGACAGGGGACAGCAAACTGGACCAAAAGCTCCTGGACCAGTATGCAATGGAGGAGAGGCCCGTCCTAAAGCGCAATCTTGCGCTTATTGCGGTACTTGCCGCAGTTGCCCCTTTGCTGGGTCTTCTGGGTACGGTGACGGGTATGATGAACACATTCAATGTGATCGCGGTTTTTGGAACTGGCAATGCCAGGGGCATGGCCAGTGGAATTTCGGAAGCCCTGATCACCACCCAGTGCGGTCTTCTGGTGGCCATACCCGGGCTCTTTATGAGCGCCTTTCTTTCAAGGCGTGCCGATCGTATTGAGAACGGCCTCAACGAATTTTTGATGACCCTCAAAAGGATTATATAGAGAAGGACCATGATTAACATACGCCGATCAGTTCGTCGAGGCACAAAAACCGCTGATATCAACATAGCCCCGCTCATTGATCTGATATTTCTTCTCCTGATCTTTTTCATGGTTACCACCAGCTTTGTCAGGGAGACAGGAATCAATGTCCAGCGCCCCGTGGCCTCTACTGCAAGGCCCAAGGAGAAGGGAAACATCCTGATAGGCGTTTCCGCTGATGGAAGGATCTTTATGGACAGAAAGCAGATAGATATCAGAACCGTGCGGGCGCATGTGGAGAGATGCCTGGCCGAGAATCCGGAGGGTGCGGTGATAATCGTGGCGGATAAGGCAAGCCAGACAGGGATAGTTATAAGGGTGATGGACCAGTGTCGCCTTGCAGGAGCAAAGAATGTCAGCATTGCTGCTTCAAGGGAGAGGAGAAATGGATAAATCGAGGCTTGGAATATTGATTCCTGCTGCAGGGCTTTCAGTACTGGTCAATATGCTCTTGTTTTCGCTCCTGCCCACCTTTGGGCAGAAGTCTCCCCAAAGGGCGGACCTGGAGAGCATTATTCCCGTAACCGTGATAAGATTCGAAAGACAAAGGCGGCCGTCCCATCCGGAAGAAGGGAAAGAAGAGGTCAAGCAAGTAGAACGTGAGAAGAAGATCCCCGTGGTCGAGTTGCACTTCACCCAAAGGGCAATTCTCCAAAAACCTCAGCCCCAGATGGCCATGCCACGGCTTGCCTTCAAGGTCAATCCCGTGCTCAACATGGGAATGGAGGTCTCCCCGCCACCGATCCGCCAAAAACCCCTGTCTAAGGGG
>JAOZOW010000071.1 GCA_029933075.1 Deltaproteobacteria bacterium | reverse complement strand
TCCGCTCAAACTTCTTCTTAGACATCTCTTAAACCTCCCTTAGATCGTCCGTGAAATAAGCGCCATTTCCTCTTGCTGCAAATCCACCTGGAATCGCCGATCAGTCCGACACCGCTACCAGCGATAGTGTGCAAAGGCCTTGTTGGCCTCCGCCATTCTGTGCGTATCTTCCTTTTTCTTGATGGCCGCGCCCCTTCCATTGGCTGCATCAATGAACTCTCCGGCCAGCTTGGCGGCCATGGTCTTTTCACCCCGCTCCTTAGCGTAAGTGATGAGCCAGCGGATGCTTAGTGCCTGCCTCCTGGAAGGTCTAACCTCCGTAGGCACCTGATAGGTGGATCCCCCAACTCTCCTCGACTTTACTTCCACCATGGGTTTCACGTTCTCTACCGCCTTCTGAAAGACTGTCAGGGGATCCTGTTTGGTCCTTTCCGTTATGATCTCGAAAGCCCTGTAGAGGATCGATTGCGCGATGCTCTTCTTCCCCTTCTTCATCAGATTGTTGACAAATTTCGCCACAAGCGCGTTATTGTACTTCGGATCAGGGATCACTTCCCGCTTTGTGACCATTCTTCTTCTTGGCATCAGGTATCTCCGAAACTAAACAGACATTTCAACAATTCTTGAATTTAAAGTGCCCTTAGAGTGCCTTGGGCTTCTTGGCCCCATACTTTGAGCGGCCCTGTCTACGATCCTCCACCCCGGTGGTATCCATGGTCCCCCTGATAATATGATATCTTACCCCCGGCAGATCCTTGACCCTTCCTCCTCGAATAAGGACCACTGAATGCTCCTGGAGGTTGTGGCCCATTCCGGGGATGTATGAAGTTACCTCAATTCCATTTGTAAGCCTCACCCTCGCCACCTTTCTCAGGGCGGAATTGGGTTTTTTGGGTGTGGATGTGTATACCCTGACGCACACCCCTCTTTTCTGGGGTGCGCCCTGGAGGGCCGGGGTCTTCACCTTCTTCTTGGGTCTGCGGCGGCCCTTCCTGACCAGCTGATTGATGGTTGGCATAAAATCTCCTTATTTTTCAACTATTTAAATGCCAAATTAACCGCAAGTGCCGGGGATAAAACACCGAAAAACACATAAACGGTCCTTTTATGTTTTTACATATCATTTGTCAATATTTTTTCTGCAGTCCCTATCTCCATCAAGCCATAATCTACTGATTTCGGATAATGCACCAACTAGCCCACGCTGCCCATTTCGATATTTCTATATTCTGGCAATCCCGTACCTGCTGGAATCAAACGACCCATTATCACATTTTCTTTCAGCCCCTTTAAATGGTCCACCTTGCCGGCAATGCTCGCATCGGAAAGCACCTTGGTGGTCTCCTGAAAGGAGGCAGCCGAGATAAAGCTCTCTGTGCTCAATGATGCCTTTGTGATTCCCAGAAGCATAGGCTCTGCCGTAGCTGGTTTCTTGCCCTGTTCCACCAGTTTCCTGTTTTCTTCTTCAAAACGCCACTTTTCCACATGCTCCCCTAACAGGAAATTTGAGTCGCCTACACTGGTCACTTGCACCTGCCGGAGCATCTGCCGCACGATCACTTCAATATGTTTGTCGTTAATCTTCACACCTTGGAGCCGATAAACCTCCTGGACTTCATTGACAAGGTACTTAGCCAGCTCCTTCACCCCCCTAATCCTCAAAATATCATGGGGATCCGCCGATCCATCCATCAGCGCTTCACCGGCCCGGACGTAATCCCCTTCAAGCACACTCACATGTTTGCCCCTGGCTACGTAATAATGAACTGGATCCCCCACTTCCGGCGTGATGGTCATTTTCCGTTTGCCTTTAGTATATTTGCCGAAAGAAACCACACCGTCTATTTCGCTTATGATGGCCACCTCCTTCGGCTTCCTTACCTCAAAGAGTTCTGCCACCCTGGGCAGACCTCCTGTAATGTCCTTTGTCTTGGTGGTTTCTCGAGGGATTTTTGCCAGGACTGCACCAGGGCCGACCCTGTCTCCCTCATTTACCATGATAATGGCCCCAACGGGCAGAGGGTACCGGGCCTTGCCCTTTCTATCTCCCGGCAGGCTGGCCGTCTTGCCGGTGCTATCCTTCAGCGAAATCCTCGGTCTTACATCCTGATCTTTGGATTCCACAATTACACGGCTTATCTTTCCGGTCACATTGTCCCGCCTTTCCTGCATGGTCTTGCCCTCGACAACATCCCCGAACTTCACGGTACCAGGCACATCGGTCAAGATGGGGATGGTAAAGGGATCCCATTCGGCAAGAACCTGGCCGGGCGAGACTTTCTCTCCGTTTCTCACCTTCAGCGTGGCCCCGTATATGATAGGATATCTCTCCACCTCCCTTCCGCCTTTTCCGAGGATCGAAATCTCCCCATTACGATTCATGACCACCAGGCTTCCTTCTTCATTTTCTACGGTCTTAAGGTCCACCAGTTTTACATGCCCTTCATTTCGCGGCTGAATGGTGGACTGCTCCACCCTTTTACTCGCCGTACCGCCTATATGAAAGGTACGCATGGTCAGCTGAGTCCCCGGTTCCCCAATGGACTGGGCTGCAATAATGCCAACAGCTTCACCGATATTCACCTCATGGCCATGGGCGAGGTCCCGACCGTAACACTTCTTGCAAAAACCCCGTTTTGCTTCACATGTAAGGGCCGATCGGATCAAAACCGACTCTATGCCGGCATCCTCGATTTTCTTCACCCTCTCTTCATTGATCTCTTCATTGGCCTTTACAAGGAGTTCCCCTGTCACGGGATCATATATGTCCTGCAAGGCTATACGCCCAAGAATTCTTTCCCCCACCCTCTGAAGGATTTCGCCACCCTCCACCAGGGCGTCCACCGAAATCCCTTCCAGTGTGCCGCAGTCCTCCATGGTGATGACGGCATCCTGGGCTACATCCACCAGCCTCCGAGTAAGATAACCGGAATTGGCTGTCTTGAGTGCCGTATCAGCAAGCCCTTTTCTTGCGCCGTGTGTGGAGATGAAGTATTGAAGCACGGTCAGACCTTCTCGGAAATTGGACGTTATGGGGGTCTCAATGATCTCCCCTGAAGGCTTTGCCATCAGCCCTCTCATTCCGGAAAGCTGTCGCATTTGATCCTTGCTGCCCCTCGCCCCGGAATCCGACATCATGAAAATAGCATTGAAGCTGTCGGCCTTCGGCTTTTCCGCCCTGGGAGGCATCACCTCGCCACGGGCGCCGCTGGACGTATTCCTGATCCTCCACCTATCCCCTCCCTGAAGAATCGTTATCTCCAGCTCATCGCCCTTTCTGACTTTCCTGAAACCGAGTTCTACAAGCCTCCCGCGCTCTTTTACTTTCGCTCTCAGAACGCCTCCTTCCGGAATCGTTGCCCTTTCCAGGCGCAAGCCGATCTGAGATGAATCAGGGCCATCTGAGTATAATACGAATTCCCTGTTCGTCTTAGCAACCGTGGTCTGCCATTTCCCATGTCCAAGCTTGAACAAGCCAATACTTTCGCCCTTCCTCACCTTTTCAGCTGTTTTCCTGACGAACGCTCTGGAATTTTCCACCGTGCACTCAATCCGACTGCCGGTAGGGATAGACCTCATATCCACTTCCAGGCCCAGTTCATGCAAATGCACCACCCCCATAGGGACCTCCTCTTCGGCTATCTCCTTCATCATCTCTGAAGCGACATCCTCGGTGGATTGGGCCCAGATGTCCACTACCTTGTTATATTTCTCGCCATCTGTGATCAAGCCGCTAATGTACTGATCATCGATCTTGTTGACCTCTTTTTCTGCTTTCTCGATGATCTCGGCTTTCTTGGAAGGGATCACCATATCATTCATCGAAATCGATATGCCCGAGAGGGTGGCATATTTGTAACCCACATCCTTGAGCCGATCCGCCAGGATGACAGTAGACTTGATCCCGGCCCTTCGGTAGGACTCGTTTATAAGGGAACGCAGTTCCTTCTTTGACATGACTTTATTCACCATGGAAAAAGGCAGCGCCTCGGGAAGGATCTCGGAGAGCAGGACCCGGCCAGTAGTGGTTTTTTCCAACTTGCCATCGATCCTGACCCTGATGGGAGCGTGTAGATCCAGCTCAGCGGCATCATAGGCAATCCTCACCTCTTTAGGACTCGAATAGTAATTCCCTTCCCCCTTTGTGCCGGGCCTCTCCCGGGTCATATAGTAGATCCCCAACACAATATCCTGGCTGGGCACGATGATTGGATCACCGTTGGCAGGCGACAGGATATTGTTGGTCGACATCATCAGCACCCTGGCCTCTATCTGGGCCTCAATAGAAAGAGGCACATGGACAGCCATCTGGTCACCATCAAAGTCGGCATTGAAAGCCGTACAAACAAGGGGATGAAGCTGGATGGCCTTACCCTCGATAAGGATCGGCTCAAAGGCTTGAATTCCCAGCCGATGCAGTGTGGGTGCCCTGTTCAACAGGATGCAGTATTCCTTTACCACTTCATCCAGTGCGTCCCAGACCTCTGGGGTCTCACGCTCCACCATCTTCTTGGCACTCTTAATGGTCGTGACCAGCCCTTTTTCATCAAGCTTGTTGTAGATAAACGGTTTGAAAAGCTCCAGCGCCATTTTCTTGGGAAGCCCGCATTGATGTAGCCGCAGATCAGGGCCAACCACGATAACGGAGCGACCTGAATAGTCCACTCGCTTGCCAAGCAGGTTTTGTCGAAACCTGCCCTGCTTGCCCTTTAGCATGTCGCTTAACGATTTGAAGGGCCTCTTATTGGCTCCTGTCACCACCTTGCCCCTCCGCCCATTGTCAAACAGGACATCCACGGACTCCTGAAGCATTCTCTTCTCATTTCTGACGATAATATCGGGGGCATTTAGTTCAAGGAGCCTCTTAAGTCTGTTGTTCCGATTAATGACCCTTCTGTAAAGGTCGTTCAGGTCGGACGTGGCAAAGCGGCCGCCGTCAAGAGGGACAAGAGGCCTGAGGTCGGGGGGAAGTACTGGTATGACATCAAGTATGGTCCACTCAGGCCGGTTTTTCGAGTCTTTAAAAGCATCAATGATTTTCAGCCGCTTTGCGAGCTTCTTCCTCTTCGCCTCTGACCGAGTCCCCATCATCTCGGCTCGAAGGGATCCGGACAGCTCGTCCAGATCCAGATTCTTCAGCATGGCCTGAATGGCCTCGGCACCGATACCAGCCTCGAATCGGTCACCATAGTCTTCCCTTGCCTGCTGAAGCTGCTCGTCAGTGAGAAGGGTGCCCATGCCCAAAGGTGTGTCCTTAGGATCAATGACTATGTAACTTTCAAAGTAAAGAACGCGCTCTAAGTCTTTCAGGGTCAAGTCCAGGAGGTTGCCCACTTTTGATGGGAGGCACTTCAAGAACCAGATATGTGCCACGGGTGCTGCAAGTTCGATATGTCCCATCCTCTCCCGCCGAACCTTGCTCTGGATTACCTCAACACCGCATTTTTCGCAGACGATTCCCCTATGCTTCATCCTTTTGTACTTGCCACAGTTGCATTCGTAATCCTTAATCGGCCCGAATATTTTGGAACAGAAAAGTCCATCCCTTTCAGGCTTGAAGGTGCGGTAGTTTATAGTCTCGGGTTTCTTTACTTCTCCAAAAGACCATTCCCTGATCTTCTCCGGGGAGGCGAGCGAAATCTTCACCGCGTTGAAGCTCGAGGGATCCTTCGGCTTTTGAAAAAAGCTGTATAATTCTTCCAATGGCTCTCTCCTTAATGGCACGTTAAATGGTTAAAATCGACAAATCGTCCAACAAACCCCACATGGACCATAAATGTCCCACAGCGGACAGCCCTCGATTTGGTTTACACGGCCCAGGCCAGCAGCTCATACCGCCACCTAAGCCTGGCTGTCCTCAAAGAGCTGGATCTCCAGACCGAGACTCTGGAGCTCTTTCATGAGCACCTTAAAAGATTCTGGAAGCCCTGCCTCCAGCACATTGTTTCCCTTCACGATTCTTTCATACATCCTGGTTCTGCCGGCCACATCATCCGACTTTACGGTAAGAAACTCCTGGAGGGAATATGCGGCGCCATATGCCTCCATGGCCCATACTTCCATTTCACCGAGCCTCTGCCCCCCGAACTGGGCCTTCCCCCCAAGGGGTTGCTGGGTGACCAGGGAGTAGGGGCCGATGGAACGGGCATGCAGCTTGTCATCCACTAAATGGTGCAATTTCATGATGTACATGATGCCCACCGTGATCTTCTGATCAAAACGCTCACCAGTCCTGCCATCGTAGAGCGTGGTCTGACCGTTCAGAGGTAAACCAGCCTCTTTCAGGAAATTCTTTATCTCCTCCTCCGGGGCGCCATCAAATACGGGGGATGCCATAGGGAGTCCCTCCCTGAGAGAACCGGCCCTTTCCCGCAATTCTTTATCGGAAAGGGATTTGAAGTACTTATCGTATTCCCGTTTCGTGAACCATTTCTTCAGCATGCGTCTCAGCTCGTCGCTCCTTTTCATCTTCTCGAGAAGCTCGCCCACTTGTCTGCCCAGCTCTCGGGATGCCCACCCCAGATGTGTCTCCAGCACCTGGCCCACATTCATCCTGGAAGGCACGCCCAATGGATTGAGCACGATGTCCACGGGGGTCCCATCTTCAAAATAGGGCATATCCTCCACAGGCAGAATCCTGGAAAGGACTCCCTTGTTCCCGTGGCGTCCCGCCATCTTATCGCCCACCGAGAGCTTGCGCTTCACGGCAATATATACCTTTACCATCTTGATAACGCCGGGAGCCAGCTCATCGCCGTAACTCATCCGCTCGACCTTTTCCTGAAAGAGCCTGTGCAGGCGGTCCACCTTGGTGGAATATTTCTCCACCACAGACTCCACCCGCTCAATAAGGTCCATGGATGCCCTCAGATCCGCCCCGGCCCACGCCTCCACAGGAATCCGATCAATATCTTCCTTCTTGATCGCCTTGTTTGCGGCCATCAACACCTCGC
Organism: Deltaproteobacteria bacterium; assembly: GCA_029933075.1. GTDB lineage: Bacteria > Desulfobacterota > DSM-4660 > Desulfatiglandales > Desulfatiglandaceae > JAOZOW01. Next base: position 6,821 of record JAOZOW010000071.1, on the reverse strand, counting down.
CGCTCTCCCTGTCATGCAGGCTTGTCTTGAGCTTTTTACCGGGGATCAGCTCTTTCAACCTTTCTCTCGCACTCCTCCCGATCACTTCCCTTTCATCGAAGAGGTCTTTCTCAAGGCGCCGTCTCTCCTCCGCTTCTATTGCAAGGCTCCTCTGGTCCTTTTCAACTCCCCTCCTGGAAAACACTTTGGCATCAATGACAATACCCTGAACGCCCGGAGGGACTCTCAACGAAGTATCCTTGACATCTCCGGCCTTGTCTCCAAAGATGGCCCGAAGTAGCTTTTCCTCTGGAGAAAGCTGGGTCTCTCCCTTGGGGGTGATCTTCCCCACCAGGACGTCTCCAGGTTTCACTTCCGCACCGATCTTGATGATGCCGCTTTCATCCAGGTTTTTAAGCGCTTCCTCGCCCACATTGGGGATATCCCGTGTAATCTCCTCTTTCCCCAGTTTGGTATCCCTGGATACCACTTCAAACTCTTCTATGTGCAGAGAGGTGTAAATATCCTCTTTGACCACCCTTTCACTGATGAGTATGGAGTCCTCAAAGTTGTATCCTCCCCAGGACATGAAAGCGACCATGACATTCTGCCCGAGAGCCAGTTCCCCTAACTCCGAGGCAGGGCCATCGGCAATAATCTGGCCTCTCTTTACGAAGTCACCTTTTTTCACGATCGGCTTTTGAGTATAACAGCTATTCTGGTTGGACCTTTTGAACTTGATCAACTTGTAGATTTCCACTTCCGGCTCATCGCTGTCCAGCTCTCCGCTGGACCTAATAACGATCCGCGAGGCATCCACATTCTCCACCACCCCGTCTCTGCGCGCAATGACCGAAATCCCGGAGTCCCTCGCCACGACACCCTCGATCCCTGTCCCGATCAGAGGGGCCTTGGCCTTGAGCAAAGGAACTGCCTGGCGCTGCATGTTGGAGCCCATCAATGCCCTGTTGGCATCGTCATGCTCCAGGAACGGGATCAAAGAGGCCGAAACGCTCACGAGTTGGTCTGGAGACACGTCCATATATTTCACATCCTTGACCCTCACCTTTGCGGCCTCCCCCTCGATCCGTACCGCAACGTCATCCCTCACGAACCTGCCCCACCTGTCAAGGGGCGCATTGGCCTGGGCGATGGGGTAGTCCTTCTCATCTAATGCCGATAGATATTCAATCTGAGTTGTTGCCTTTCCATCTTCCACATGCCTGTAGGGCGTCTCAATGAAACCGAATTCATTTACTCTTGCAAAGGTACTCAGGGAAACGATCAGTCCGATATTGGGCCCCTCAGGCGTCTCAATGGGGCAGATCCTCCCGTAGTGTGTGGGATGAACGTCACGGACTTCAAACCCGGCCCTCTCTCGTGTCAATCCACCGGGGCCGAGGGCGCTTAACCGGCGCTTATGGGTCACCTCAGAGAGCGGATTTGTCTGATCCATAAACTGAGAGAGCTGACTCGTTCCGAAAAACTCCTTGACCACCGCGGAGACAGGCTTTGAATTGATGAGGTCATGGGGCATCAGGGTCTCTACTTCCTGAAGGCTCATCCTTTCCTTGATGGCTCTCTCCATCCGCACCAGGCCGATCCTGTACTGATTTTCCAGGAGCTCGCCCACTGCCCTTACCCGACGATTACCCAGGTTGTCGATATCATCCACCATGGCCTCGGCACTCTTCAGCCGAATAAGCTCCTTGACCGTTATCAGAATGTCCTCCCTGCGAAGGGTTCTCTGATCAAGGGGGACATCGAGACCGAGCCGGTAGTTCAACTTGAGGCGCCCCACCTTCGAGAGGTCGTATGTGTTGAGGTTGAAAAACAGATTGTTAAAGTAGTTTGTGGCCACCTCCTGGGTTGGGGGGCTGCTGGGTCGCATCTTCCTGTAAATATCCAGGATGGCTTCATCGTGGGCGCTGATCTTGTCCAGCATCATGGTATCCCTGATGCTGGTGCTCACTCCCTGGGCATCCAGTACAAGACATTCTACTTCTTTGATGCCCTTTTCTATGGCCGCTGCGAGGACTTCCATGGTCAATGTTTCATTGCTCTCAGCCAGGACCTCTCCTGTCTCTGGATCCACCAGATCCTCGGCGACAACACGGCCTGCAACGTGTTCCAGATCTACGGGTATACGGTCAATCCCCGCAGCAGTCAAAATTTTATGCAGCCGCTTGGTATACTTTTCGTCCTTCTTGGCCAGGGTTTTCCCTGTTTTCGGGTCCACGATATCCTTGGCGATCCTTTTCTGATAAAGATTGTCCAGATCGACCCTCCGCCAACAACCCTGCTTGCCGATCTCGATCACCTCGGTCGCATAGAATTCGCGAAGAATATCTTTGGCGGAATACCCGAGGGCCTTGAGCAGAATGGTCACCGGCAGCTTCCTTCTCCTGTCGATCCGTACATAAAGGAGGTCTTTTGGGTCAAACTCAAAATCAAGCCAGGAGCCCCTAAGGGGGATGATCCTCGCCGAATAAAGAAGCTTCCCACTGGAATGGGTCTTGCCTTTATCGTGATCGAAGAAGACCCCCGGGGAACGATGAAGTTGACTGACCACAACCCTCTCCGTCCCATTGATAATAAAGGTCCCCCTCCCGGTCATCATGGGAATGGTGCCAAAATAGATATCCTGCTCCTTTATGTCCCGGATGCTTTTGGTCCCGTCCAGGCTGTCCGTGTCAAAAACCACAAGACGGGCGGTCAGCTTGATCGGGGCCTCATAGCTCATCCCTTTATTGAGACAGTCCTCCTCATCATATTTGGGCTCTTCAAATGTATATTTGACGAACTCCAAGGAGGCCGTGCCTGCAAAATCATGGATGGGGAAAACGCTATGAAACGCCCCCTGAAGCCCCACGTCCTCTCGCCTTTCAGGGGGCACATCCATTTGCAGGAAACGTTCGTATGAACGTTTTTGCATATCTATCAGGTTGGGAATATCGATGATTTTGTCGATCTTCCCAAAGTTTCGCCTTATTCGTCTGCTGACATCCTCATTTGCCGGCATGGTATCTCCCTTATTCTTATTGCCCGCTGCCGTAAGAACCCGGGGGGATCCCGGGTCTCCCAAATAAAACCGTTGATTCCCTGTGAAATGGGTGGAAGTTAGAGCTATTTGATCTCTACTCCTGCACCCACCTCTTCAAGCTGTCCCTTTATCTCCTCGGCTTCCTCCTTAGAAACCCCTTCCTTCACGGGGCTGGGGACACCATCCACCACTGCCTTGGCCTCTTTAAGGCCCAGGCCGGTAATGGCGCGTACCACCTTGATTACCTGAATCTTCTTGTCCCCCACAGAGGATAGGATCACGTCGAATTCTGTCTTCTCAGCCGCCTCTTCCTGGGCCTGCCCGGCCGGTGCCGCCGCTGCCATTGCAACAGGGGCTGCAGCGCTCACGCCGAACTTTTCTTCCAGCTCCTTTACGAATTCCGAAAGTTCCAAAACGCTCATATTGGAAATAAATTCAATCACATCTTCCTTACTAATATTCGCTGTCATTTTTCTAATTAACCTCCGTTATTTAAGGCTCCGCCTCAGGCGGTTTCCCCCTTTTGCTTTTCAATGGCCCTCAAGGCATACAGCAGTTTCAACAAAAGGCCGTTCAACACCCGAACGAAAGACGCAGGAACGGCCTGCATGGCGGACAGGGTCTGCGCCAAAAGCACGTCCCTGCCAGGCAATTCCGCAAGTCTGTTAATCGTGCTCAAATCAATCACCTTGCCAGAAATTTGGCCACACTTGATCTTCAATTGATCAAATTCCTTGGCAAATTCCACCAGGACTTTTGCAGGCCCGGCCAGATCCTCCCGGGTGACTGTTATGGCTGTAGGCCCATGCATGTGCTCCTCTATCAATGCGGTTGGTGTCTCCCGGCTGGCCAGCTTCAACAGTCTGTTCTTCACCACTTGGAGCTCTGCGTCCACTTTTCTCAACTCTCTCCTCAGTCGAGTAATAGCTTCCACATTGAGCCCCTTGTACTCAACCAGGAACGTGCCCTGTGCCTTCTCAAGCCGTTCATGAAGCTTGGCCACAAACTCTTTCTTCTCTACTCTCAGCATATTCACCTCCTCTCCTTTTGACGAATATGTCAAAGGCAGAGATGCGAGACGCAAAACCCCGAAAAACTCAGTCTCGGTAGGCTGTGCCATTTAAGCCTATCCTCACCCGGTGCCGAATGCCCGGGTGCCTGGGCACCTACTGTCTTTGACTGAAATGTGTGCGCTACGGGCATATTTTACTGCTGTGTTATCTGTCCGGAGTTTTAACCCGTAGATTATCCCGTTATTGACTCAAAAGGTCCTTTACATACGCCGGATCAACTTTGATTCCCGGGCCCATGCTTGTAGAAATGGCGATGCTCCTGAGGTAAGTGCCTTTACTGGAGGGGGGCTTCAATCTCAAAATCGTATCCATAAAGGCGGCGATGTTTTCGATCAGTTTCTCTACACCAAATGAGGCCTTGCCCACGGGCGCATGAACAATGCCTGCTTTCTCCACCCTGAAGTCTATCTTTCCCGCCTTAATCTCCTTCACGGCCTTGGCCACATCAAATGTCACCGTTCCCAGTTTAGCATTCGGCATCATTCCCCTCGGTCCTAGGATACGTCCCAATTTTCCCACGGAACTCATCATATCGGGCGTGGCAATGGCCTTATCGAATCCAAGCCACCCCTTTTGTACTTTTTCTACAAGGTCATCGGAGCCCACAAAATCGGCACCCGCCTCCTGGGCCTCCTTCTCTTTCTCTCCCTTTGCAAAGACCGCCACCCGGACTTTTTTCCCGACGCCGTTAGGCAAAACAACCGTGCCCCTAACCATCTGGTCGGCATGCCTCGGGTCAACACCCAGTCTCACTGCGAGGTCCACACCCTCGTCGAATTTGGCATAAGAGCAGTCAAGTGCCAGTTGCACCGCCTCTTCAAAGTTATATTTTCTGGTTCTGTCGATTTTCTGAGCGCTTTCTCTGTATTTTTTCCCTCGCCTCGCCATCTCTCTGTTTCCCTTTCAATCAAGATTCCTTGACGGTGATTCCCATGCTCCTCGCGGTTCCTTCGATAATCTTGATCGCCCCCTGTATGTCGTAGGCATTCAGGTCTTCGAATTTGACCTTCGCGATTTCTTCGACCTGCTTTCGCGTAACCGTGCCCACTTTCTCTCGGTTAGGCTCCCCGGATCCCTTGGCGATCTTTGCCGCCTGTTTCAACAGGACAGAGGCAGGGGGCGTTTTTGTCACAAACGTGAAAGACCTGTCGGCATAAATGGTTATCACTACCGGAATGATAGTCCCTACCTGATCCTGCGTCTTTGCGTTAAATGCCTTGCAGAACTCGGAGATGTTTACCCCATGCTGTCCCAGCGCAGGTCCAATGGGAGGGGACGGATTGGCCTGTCCGCCCTTGACCTGGAGCTTTACATTCGCAATCACTTTCTTTGCCATTATCCACCTCTGCTAAATCTTGTTGACCTGTATGAAATCCAGTTCTACCGGTGTGGGGCGTCCGAACACTGTAATCAGCACCCTCAGCTTCTCCTTGTCGGGCCTTACTTCCTCCACAATCCCCTGAAAGCTGCTGAAGGGCCCATCTATGACTCTCACTTCGTCCCCCTCTTCAAATCGATATTTAGGCTTCGGTCGGCTCACACCCTCTTCCATCTGCCGGATAATCCGCTCCGCCTCCTCGTCGGGAATGGGCGTGGGATTCACTTCTCCGCCTACAAATCCCGTCACCTTCGGGGTACTCCTCACAGTGTGCCACGTCTCTTTCGTCAAAACCATCTGAACCATTATATACCCCGGATAAAACTTCCTTGAGGAGGTCCTTTTCTGCCCCTGTTTCAGCTCTACCACCTGCTCGGTGGGGACAAGGATCTGGCCAAAGTACTTCTCCTGTCCGGCATTCTTTATCCTTTCCTCCAGGTTCAGTTTGACCTTTTTCTCAAAGCCGGAATAGGTATGCACGATATACCATTTAAAATCCATACCAGCACCTGAGCGTGTGTGATGTTTAACTGCGCGAGATTAAATACGGGGCAAAATCACCCAATGAGGCGTTTTATGATTTTTATGAGCCCGAAATCCACAATACCAAGAAAAAGGGCTACGATGAGCGTCAGGACTATCACAACAGTGGTGGAAGCTAACAGCTCCTTTCGAGTAGGCCACTTTACCTTTTTCATCTCCATCCTTGTCTCTCTCAGGAACTGCGCGGCTTTACTTATATATTTCAGGGGAAAATGGTCTCCGCCCCCTGCTGTTTCAGGAGCCTTTCGAGAAACAGGCCTATCGGCCCTCTGCTTATCGGGTTTTTTCTGTGTCTGGCCCTCATCTACCCTTGCTGTTCGAGCGCCTGCATTTGTGACCTGACTTTTCTTCTGAGCGGTCTGTTTCTTCCTGGAACTCCTCTTTTTTTTGGATTTCTGTTTTTGCTTTTTCATCTACTTGTCAGATCAGGGGTCACATCAGACGGAATCTCAAGTTTCATGTGCTCCGCTTCACCAAAAGCCCAGCGCACAAAATGGCAGGCCAGGAGGGATTCGAACCCCCAACACCCGGATTTGGAGTCCGGTGCTCTAACCGTTAGAGCTACTGGCCTGCATATCCTACTAATACTGCTACTTTGTCTCCTTGTGTAGCGTATGAGTCCTGCAAAATGGGCAATATTTCTTGAAAGCCAGCTTGTCTGGCGTCTTTCGCCTATTCTTCGTAGTGGTGTAGTTACGGTTCTTACACGCCTCGCAGGCCAATGTCACTATATCGCGCATACCGTAAATATCTCCTACTCTATGATTTCACTGATGACACCGGCACCCACGGTCCTGCCACCCTC
>JAOZOW010000018.1:36385-39875 GCA_029933075.1 Deltaproteobacteria bacterium | reverse complement strand
TTTGACACCTGCCTGGAAGGCGGGGATACGGTCAAAGTGTTTGGGGAAAATTCGTTTTTGGGCGGCGGTTCAGAATCCAGGAACAATAGGGGATCAGAGGTTCATCACCATAATATGCATCCCCAACATAAAGCTATCGAGGGGTCAAAAGGAAAAGAGGGAGGCTTCCTTTCGATGCCTGATCCGCATTACCTTTACAACCTTTTTTCGGGCCTCAATCTCATAAATTATACGATAGTCTCCAATCCGGATGCGCCAGTCACTTTTTGATCCGGTAATCTTACGGCAACCCGGAGGTTTGGGATTTTCAGACAGAGCCTTAAGGTGGGTAATAATACGATCAAACAAATCCGTTGATAGTTTTTTAAGGTCCCGTTCGGCCCTCCGTTCAAGAAGTACCTCATACACCGGGGGTGTACTCCTTCAGAAAATCATCAAGACTCCTGAACCTGAGGGGCTTCCTCCTCATATTTTCCAACAATTTCAGGTCTTCCATATCTTCCAGGCGCTCCAACATTTCCTGGTATTCGTTAATATCCAGGATGACTGCTGTTGGCTTGCCTTCACGGAAAACTATCTCAGGGGTCTTCCTTTTTCGTGTGCTTTTCATGCCATCGCCTCCATATAGTAAACAATCCCCGCCCTCTGGGCGGGGATTGTTTACTGCAATATCCCAGAGGTAGCTCGCCAAGGTTGCACCGTGTACAAAAAGGACCGGACGGGCCGCAGCCCGCTCCTTGGGGGCCAGCCGCCGCATGAATAATCTCAGCCCGTGTACGTGAGTGCTGGCGATGAGAAAACCCCGGCGTTCAATGTCGCCCAAGTCGTGAATGAACAGCTCTTTGCACACAGGTCCATGCAAGAGATTTTCCGGCATAATGTCTTTAGGATGCTCCTTTCGAAAGGTAAAACCGCCTAACAGGGCCTGGCGGACATGCTTTTATGCTCCCTCCTGAAGAGGTTAAAAGGCTTTATTAAGAAGATTGAGGTAATGTTATATAAAATTAGCTCATTAATCAAGGTCAGGCCTTCATCGGATGGAAACAACCCTCATACTTTAGGGGAGAGGGGCTCCTGGGACACGAGAGGGGCGTAATCGTTCTCCTTGAAGCGGTAATAGCCTTTTTCCGTCATCCTGATAAAGGGGATTGCCGCTGTGGTTAGGACATTAAGGGTCAGGTGGGCGAAAGGGAGTTTGCAGCCCAAACCCTTCACGGCCTTTTTAAAAGAATCCATTCTCGCGGCCAGATCGGGTATCTTCAGCGTGGAAATAAAGCCCCCTACCTCAAAAGGGATCTCCACACGGGCTCGATCCCCCACCCAGAGCACGGTCCCTCCATGGAGCTCAATCACCCTGTTAATGGCCAAAGCCATATCAGTGTCATTGGCGCCTACAGCCACGATCGCTGCCGAATCCCAGCAAAGGGTGGTGGCAACGGCGCCCTCCTTGAGCCCCCAGCCGCGTATAAAGCCCGCAAACCTTTTCCCTTCCCCGCTTACCCTTTCAATGAAAACGATCTTGAGGAGATCCCGTTCAGGATCAGGGACAAAATTTCCGCCTTCGATTTTTGGAGCCGCTTTTCCCTCCTTGGTAACAAGACCCCCTGGCTGAATATCGATCGTTCTCAACAGCACCCCGGCCCCCCGATCATTTGCGGCAATGGCCAGGTCCGAGGGGGAGACAGGCTCCACACTGACCGTATTGAGGAGGAACTCGGGATAGGGCCTGTAGACCAGATCGGCCCTTACCTCTCCGCGCTCTGCCACGATTCTGCCCCGCGAGATGACGACATCAGGCATCATGATCCCTTCTTCGGGCAGGATCAGGATGTCGGCGAGACGCCCCGGTGCGATCCCGCCTGTTAGGTGATCGAGTCCGAAGTGCTCTGCCGGATTCAATGTGACCATCTGGACGGCCTCCACGGGCCTAAAGCCCATGTCCACGGCCCTCTGTATCACATCCACCAGGTAGCCGCGATCCTTGAGCAGCCCCGGATTTGTCCCATCCGTGACAAGAATAAGCCGCCTGATATCAATGGCGCCCCTGAGGGGTGCGATGATATCCAGGTCACGGCGGATATCCCCCTCACGTATCATTGCGTACAGTCCATGCTCCAGGCGAGAAAGCACATCATCGGTTGAGACAGCCTCGTGGCATGATTGGACCCCCGTTGCAATATATGCCGCAAGTTTCCTGTCATACGCCCCGGCTCCGTGGCCCTCGACAGAGCCGCCAGCCTCCAGGGTAGCCGTGATCAATTCCAGGATTCGCTTCTCATCCGCGGCGATGGTCCCCTGCCAGAAAGACTCTCCCAGGCCGATGACATTAGGATCTTCAAGGAACTCCCTGACCTCTTGAGCGGTTATTAACCTGGGTGCCAGGGAGGGGCTGAGGCAGACCATAGGCGGGATGAGGGCAAATATGTTTATGGGCCTGTCCCTGATCTGATCCAGAAATGCCCTGAACCCTACAGCCCCGGCAACAAAGGCATAGCTTTCCGATTCGGTGACAAGGGTTGTTACACCGCACGGGATGGCGTAAGACAGGAAATCGGCCATGTTCCAGTACGTTATGAGATGTGTATGTGCATCAATATAACCGGGGCAAAGGACCCTGCCACCCGCATCTATTACCTTGGTTTCCTTGCCGATGCAGTGTTCACCCTCCGGGCCCACATATGTGATCCACCCGTCCTTTATCGCAACAAATCGTCCGGGCAGCATACGGCCCGTATAGACATCCATCAGTGTCCCGCCCCTGATGACCATGTCGGAAGCAATCACTCCCAGGGCGCTGTCAATCCTCGTGCGAATACTTGCGGGTACAATCATTGCCCACCCCCTGCTCTATTTCCGAAATGTCACCCGGAAAATGGTGTTTTGCATCTGCTCCTGTGGAGTGCTGTATTGATTACATCGCTTTCATGCCCCGTCAACCAAAAAGTGATTGATCAGCAAGGGTGTATCGAGCTATTTTCTAAGGGATTTCAGGAGGCATTCAATCGCTTTTCACGTGCAAAGGAGTTCAACGGGGGTCACATGGACAAGATGATATCCCGCCGGAGAAAGGCCTTTCTTGAAAAGGATTATTCGCGAGGTTTTATCGGTTTTTGCGGTTTCAGGGGAGAGGCGGTGGGGAGGGGCTCTTTCCACTCACGGATTAGGATCGAGGAGCATCACAGGCAGCAGGACGGGTTCATTCACGCCGGGGTTATGGCGACCATGGCTGATCATACCGCAGGGTATGCCGCATTTACCACCGTGGAGGAACAATTTCAAATACTTACAATCGAGTTCAAGATCAATTTTCTCAGACCCGCCTACGGGGATTCCCTTGTGTGCCGCTCGCGGGTGATCAGGGAGGGCAGCCAGATCATAATTGCCGAATCCGAGGTGTTTGATGTGAGGGGGAAAGAAGAGTTGCTTTCCTCAAAGGCCCTTGTAACGTTGATGCCTGTTCCGCGCGAAAAGATTAAGAAGGTCAGACAGT
>JAOZOW010000018.1:0-36285 GCA_029933075.1 Deltaproteobacteria bacterium | reverse complement strand
AATGGGGCGAGGCGGAGTCAAACGGTATATGGAAGGGTGATTGAGCAAGGCCCGTTAGGGGAAATGATGAAAGTTGCCAAGAATGAGTAAAGGTTCTATAAATGGTGACAAGAGAAGGGTGAAAATCAGGAGCAATTATCAAAGAAAGGATTATATCATGAAATTGAAAAACGGCGCCGAATATATGGAGAGTCTGAGAAAGATCAAGCCCGTGGTCTATTTTAAGGGAAAGAGAATCGAGGATGTCACAAGGCATCCTGCCACGGCGCCGCATGTCCGTGCCGCGGCCATGACTTATGCCCTGGCAAGCGACCATGAGCATCGCGAACTTGCCACCGCCACCTCTCACCTGACGGGCAGGACCATCAGTCGTTTCACCCATGTGCACCAGGGCGTGGATGACCTGATAAAGAAGATCAAGCTCCTCCGGGTGCTGGGGCAGAAGACGGGCACATGCTTCCAGCGCTGCGTCGGGTGCGACGGCATCAATGCGGTCTACTCCGTAGCCTACGAGATAGACGAAAAACATGGGACCAGCTATCTGGACCGCTTTAAGGATTGGCTAATGCACATCCAGGATGAGAACCTGATGGTGGTAGGCGCCATGACCGACCCAAAAGGGGACCGTTCCAAGGGACCTGCGGACCAGCCCGACCCCGACCAGTACGTTCATGTGGCGGAGCGAAGGGATGACGGCATTGTCATCCGGGGGGCGAAGCTCCATATGACAGGAGGGGTAAACTCGCACGAAATACTGATAATGCCCACCTCGGCCATGCGCGAGGACGCAAGAGACTACGCCCTTGTCTGCGCGGTGCCGGTGGACGCCCCCGGGGTCACGATGATATTCGGCCGTCAGGCAAGTGACGACCGTCGCGACAAAAAGGAGCGCATCGATTCGGGCACGCCCTCTTTCGGGGCCGTGGGCGGGGAAGCGGTCATCGCATTCGAGGATGTGTTCGTGCCCAAAGAGAGGGTCTTCATGGACGGCGAGACAGAGTTCACCGGCACCCTGGTATATCGCTTTGCCGCCCATCATCGGGCCAATTACGGGGCCTGCAAGACGGGGCTGATGGATGTACTGACCGGTGCCGTGAGCTATCTCACCCAGATACAGGGCACCTCCAAGGCCTCCCATGTAAAGGACAAGATCACGGAAATGATCCACCTGAACGAAACCCTCTACAGCTCCTCCATTGCCTGCTCCGCGGAGGGGTGGCCCACCCCCTCGGGCGCTTATATGGTGGATACAATGCTCGCCAACGTATGCAAGCAGAACGTGACCCGTTTCCACTTCGAGGTAGCCCGCCTGGCCGTGGATCTTGCAGGGGGGCTTCTCGCCACCCTCCCGAGCCAGTACGACCTGGAGAGCGAAGAGGTGGGTCATCTCGTGAGGAAGTATTTCTCGGGGGTGGCGGGGATCCCCACCGAGCACCGGATGAAGATCTCACGCCTTATCGAGGCCATGACCGGGAGCACGGCCCTGGTCGAATCCATGCACGGAGCAGGCTCGCCCCAGGCACAGAGGATCATGATCCTGAGGGAAGGAGAGCTGGAAAAAAAGATCAAACTGGCCAAGGCACTGATGGGGATCCCGCAGAAAGGTTAGTATGGGTTTACGGTGGCGTTGACGATGATCACCAGCCTGGGCTTTCGGGGGTTGTCAGTGCGTACGATGAGATGCCCGGCGTACTCCCCTGCCCTCCCGGATATGTCTTCCACTTTCAGCCGATACCTGTACCCGGGTATGATCTCCTCAAGTCGCCACCTGATCTTTCCTTCCAGGTCATGATCAATGCCCGTTATCTTCAGGGGCTCCTTGTGGTTGTTTATGATAGTGAGGCTCTCCTGCGGCACCCTGCCCTTCACGCCCCACAGTGAGACATAGCCGCCCGGCTCTATCAGGATATGCGGCTTCACCTGGCCCTTGAGGATCAAGGTCAGGACACCATTTTCAGGGTCGTCGGACCAGATTGCGGCCTTTTTCTCGAACTCTCCCCTGACCGTGCCGGTATCGATGCTGAAGGTGACCTTTCCCCTCCCGCCCGGAGGTATGACCCTGTCATAGCGGGCCACGAAGCAGCCTCAGGCATGTGTCACTTTTTTGATATGGAGATCTGTCTCTCCTTTGTTCAATACGGTAAAGGCGTAGGAAAGCGCTTCACCTTCAAATACGGGCGGAAAAGTATGACTCTTCGGTCTGACTTCAATGACAGGCCTCTTATCCCCCTGTGCGCCCTGGGCGACCATGCCCCCAGCGAGGAGTATGAGTACAGGGAGAAGGAGAGCGCTCAACCGGCAGGTTCTTTGGAAATTCGGTAGCATGGCATTTCCCCCTCCATGATCAACGATCCCCTGCCGGGACCCCATGGCCCAGCAGGTCTCTCATCAGGTCGCGGGACGACTGGATCCTGAGCAGGGGATACAGGGGGTTGCGGCGGTAAACCCCCAGGACCTGCTCGTGGATCTTTTCGGACGATGCGGCCGTGCAATCCTCAAGGAGCACCGCCTTGAAGTCATTGCAGACGGCATCCATTACCGTTAAAAGGACGCAAAAATTGGTGGCTATGCCGGAAACCGCGCACAGTGTTACGCCCCTGCGCCGCAACCACAGGTCCAGTCCCGTCCTGAAAAAGGCGGAAAGGCTCGGTTTCGGCATCCAGTAATCCTCCTGTTTTCGGTCCAGTTCGTCTATGACCTCGGCCCCGGCGGTCCCCGCAAGGGAATGGGGCTTCATGGAGCCTTTAAAGATGAAGTCCTGAGCGTGGAACGCATCCGTTGCAAACACAATGGGCCACCCCTCCTGCCTGAACCGGGCGATCAGCTGGTTGATAGGGTCGATGATTCTCTTTGCAAATGGGGTGATGGGCAGGTTCCTCCCTTCATCAAAGTTGTCCCTGACCATGTCGATCACCAGCAGCGCCGGTCTTTCCCTGTCCTGCATCGTCATACCTCAATCCCTCCCTGTGATCATACGGGCAAATTAGTGGCATTTAACGGAAACAGAGCATTATAAAGATGCTTGTGGGTGTCAAGACAAAAGGGGGCCTTTTTTGCCTTGACACCTGAATAAATATTAACTTATAAACCCCGGCATACAAAATGAATGGAAAACAGATACTGAATACCGTTCACCCAAGTTCCTCTTCGGCTGGAATGTCACTGCTACCGGATTTAGATTGCAAGGAAATAAGGGAAGTGATATAGGCAATTTTCCTGTTTAGGATCCCTGGATGCACATGGGGGTTCTTAAGAACTTTAAGGATGGAGGTTTACCATGGATGAATTTTTGGAAGGGGGAGAAAAGAACCCCATTAAGATCCAGGACAATACTTTTCGAGACGGCCACCAGTCGCTGCTTGCCACCAGAATGAGGACCGAGGACATGCTGCCCATTGCCGAAAAGATGGACAGCGTTGGCTTCTGGGCAATGGAGGTATGGGGAGGCGCCACATTTGACAGCATGCACCGGTTTCTGGCGGAAGATCCCTTTGAACGGGTCAGGGTGTTGAAGCAACACATTAAAAAGACCCCTTTTTCCATGCTCCTGCGTGGCCAGAATCTCGTAGGATACAGGAATTACGCCGACGACGTGGCGCGGCTATTCGTGGACAAGGCCTGCGAGGTGGGCATTGACATATTCCGGGTGTTTGATGCCCTGAACGACTTCCGGAACTTCCAGACGGTGGTGGAAAGGATAAAGGCCAATGGCAAGCACTTTCAGGGCACCATCTGCTACTCGCTCACGGAAAGACGGATGGGAGGAGAGGTGTTCAACCTGGAATATTACCGCACCAAAGCAAAAGAACTGGAAGACATGGGCGCGGACACCCTCTGCCTGAAAGATATGGCCGGAATAATGGCGCCTTTCGACATAGCGAAAATCGTCAAGACCCTCAAACAAGAAATAACGATTCCCATCCACCTGCACACACATTACACCAGCGGCATGGCCTCCATGATATACCTGGAGGCAATCAAGACAGGGGTCGATATCGTGGACACCTGCCTGGCCCCTTTTGCCCTGAGGACATCCCAGCCGGCAGTGGAGCCTCTTGTGGCAACACTTTACGGCACCAGTCGCGACCCTGGTTTCGATCTCAACCTCCTCCTGGAATTAGGGGATTACATTGAAACCGTAGCGCCCAAGTACAGGGATTATCTTGCCAAACACAAGATGTCCGTTATAGACACCGGCGTGCTGGTTCACCAGGTTCCGGGAGGCATGCTCTCCAACCTGGTCAATCAACTCAAGGAGGCAAAGGCGCTTGAACGCCTCCCGGAGGTATTCAAGGAGGTGGCGGTGACCCGAAGGGAGCTGGGCACTCCCCCCCTGGTTACGCCCACAAGCCAGATCGTTGGGGTCCAGGCGGTCCTGAACGTACTGTTCGGGAGATACAAGATGGTGACCAACGAGGTAAAAGATCTGGTGTTCGGCCTTTACGGAAAGACCCCCACACCCGTCGACCCCGAGGTGCAGAAAAAGGTCCTGAAAGGTTACAAGAGGGGGGAAACTCCGGTGACGGGGCGTGCCGCCGATTACCTGGAGCCGGAACTCGACAAGGCCAGGGAAAAGGGAGGCGACCTCATAAAAGACGATTACGATCTGATCATCGTGGCCCTTTACCCCACCACGGGGGTGCAGTTTCTTAAATGGAAGTACGGCGTGGAAGAAAAACCGCCCGAAGTCAAACCCAAGACCCTGGAAGACATCCGCAGAGAAGACGAGGCCATGGCAGCTGCCATCGAGAAGGTGTGTCAGACCATTCAGTAGGGTAAAAGACCAGGGGGGCGCACGAAACAGGGAAAGGCCTGCACCTGTCTGTTTGTCAGGGCAGTCCATCACCGGCCTGATTCCATGAGACAATGCAGAGGCTTATTTCTAAGAAGGCATCCGCGCCTTGGATATTTCTCATAAACTCTTATCCCAGAACACTTCCCCCGCCGGGATAATTCCGGGCGCTCCGCCTCCCGGGGGAGATGTTGAATGAGGTTCGGCACGTTGAAATGAATATACATGAATACCAGGCAAAGGAGTTGCTCCGTCAATATAACGTCAGGGTCCCCAGGGGCCGGGCCGCCTTCAGCGTTGAAGACGCCCTCCGGGCTGCAGAGGAACTTGGCGGCCCCGTATGGGTTATAAAGGCGCAGATACATGCGGGCGGAAGGGGGAAAGCCGGGGGAGTCAGGGTCGCAAATTCACTTGAAGAAGTGGGGGATCATGCATCAAGCCTGCTGGGCATGCGGCTTGTCACTCACCAGACAGGCCCCCAAGGCAAGGAGGTCAAGAAGCTCCTGATCGAAGAGGGTGTCCATATTGCAAGAGAGCTCTACCTGGGGATCACCATTGACCGCCGGAGATCAATGATCGCCATGATGGCAAGCGCCGAGGGCGGCATGGAAATCGAACAGGTGGCCAGGGAGAAGCCAGAGGCCATCCACAGCGTATTCATTGATCCCACGATCGGCTTTCTGCCTTTCCAGGGCAGGAACCTCGGCTACAAGCTGGGCCTTACCCAGGGGCAGCTCCGTGAGGGCTCGAAATTCTTTTCCGGTCTCTACCGTCTGTTCGTCGAAAAGGACTGTTCTCTTGCGGAAATCAATCCCCTGGTGGTCACCAAAGGCGATGAAATCATTGCCCTCGATGCAAAGCTGAACTTTGATGACAATGGTCTTTTTCGTCACAAAGAGATAGAAGAGCTCCGCGATTTCGACGAAGAGGACCCCAAGGAGGTTGAAGCATCAAAGTACGATCTCAGCTATATCAAGCTGGATGGCAGCATAGGCTGCATGGTCAACGGCGCAGGCCTTGCCATGGCAACCATGGATATCATCAAGCTCCACGGCGCGGAACCGGCCAATTTCCTCGACGTGGGCGGGGGCGCGTCGGTTGAGCAGGTGAAGGCGGCTTTTAAGATCCTCATGTCGGATGAGAATGTCAGGGCCATACTGGTCAACATCTTCGGCGGCATCATGAGATGCGATTATGTGGCCAGCGGCATAGTGGAGGCCGCCAAAGACGTCAAGCTGAAGGTGCCCTTAGTGGTCCGTCTCCAGGGCACCAACGCCGAGCTTGGCAATGAGATCCTCCTCAATTCCGGCATGAACATCGTACCTGCATCCAGCATGGAAGAAGCTGCCGTAAAGGCGGTTGAGGAGGCATCCAGGTGAGTATCCTCGTAGATCGCAACACCACGGTCATATGCCAGGGTTTCACGGGCGAATACGGGACATTCCATTCGGAAAGGTGTCTTGAGTACGGCACCAGGCTGGTGGGGGGCGTGACCCCCGGAAAAGGCGGATCCACCCACCTCGGACTCCCGGTGTTTAACACGGTGGAGGAGGCGGTGGAGGAGACGGCGGCCGATGCCAGCATGATCTTCGTGCCCCCGCCTTTTGCTGCCGATGCCATAATTGAAGCCGCATCGGCCGGTATCAGGGTCATCGTCACCATTACCGAAGGCATCCCGGTGCTGGACATGTTGCGGGTAAAACACTATCTTAGCACTCTGGACTGCAGACTCATCGGGCCCAATTGCCCGGGGATAATCACTCCCGGTGAATGCAAGATAGGGATAATGCCCGGCGATATCCACAAGCGGGGTCCGGTCGGTGTGATCTCGAGGTCCGGCACCCTTACCTACGAGGCCGTGGAACAACTGACCCGGCTGGGGATCGGGCAGTCCACATGCATAGGGCTGGGAGGCGATCCCATCACGGGTACCTCCTTCGTTGAGGCCCTGGAGATGTTCAACGAAGACCCCGATACCGAGGCGGTGGTCATGATAGGGGAGATAGGGGGGAGTGCCGAGGAAGAGGCCGCGGAGTACATCAGGAGGGAATTCAAAAAGCCTGTGGCCGCATTCATCTCCGGCATGACAGCCCCCAAGGGCAAACGCATGGGGCATGCAGGTGCAATCATCAGCGGAGGCAAAGGAACCGCAGAGGAGAAGGTGGCGGCCCTTGAAGCCGTAGGGGTAAAGGTGGCAAAGAGCCCTGCTGAAATCGGAAAAACCCTGGCGAGCGTGTACCATTAAAAGGAGCGTTATCATGAGAAAGAAGGTGACAGTTGTTGGGGCAGGAAACGTGGGGGCCACTACGGCCATGCGGATCGCGGAAAAGGAGCTGGCCGATGTGGTGATGGTGGATGTGCTGGAAGGGGTGCCCGCCGGGAAGGCCCTTGATCTGTGCGAGGCCGCACCCATCGAGGGTCACGACTGCAAGGTTACCGGGCAGAGTGGCTCATATGAGGAAGCCGCGGGGTCGGACATAGTGATCATCACTGCGGGTATACCGAGAAAGCCGGGAATGAGCCGGGACGACCTGCTCTCCACGAACATGGGGATCATGGAATCCGTGTGCAAGGAAATAGCGGCTGTTGCCCCGGAAGCGATCCTGATCATCGTGAGCAATCCCCTGGACGCCATGTGCCAT
This sequence comes from Deltaproteobacteria bacterium, assembly GCA_029933075.1. GTDB lineage: Bacteria > Desulfobacterota > DSM-4660 > Desulfatiglandales > Desulfatiglandaceae > JAOZOW01. The sequence continues at coordinate 28,851 of JAOZOW010000018.1, read as the reverse complement.
GTGGCCTTCGATACCACCGGGTTTCCCAAAACCAGGGTGATGGGTATGGCCGGCATCCTGGACTCGGCCAGGTTCCGCGCCTTCATTTCCATGGAACTGGAGGTTTCCGTGGAAAATATCCATGCCCTGGTCTTAGGCGGTCATGGGGATACCATGGTGCCCCTGCCCCGTTATTCCACAGTGGCAGGGGTGCCCATAACCGAACTGTTGCCCCCCGAACGCATCGAGGCCATAGTGGAAAGAACGCGGCAGGGCGGCGCTGAAATCGTGGGCCTGCTCAAAACCGGCAGCGCATACTATGCCCCTGCTTCTGCAGCCGTGGAGATGGCCGAGGCCATTTTGAAAGACAAGAAGAAGATCCTGCCCTGCGCCGCTTATCTCGAAGGGGAATACGGGATCAGGGACCTATTCATAGGGGTTCCTGTGAAGTTGGGGGCCGGGGGCATAGAGGAAATAATGGAGTTGAAACTCAGCGAGGAAGAACAAAAAGCCCTCCGGCACTCCGCTTCCGCGGTGCAGGGGCTTGTGGATGATATCAAGCGGTTAAGGGGATAATGTACAGGGAAGGCGGGGGAAGGTAATGAGCTGGCTCATCATGACCTTTAGGACCTCCATCGGGAAGAAACTGATGATGGCCGTTACCGGCCTCTGTTTTCTCGGATTCCTGAGCATTCACCTGGCCGGCAACCTCACCCTTTACTGGGGCAAGGCGCGGTTCAACGCATATGCGGAAAGCCTCCATTCACTGGGCCCCCTCGTGACCGCGGCGGAATGGATCCTCCTGATCCTGGGGCTGGTACACGTGCTGACCGGCGCCATCCTCTTCTACCAGAACTTAAGGGCCCGCCCTGTTTCATACAGGGTAAAAAAACGTGCAGGGGGCAGGACCCTGGGCTCGGCCACCATGCCCTATACAGGCCTGATGATCCTCGGATTTGTCCTGTTTCACCTGATAAATTTCCATTTCACGGACAGGACCGATAGAACCATCTACCAGATCGTGCACTCCGCTTTTCACAATCCGTGGTATGTGGGAATATATGTGGCCGCCATGATCGTAGTGGCCGTCCATATCAGTCACGGCTTCTGGAGTCTCTTTCAGACGCTCGGGGCCAACCATCCCAGATACATGCCTTTTGTGGAACGGGTCGGGATCGGTGTAAGCCTTATATTCGGGGCGGGCTTTGGTCTGATTCCCCTCTACCTCGCCTCGGTTCCTTAAGGGAGGAAACCCATGAAGCTCGATGCAAGAATCCCGAGCGGTCCCCTTGCGGAGAAATGGGACAAACACCGATTTGACCTGAAACTGGTCAACCCGGCCAACAAGAAAAAATACCATATCATCGTGGTAGGCACGGGCCTTGCGGGGAGTTCCGCATCGGCCTCCCTTGCCGAACTGGGTTACAATGTAAAGACGTTTTGCCTCCAGGACAGCCCGCGGCGGGCCCACAGCATCGCGGCCCAGGGTGGCATCAATGCGGCCAAGAATTACCCGAATGACGGCGACAGCATATGGCGCCTCTTTTACGATACCATCAAGGGGGGAGACTACAGGTCCCGGGAGGCCAATGTATACAGGCTGGCACAGATCAGCAACCATATCATCGACCACTGCGTGGCACAGGGGATCCCCTTTGCCCGGGAATACGGCGGGCTGCTTGCCAACCGCAGTTTCGGCGGGGCCCAGGTTTCCAGGACGTTTTATGCCAGGGGCCAGACAGGCCAGCAGCTCCTCCTTGGCGCTTACAGCTCTCTGAGCAGGCAGATTGCAACAGGGCGGGTCCGGATGTTCCCCCGCAGGGAGATGGTAAATCTCGTCCTGGTCAAGGGTGAGGCAAAAGGCATCGTGGCCAGGAACCTGATCACCGGCGCATTTGAACTCCACGAAGCGGATGCTGTAATCCTGGCCACCGGTGGATACGGAAATGTCTTCTACCTGTCAACCAACGCCGCCTCCTGCAACGTGGGGGCGGCCTTCAGGGCGTACAAGAAAGGGGCCATGTTTGCCAATCCCTGCTTTTCCCAGATACACCCCACCTGCATTCCGCACACGGGCGAGTACCAGTCCAAGCTGACTCTCATGAGCGAGAGCCTCCGAAACGACGGCCGGGTCTGGGTCCCCAAAAAGCCCGGGGACACGCGGCCCCCTGAGGAGATACCCGAACAGGAGCGGGATTATTTCCTGGAAAGGAGATACCCCAGCTTCGGCAACCTGGTGCCCCGCGATGTGGCCTCCAGGGCCACCAAGGTCGAATGCGATTCAGGCAAAGGCGTGGGTCCGACAGGATATGCCGTCTACCTTGATTTTCGAGACGCCATCAAGCGGGATGGCAGGGAGGTGATTCAGAGAAAATATGGCAACCTCTTTGACATGTACAAGAATATTACAGATGCCGATCCCTATGAGAGACCGATGATGATCTACCCCGCCACCCATTACACCATGGGCGGCCTCTGGGTTGATTACAATCTCATGAGCACCATCCCCGGCCTGTTCGTACTTGGAGAGGCCAATTTCTCAGACCATGGCGCCAATCGCCTCGGCGCAAGCGCCCTGATGCAAGGCCTTGCCGACGGGTATTTTGTCATCCCCTACACCATCGGAGGATACCTGGCGGATGTCACCCCGTCAGAGGTGGGCACGGATCACCCCGCTTTCGAGGAGGCCGCCAAGGAGGCCGAGGCCCGCATAAAAAAACTCCTGTCAATAAAGGGCGGGCGCACCGTCAGCAGCTTCCACAGGCAATTAGGAGAGATCATGTGGGAGTACTGCGGCATGACCAGAAACGAGTCCGGGCTCAAGAAAGCCATTGCCATGATTCAGGAACTGAGAGAAGAGTTCTGGGAGAATGTGATCGTGCCGGGATCGGACTGGGACTATAACCTCAGCCTCCAGAAAGCGTGCCGGGTGGCGGATTTCCTGGAGTTTGCGGAACTGATGGCCCGCGATGCCCTCACCCGGAAGGAGTCCTGCGGGGGGCATTTTCGGGAGGAATTCCAGACAGAGGAAGGGGAGGCCCTTAGAGATGACCAAAATTACTGCCATGTCGCCGCATGGGAGTATCAGGGAGAAGACAAAGAACCCACCCTCTATACAGAACCCTTGGTCTTCGAGAATGTGCAGCCCTCGCAAAGGAGTTACAAGTGACGCAAGGGACGGAAACCATCGACATCACTCTCAAGGTATGGCGTCAGAAAGGTCCGGAGGACAGGGGACGGTTTGAAACCATTGAGGTCAAGGACGTGGAAACCCATATGTCCTTCCTGGAAATGTTGGACGTGGTCAACGAAAGGCTCACCTTGGAGGGAAAAGAACCGATCGAGTTCGACAGCGATTGCCGGGAAGGCATTTGCGGCATGTGCGGGGCCGTGGTAAACGGCATTCCTCATGGGCCTGAAAAGGCCATGACCCTATGCCAGCTTCACATGCGGAAATTCGAGGATGGCGACACAATAGTGGTGGAACCCCTGCGTGCCAGGGCCTTCAAGGTGGTGAAAGATCTGATCGTAGACCGCAGCCCCCTGGATAAGATCATCCAGGCGGGAGGTTATATTTCAGTGAACGTGGGAGGGGCCCCCGATGCCAATGCCATCCCCATCTCTCAGGAGCTTGCCGAAAAGGCCATGGATGCCGCGGCATGTATCGGGTGCGGGGCCTGCGTGGCCGCCTGCCCTAATGCCTCTGCCATGCTTTTTGTGAGCGCCAAGGTGTCGCACCTGACCCTGCTGCCCCAGGGAAAGCCCGAGGCGGCCCGCCGGGCCATAGGCATGGTCAGGGCCATGGACGCCTGCGGATTCGGGAACTGCTCCAACGAGAGGGAATGCGAGGCAGTGTGCCCCAAGGAGATCAAGATAACGAATATCGCACGGCTCAACCGGGAATTCATCAAGGCCGCCCTTTTCTCCATGGAGAAATAGAGCCCGCCCCCCGGCTCCGGATGGAGGTTCATTCAAGCGATGGTTGATTTCTTGTATCAGGAACCGTTTCCCCTCGGAAAGGACACTGCCCCATACCGCCTGCTCACCACCGAGTATGTCTCCACCGCTTCTTTCAATAACAGCGCCATTACCGTGATCGCCCCCGAGGGCCTGTCCCTGCTTGCCGAAAACGCGTTCAGGGACGCATCCCATCTGCTCAGGACCTCCCATCTCCAGCAGCTCTCAAAGATAGTGGATGACCCGGAAGCCTCTGCCAACGACAGGTATGTGGCCCTGGAAATGATCAAAAACGCGGTGATTTCCGCTGAAGGAGTGTTCCCCCTTTGCCAGGATACCGGGACCGCCATAGTCATAGGGAAAAAAGGCCAACAGGTGTGGACGGGATACCGGGACGAAGAGGCCCTTTCAAGGGGTATTTTTCAGGCCTATACCAAATATAACCTCCGTTACTCACAGAACGCCCCTCTTGGCATGTTCGAGGAGAAAAACACGGGCTGCAACCTGCCGGCCCAGATAGATCTCTACGCAACAAGGGGCACTGCGTATGAATTTCTCTTTATTGCCAAGGGAGGGGGTTCCGCCAATAAGACGTTCCTGTATCAGGAGACCAAGACCATCCTGAACCCGGATACCCTGATCGATTTCATGAAAGAGAAGATGAAAGGCTTGGGCACCGCCGCATGCCCCCCATATCACCTCGTGTTCGTGGTAGGGGGGACTTCGGCGGAGGCCAACCTGAAGACCGTAAAACTTGCCACCGCCGGTTACCTGGACGACCTTCCCGGTGCAGGCAATATGGGGGGACAGGCCTTCAGGGACCGCGAGCTTGAAACCCGGCTGCTTGAGATCTCGCGGCAACTGGGCATAGGCGCACAATTCGGGGGCAAGTATTTCTGCCACGACGTAAGGGTCATCAGGCTCCCGAGGCATGGGGCGTCATGCCCGGTGGGGCTCGGGGTAAGCTGTAGCGCTCACAGAAACATCAAGGGCAAGATTACCCCGGAAGGCATCTTTCTCGAGAAACTTGAGGAAGACCCTGCCCGCTTTCTCCCTGTACCGGAACCCGTTGACGAGGAGGCGGTGCGCATAGACCTGGAAAGGCCCATGGATGAAATCCGCGCCCAACTGAGCAGGCTCCCGGTGGGCACCCGTGTCATGCTCTCGGGCAGGATTGTGGTTGCCAGGGATATAGCCCATGCAAAGCTGAAAGAAGGACTGGAAAGGGGCGAAGACCTCCCCCCCTATTTCAAAGAGCATGTAATATATTACGCAGGTCCGGCAAAAACCCCCGAAGGATACGCTTCCGGCTCCTTCGGACCAACCACGGCCGGGCGCATGGATCCCTATGTCCCCCTCTTTCAGGAACGGGGTGGCGCCCTTGTGACCCTGGCAAAGGGCAATCGGTCCGATCAGGTCAGGGCAGCGTGCAAAAAATACGGCGGCTTCTACCTGGGCGCCATTGGCGGACCGGCCGCACGCATCGGAAAGGAATGCATCAGCCGGGTGGAGACATTGGCATATCCCGAACTGGGCATGGAGGCCATCTTCATGATTACGGTCAGGGATTTCCCTGCCTTTATCGTCATTGACGACAAGGGGAACGATTTCTTTGCTCCCCTTCTCCGGTGATGGCTCCAGCTTCATGCCTGCTTCATCCCCGCTTCATGCAAGCGGCCTTATGGAAAGGAAAAGAAGGGTAACGAACGCAAAAATATATTGAAAACAAGGGCCGAAATACGGCCCCGGACCTCTCGCGGAGACTGTGGGCCGGGGGATATCGGCGACAGGAGGAAGGTATGGGTGAGAGCAGGGACGACAAAGCCCTCCGGGAAGCAGTGGAGCGGTGGTCGGAGGGCTTAAAGGAAAAGTTGAAAAAAAGGCCTGAACGGAAAGAATCTTTTATCAATACTTCAGGCATCGCCATCAACAGGCTTTATACTCCCCTTGATCAGAAAGGGGCCGACTATCTATCCGAGGTGGGCCTGCCCGGTGAATATCCCTTTACCAGAGGGGTTCAGCCCACAATGTACAGGGGCAGGTATTGGACCATGCGGCAGTATGCCGGCTTTGCCACCGCCGAAGAGTCCAATCGGCGGTACCGCTTTCTCCTGGAACAGGGGCAAACGGGTCTGTCAGTGGCCTTCGATCTTCCCACCCAGATCGGGTTCGATTCCGATGACGAGATGGCAATCGGCGAGGTGGGCAAGGTGGGCGTGGCCATAGACTCCCTGAAGGACATGGAAACCCTTTTCGCGGAAATACCCCTCGACAAGGTGAGCACTTCCATGACCATCAATGCGCCGGCTGCGGTGCTCCTGGCCATGTATATTGCCGTGGCCGAAAAACAGGGCGTGGAGCCGGCAAGACTGCGGGGCACCATCCAGAACGACATCCTGAAGGAGTACTCATCCAGGGGGACCTATATATTTCCTCCGAGGCCCTCCATGAGAATCATCACGGACATCTTTTCCTATTGCGCTCAGAAAGTCCCACAGTGGAACACCATCAGCATCAGCGGGTATCATATCAGGGAGGCGGGCTCAACCGCCGTGCAGGAGGTGGCCTTCACCCTGGCCAATGGAATAGCTTATGTGCAGGCGGCCGTAGACGCCGGCCTCGATGTGGACACCTTCGGCCCCAGGCTCTCATTTTTCTTCAATGCACACCTGGATTTCTTTGAGGAGGTAGCCAAGTATCGGGCAGCCAGGCGCCTGTGGGCGGAACTCATGAAAGAGCGTTTCAACGCAAAGAACCCCCGCTCCATGATGATCCGGTTTCATACCCAGACGGCCGGGTGCACCCTGACCGCCCAGCAACCGCAGAACAACATTGTCAGGGTGGCATTTCAGGCCCTGTCAGCGGTCCTGGGCGGTACGCAGTCCCTCCACACCAACTCCATGGATGAGGCCCTCTGTCTGCCATCTGAACAGGCCGTGCAGATTGCGCTCCGCACCCAGCAGCTTATCGCCTATGAAACCGGGGTGACGGATACCGTGGACCCCCTTGCCGGATCCTACTACGTGGAGTCGCTTACCCGGGAAATCTATGACCGGGCCAAGGCCTACATCGAGAAAATCGATGATATGGGAGGTGCTGTTGCGGCCATTGAACAGGGCTTTGTGCAGCGCGAGATCCAGGAAAGCGCTTATCGCTACCAGCGGGAGATCGAAAAGGAAGAACGCATAGTGGTGGGCCTGAATCGCTTCCAGGTCCAGGAGGAAAAGCCCGCCAACCTCCTTCGGGTTGACCCCGCGGTGAGAGAATCGCAGATCCGGAAGCTCAAGGCCCTGAAATCCGAAAGGGACAATGATAAGGTGAAGAATACCCTTGAGGCGCTAAGGCGCTCTGCCGAGGGGAGCGAGAATCTCCTGCCCCCTATCCTTGACGCTGTGAAGGCATACGCCACGCTGGGGGAGATCTGCAACGTCCTGAGAGGAGTGTTTGGAGAATACCGGCAGGTGGATTCCCTGGGAAGATAGGTACCGCCCGCCCTCGAGGAACAGAACCGCCGGGTTTGACGCGGCTGATAACGGGGTAAATAAGGAGAAAGGGATAACAATGGCGCAGGATAAAAAAATAAGGGTGTTGGCGGCAAAACCGGGACTCGACGGCCATGACCGGGGAATAAAGGTGGTGGCCAGCGCTCTCATGGATGCGGGCATGGAGGTCATTTATACGGGTCTGAGGCAGACTCCTGCCCAGATAGTGGAAGCGGCGATCCAGGAAGGCGTGGATGTGATCGCCATGAGCATCCTTTCTGGCGCCCATGATTACCTGTTTCCCAAGGTGATGGAACTACTAAAAGAAAAGGGGGTCCAGGATGTACTGGTCCTGGGGGGAGGCATCATTCCCGATGAAGATATCCCCGCACTCAAGGATGCAGGTATTGCGGAAATATTCGGGCCAGGGACCACAACAGGAGAAATTATTCAATTTATAAAAGAAAACGTTGACTTGTAAGCCGTTATGAGATGGCATGCATGGCTGTCTCCTCCCAGGTTGCGGCCAGGGAAAGATTTTGCTGTTGACAGCTAAATATTTATCAGTATATAAATCACAATCCATTAACTGAATGGGGCATACCAACTGACTTTTATTCAGATAATTACTCGGAATCGCTCGCTAAAACTTTGCACTCCCCATGGGCATTGCCGAAAGAAGAGAACGTGAAAAACAGATGAGGCGAAGCCAGATAATGGCCGCCGCCGAAAAGATATTCGCGCAAAAAGGCTTTTATGGCGCAACCATGGAGAACATCGCCGAAGAAGCGGAATTGAGTCCGGCAACCCTCTACCTCTACTTCAGGAGCAAGGATGAACTCTTCGCCTCCCTGAACCTCAAGATGCTCAAGGTGCTGGTTGAGAAGATGGAGGCCGTAAGGGAACGCAAAGAACTGAACCCCGAGCAAAAGATCATGGCCCTGAAGGAGGCCCTGTATGACGTATACAGGTCGGATCCCCTGAATGTCATCAATGTCCTTCGGTTCCAATCCAGCGAGGAGCTCCGGAACCTTTCCCCTGATCTGTCCTCCAAAATCAAGGACGAGGCCCGGAAGTATCTCAGGGTCATTGCGGGAATCTTTGAAGACGGTGTCAGTGAAGGGTCGTTTATGAACGGACACCCCGTAGCCTTTGCGGATATTGTGTGGGGCCTTTTTGCCGGCCTGGTGCTTTGGGAAGACACCAAGAAGGGTTTCGATCCGACAAAAGATTTCCTGAAACCAACCCTGGCATTCGCCATCGAGATCATCAGCAGAGGCGTGAAAAAGCATTGAAGAGCCCGGGTCGTTGATAATTTCTGATAATAAATTTTCCAAAAAGAGAGCAAAAAAAGTATAGTCACAGCTTCTCGCAAATTAACCGGGACTTTAAACACGCAGATCTTAATCGGCAATTATCAGTTAGGAGAGGAGGTTTGGATATGGCCGATCTCCCGATGACCTTTCCCCAAATTCTTATACATAACGCCAAGAAATTCCCTCCAACCAAAGCAGCCATTCGTGAAAAGGACTATGGTATCTGGCAATCCTATTCATGGCAGGATTACCTCGATCAGGTACGGGATTTCGCACTTGGATTGGCCGCCTTGGGTTTCAAGAGAGATGACAAGATGGCGATTATCGGGGATAACAGGCCACAACTTTACTGGGGGCTTGCGGCCTGCCAATGTCTGGGGGGCGTCCCCGTTCCCCTTTACCAGGATGCCATACACAAGGAACTTCACTATATTGTTGACCATTCGGAGTGCAGGTTCGCTCTGGCAGAGGACCAGGAACAGACCGACAAGCTCATGCACCTGAAGGATGAGATCCCGAGGCTTGAGTATATTATCTACGACGACCCCAGAGGGCTGAGGAATTACAAGCATGACTGGCTCATTGCCTTTACCGACGTCCAGGAGATGGGCCGAAAATTCGGGAAAGAGAACCCGGACTATTTCATGGATTCGGTCAACAGCGTCAAGCCGGATGACCTGTCCATCATTGCCTATACATCGGGGACCACAGGGAATCCCAAAGGGGTCATGCTCACGCACCGTAAAATCGCCGATTGTTCCAGAGGGTTCCTGGCATGGGATAACTTAGGCGAAAATGAAGAGGTCATGGCCTATCTTCCCATGGCATGGATAGGGGATCACATCTTCTCCTACGGCCAGGCCCTGTGTGCCGGATTCACCGTCAACTGCCCGGAGAGCACCGCCACGGTGGCCCACGACCAGAAAGAAATAGGCCCCACCCACATTTTTGCTCCCCCCCGCATCTGGGAAAACATTCTCACCCAGGTAATGATCAAGATCGAGGACTCGGCCTGGATCAAACAGAAGGCCTTTCATTACTTCATGAAGGTGGCAAACAGGGTGGAAAAAAGAAGGATCTCCAACCAACCCGTCCCGCTCAAAGACAGGATACTATACCAAATAGGCAGGTTCATAATATACGCGCCCCTGGTGGATAACCTTGGAATGAGGAAAATCAAGGTCGCCTATACGGCCGGAGAGGCCATCGGTCCCGAGATATTCGAGTTTTACAGGTCACTTGGGATCAACCTGAAGCAGCTTTACGGAATGACCGAAAGTTCCGCCTATGTATCCATGCAGAAAGATGGAGACATAGATTCCGAGACCGTCGGACCTCCGGCCCCCGGTGTGCAGGTAAAGATCTCCGAAAAGGGCGAAGTGCTCTACAAGAGCCCCGGGAATTTCCTGGGCTACTACAAGAACCCGGAAGCTACGGCCGAGACACTGGAAGACGGATGGCTCCATTCCGGCGATGCAGGATATATGACGGAGCGCGGTCACCTCAAGATCATTGACCGGGCCAAGGATGTAAGCAAACTGAAAGACGGCACCATGTTCGCCCCCAAGTACATCGAGAACAAGCTCAAGTTCAGCCCTTTCATCAAGGAAGCGGTGGCCCACGGGATGGACAGGGAGTACGTGGCGGTTTTTATCGACATCGACTACGGCGCCGTTGCCAACTGGGCGGAGAGGCGCCACATTGCTTTTACAAGCTACACGGACCTGGCGCAAAAGCCGCAGATATACGACCTCATCTACGACGAAATCCTCCGGGTAAACAAGAGCCTGAGCGAGGATCCCAAGCTAAAGAACTCCCAGATCAAGCGCTATCTCCTGCTGCACAAGGAGCTGAACCCCGATGACGGCGAAATAACCCGGACAAGGAAAGTAAGGAGAAGGTTCATCGCCGAGAAATACGGCAAACTCATAGAGGCGCTCTATACGGAGGGTCAGGAGAGCGTGCATGTGGAAGCAACATTCACCTACGAGGACGGGCGGACGACAACAATGAGAGCCAATCTCAGGATCCGTGATGTAGAAACATATTGAGGGAGAAGATACGCCATGAACGAAAAACCAGAACCCCTACTCCGTGCGGAAGACATACACATCAGTTTCGGGGGCCTGAAGGCCTTGGACGGGGTCAGTTTGGAGATCTATCCCGGCGAGCTCATGGCCATCATCGGGCCCAACGGCGCCGGAAAGACCACCATGTTGAACATCCTCAACGGCTTTTACAAGCCTGACAAGGGCCGCATCATTTTCGAAGGAAAGGAGCGGCCCAGGCACATGAAACCGAACCATGTTGCGGCCCAGGGCATTGCCAGGACCTTTCAAAACCTCGCTCTGTTCACAGGGATGTCGGTCCTGGGAAACATCATGATAGGCCGGACCATGATGATGCATTCCAATCTTTTCTCCCAGGCCCTTTACTGGAGATTCAGCCAGAAAGAGGAGATCGAGCACAGGGAGGCCGTGGAAAAGATCATCGATTTCCTCCAGATCGAGAACATCCGCAAGACCCCCGCAAGCATGCTGCCGTACGGATTGCGGAAACGGGTTGAACTGGCGCGGGCCCTGGCTTCCGAACCCAAGCTCCTGCTCCTCGATGAACCCATGGCGGGCATGAACCTGGAAGAGAAAGAGGATATCGCCCGCTTCGTTCTGGATGCCAACGAAGAATTGGGCTACACCATTGCCCTGATCGAACACGATATGGGCGTGGTTATGGATATATGCGATAGGATCGTGGTGCTTGATTTCGGCAAAAAGATCGCCGAAGGCACGCCTGAGGAGATCAAGGCAAACCCCGAGGTGATCCGCGCCTACCTGGGAACCGCAGGAGGTTGATTGCCGAAGCACTGAAACAAAAAACGTTAAAATTTCCCGAATCTTTAAGGAGTATTCGCATGACTTTCTTTTTTGAGGTGCTGGTCAACGGGCTTATGACGGGCATAATGTATTCCCTGGTGGGGCTTGGATTTGCCCTTATATTCAAAGCGTCGGATGTGTTTAACATGGCCCAAGGGGCCATGAGTCTCTTTGCCAGCCTCGCCCTTTACGGTTTCTTGGAGCAGTACATGCATCTACCGTTGTGGTTGGCCCTCCTCTGCACCGTGGCCGTGATGACCATCTGGGCGTACGCCATTGTCTTTGTGGTCCTCAAGCCCCTTGTGAACCGCCCTCCGCTCATGCTCTTCATGGCCACCTTCGGCGTCACATACCTTATGGAGGGAATCGGTCAGTCCATTTACGGCACCCAGGCCAAAGGGCTTAATCTCGGCATACCTGACAACACATATGAAGTGGCAGGGATATTCATCAGTTCGTTCGACCTGTTCTTTACCGCGGTGGCCGCCGTGCTGGTGGTGGGGCTGGTCTGGTTCTTTCAAAAGACAAGGAACGGCAGGGCGCTCAGGGCCGTATCCGATGACCATGAAGCGGCCCTCTGTGTGGGTATTCCATTGCTCAAGGCATGGACCATTACCTGGATTGTTGCGGGGGTTGTGGCCACCGTGGCCGGGGTGGCCTGGGGTACCCGCCTCGGGGTCCAGTACAGCCTCTCCTTTATTGCCCTGAAGGCCTTGCCGGTGCTCATAATCGGCGGGATAGACAGCATCACGGGCGTTATTATTGCAGGCCTCATCGTGGGGGCGGGAGAGAACCTGGGAGAGGTCTTCATAGGGCCGTATGTGGGAGGCGGGATTCAGACCTTTTTCCCCTATCTCCTGGCCCTGCTCGTCCTTTATTTCAAGCCGTACGGCCTGTTCGGCAAAGAGATAATCGAAAGGGTGTAAACAAACACAACGAGAGTGGAGCGAGCATATGTTTTACAGAGAATGCGGCAATTTCAAAGACAGCTACGCCAGTGACATGGCCATCTTCCCTATACCCCTGGACAGATGGGGCTTTACTGTGATGCTCTTCCTGGCCTTCGTGGTCATCCCCCTCTTTGCCAGCGAATATCTGATCACCAATATTATCATCCCCTTTTACTGTTTCGCCCTTTCAGCCTTCGGGCTGAATATCCTGGCCGGTTACGCAGGTCAGATATCCATCGGCCATGCCGCATTCATGGCTGTAGGGGCCTATTCCTCATTCATACTCTACGGCCGTTACGGGATCCCTCTCATCCCGAGCATTCTGGGCGCCGGCGTGGTCACCGCGGCCGTGGGGACCTTCTTCGGCCTCCCTTCCCTCAGGATCAAGGGCTTTTACCTCGCCATCGCCACTCTTGCCTCCCAGTTCATCATAGAATGGGTGATCGTCCATGTGGAATGGATCAGCGGAGGGGTGTTCGGTACCATACAGGCCCCGGAGATGTATATATTCGGATGGCCCATAAATACGGCTGTCAGGAAGTACTTCCTTGCGTTATGCATGATGGTAGTATTCATGACATTCGGCAAAAACCTGGTGCGCGGCCAGATGGGGCGCAACTGGATGGCGATCCGGGACATAGACTACGCGGCCGAGATCATCGGGGTGAATCTATATCGCGACAAACTGATAGCATTTGCGGTCAGCACCTTCTATGCGGGAATAGCCGGGGCCCTTCTCTGCTTTTGTTATGTCGGGGCGGCCAATATTGAAGAATTCAACGTTATGACCTCGTTTGCCCTGATGGGCATGATCATCATCGGCGGCCTCGGAACCGTGCTCGGTTCATTTTTCGGAGCCGGATTCTTTGTCACGCTGCCTATACTCATCAACCATTCCCTGGCGGCCTTTATGGATGTGGTGCCCTCCGATATACTTTCCAACATTGAAGCCATCATATTCGGAGGATTGATCGTCCTATTCCTTATTGTTGAGCCCTATGGTATGGCCAGGCTCTGGCACACCATAAAAGACAAATTGCGTCTATGGCCTTTTCCGTATTAACCAGAGGTATCCGTGCCGTGTGTCACTCCGGTCGGTTACTCTATCTATTGTCAATAAGATGCAATAGTGGTACTAAATACCAAGTCTTGAGGTGTCCGTGGGCTTTTTAACCATCAACATTCATAGAAAGGAGGAAGGGAGCATGGGACGAAAATTAATGTACACCTTTTTTGCCCTGGTCTTGACACTCAGTCTGGTGGCCTTCACAGGGCAGGCCCAGGCCGCAAAGGAAAAGAAGAAGGAGGGGCCAACCCAATTTGTCGGTATTCTGGCGTATAGAACCGGGCCCTTTGCCGCCGGCGGCAGCGGATTCAGCAGCGGCATGGAAGACTACATGGAGCTGATAAACATGGAAGGCGGGATCAACGGCGTGAAGTATGTGTTTGAAGAATGCGAGACCGCATACAACACTGCAAGGGGCGTTGAGTGCTACAATCGATTCAAGGACAAAATGATCTTTGTCCATCCATTGAGCACCGGAATCACCTATGCCCTGATCCCGAAGGCCACCAAGGATCACATTGTAGTCATCTCCAGCGGCTACGGCCGGGCCGACGCCTCGGACGGGCGGGTATTCCCCTGGGTGTTCCCCTTGCCCACCAACTACTGGTCCCAGAATACCGCCAAGATCAAATGGATCGCCAAGCAGGAAGGCTGGGACGGCAAAGACATGTCGACAATCGGAAAGTACCTGAAAGGCCTGAAGATCGCCAACCTCCATATCGATGTGCCCTACGGGCAGGAGACCAAGCCGATCCTGAATGCCATGGCCAAGAAGTTCGGTTTCAAGGTGAGGCATTTCCCGGTGCCATGGCCGGGCATCGACCAGAAGGCCCAGTGGATGGACATAGTGCGGAGATTCAAGGCTGACTGGGTCATCAACAGGAACTGGGGTGTCTCCTGCACGGTGCCTTTGAAAGAGGCGGCAAGGCTCGGCTTTCCCAGAAACCGGATCCTGGGTGTCTGGTGGTGCGGCTCGGAAGAGGACGTGCTGCCTGCCGGCCCGGCTGCCAAGGGTTACTACAGCACCAACTGGCACGGTGTGGGCAGGAATTTTCCTGTAATACAGCGTATTATTGACAAGGTCTATGGCAAGATGAAGGGGCACATTTCCTTCACCCGTGTGGGCTCGGTCTATTATAACAGGGGTGTCTACGCGGGAATCATCAATACAGAGGCCATCCGCACCGCCCAGAAGAAGTTCGGCAACAGGCCGCTTACAGGAGACGAGTTCCGCTGGGCCATGGAGCACCTGAACATTACGGCGGAGAGGATCAAGGAACTGGGCGCAGAGGGATTCATGCAGCCGCTTAAGTTTTCCTGTGCGGACCACGAGGGAGGAGGAAAGGTCTTCTTCCAGCAGTGGGACGGCCAGAAATGGGTCATGACAGGAGAAACCATGGAACCGATGAAGGATTTCGTCAGGAAAATGATCGAGAAATCCGCGGAAAAATATGCCAAAGAGCAAGGGATCAAGATAAGAGACTGCTCAAAGGTGGATTAATTCCTTTAGACACATGACACATGGCGGGAGCAGGAGGGACTGAGGGTTTCTCCTGCTCTCAAATCCGGCGTTTCCCTGTAAGCCGGGGTCTTGCGGGCGGTTTACCAGAGGGAAGTGCAAGGTAATACCTGAATTTTGCAAGCGTCGAGTGACAATCTTGTACCATGAATTCTCATTTTGTGATCACCTGTGGGGTTATCCTGCCTCACCACATAATTGTCACCCAAAAGGACGGACTCGTTTGATATTTGAAATGGGTTCAAGATTGTTCATGCAAGATTCAGGTAATAAGAGAGGGGGAGAATATTATCATGGCGGCTAAAGAAGAGCCCCTGCTCAAAGTCAACAACATAGAGGTTATCTACGAACATGTGATACTGGTCCTGAAAGGGGTTTCCCTGGATGTCTACGAAGGACAGATTGCATCTCTGCTGGGCGCCAACGGCGCAGGAAAAAGCACGACCCTGAAGGCCATATCCAACCTGGTCAAGGCGGAGCGGGGCGAGGTTACCAAGGGCACGGTGGAGTTTGATGGGAAGCGCGTTGACAAGCTGTTTGCGCCCCAGCTGGTGAAAATGGGTGTGATCCAGGTGATGGAGGGAAGACATACCTTCGAGCACCTGACCGTTGAAGATGACCTGCTCACCGGAGCCTACACCAGGGGCCGTGACAAAAAGGGGACCAGAGAGGCCCTGGAAATGGTATATAGATATTTTCCCCGTCTCAAGGAACGCAGACATACCAAGACCGGTTATATCTCCGGGGGCGAGATGCAGATGTGCGCTATCGGTCGGGCCCTAATGGCTGAGCCGAGGATTATGCTTCTGGATGAGCCGTCCATGGGTCTGGCGCCCCTGTTGGTGGAGGAGATCTTCGACATCATCCGCCGCCTCAATCAGGAGGAAAAGGTGGGTATGCTCCTGGCAGAACAAAACGCCGCCATGGCTCTTGACTATGCCACGTACGGCTACATCATGGAAAACGGCCGAGTAGTGCTTGATGGGGATTCCGAGGTCCTCAAGGACAATGCGGATGTAAAGGAGTTCTACCTCGGCCTTACGGAGATAGGGAAAAAGAGCTACCGGGATGTGAAGCATTACCATAGAAGGAAACGTTGGCTGGCGTAGCCGGGACCGCGAGCAAGCTTGGCGGCAAACCATACCTGAGGGCCGAGGGGCGACTATCTTCGGCCCTTTCAGTTTGTATGTGCGGTTCATCCGGTTTTCCGTGCTTTGACAGTTGATCTGTTATTCCCAGCAGAGGGCATAAAGTCTTTTCTGAGTGACTGTCGGGAGGGCGCTGTATTTTCGCGACTTATCAGTGGGGGAAGCCGCAGCCCGGCACTTTCCACACAGAAAGTACGCTTTAGTCGGATGAACCATATATACCTATGTGATTTCCTGAAATTCCCTGCCCACAGGAGGTTCAAATGGCCCTGCGGAGTTCCGAAGAATATATGGAAAGACTCAAAAGAATGAAGCCCAACGTCTATGCCCATGGCAGAAAGATCCGAAGAGACGACCCTATCCTTGAGCTTCCGATCAATACCCTCAAGTTCACATTTGACGCGGTCAATGATCCAGAGCTCAAAGACCTGGTTTTGACGGAGAGCCACCTTACGGGTGAAAAGATCAACCGCTTTACTTCTCTCAATCTGAGCATAGAAGACCTGTACATACAGCAGGAAATGAAGCGGAAATGCTGCCACAGGGTGGGCGGCTGCACGCAGCGATGCATGGCCACGGACACGTTGAATGCCATCGGCGTGGTGACCAAAGAGATCGATGAAGACAGAGGGACCAATTATTTCGACAATTTTGTTGAGTTCCTGAAATATTACCAGGCCAACGACCTCGTGGGCAGCACGGCCATGACCGATGTGAAGGGCGACCGGAAGGCCAGACCATCACAACAGGAGGACCCTGACCTCTATCTTCATGTGGTGGAGAAAAACGGAAAAGGCATCGTGGTTCGAGGCGCGAAAAATCACATTACCATGGGGCCTTACGTGGATGAACACTTAGTGATCCCCACCCGCAATCTCACCAAAGAGGAAAGTGAATGGGCGGTATCGTTCGCCATCCCCGCGGATGCCGAGGGCGTGAAGATCATATCGCGGATCGTGGCGCCAAGAAGACGGATCGACCTCAAGGCCCCTTACAATCAGTACGGGGTCGCCGACTCGGTAGTGGTCTTTGATGATGTGTTTGTTCCCTGGGAGCGGGTTTTCATGTGCGGGGAATGGGAGTATGCGGGGAGGCTTGCGCTCACATTTGCAGGCTTTCACCGCCACTCCTACTGCGGATGCAAGCCCGCGGTAACAGATATCATCCTCGGGGCCACCGCCCTTGTGGCGGAATATAACGGGGTGGGAAATGCTCCGCACATCGTGGATGAACTGACCGAACTCATGATCATCGCCGAGCTGGTCTATGCCTCCGGCATTGCGGCTGCCGCCAAGGCTACCAAGACCGCCTCAGGCATCTATACCCCGAGGTTTCTCTATTCCAACACCGGCAGATACATGGCCGGGGTCAATATCTACCACGAATACGACATACTGGCCTCCATTGCCGGGGGGCTCCCCTCGACGCTGCCCCCGGAGGAAGACTGGCTGAATCCCGACACCGCCCCCTATCTGGAAAAATACTTCAGTCGCAAACCGGGCGTTTCGGCGGAGAACCTGCATCGGCTCTACAGGTTTATCTCCGATTATTCCTGCTCCGCAATGGGAGGCTGGGCCCAGTACGCGGGAGTGCACGGCGGGGGCTCGCCTGTCATGGAAAAAATAGGCATCAGATCCGAGTACGACCTGGAATCCAAGAAAAACATCGTGAAGCATCTAGCAGGGATCAAGGACAGCGTGTAAAGCAGAGGCTCCTTTCACTGACCCGACAAGACCTCTCCTATTTTTCGGGACAGATCCTTTATGTTGAAAGGTTTCTGGATAAAGGCGGTGCATCCTCGTCTTATTATCTCCTTGGCCTCGCCATTTATGCTGTAGCCGCTTGATAGAAGAACCCTGATATCGGGATTTATCTCCTTGAGCCTGTCATAGGTCTCCCCGCCATTCATCCCGGGCATTATCATGTCCAGAATCACCATGTCTATCCTGTGGCCATATTCTTCGTAAATCTCCAGGGCATCCCTGCCGCCCCTGGCCACCAGGACCTCGTACCCCAGGGCCTCCAGCATGGGCCTCCCCACCTCAATGATCATCTCCTCGTCATCCACTAAAAGAATGGTCCCGCTCCCCTGTCTCAACCTCTCTTCCGCAACGCCATCCTCGCTCTCCATGACTTTTGCTTCCGTGGCAGGCAGATAGATCTCAAAGGTGGCCCCTTTACCCGGCTCGCTGTGCACATCGATCATACCGCCATGATTGTTGATGATCCCATAGGCAGAGGCAAGCCCCAGTCCCGTACCCCTTTCCATCTCCTTTGTGGTGAAAAAAGGATCGAATATCTTCTGTATGGTATCCGCATCCATGCCGATACCGGTATCGGTTACCGAAATCTTGACATACCTGCCCGGATCAAGGTTGCGGGCCTTGACATCGAGCTCTTTCAGTATAACGTTCTCGGTACTGACATACAGGTCGCCGCCTCCGGGCATGGCCTGCCATGCATTTACATAGAGATTAAGCAGGACCTCCCCGATCTGGCTTGAATCCACCTCCACGGTCCAGAGGTCCTCGTCGTAGTCCTCATGAATCCTGATCTCCTTTCTGGTGCGGCCGAACATTCTATTCTGGTCCCTGATCAGTTTGTTTAAATCCACCGGTTTGACCTCATATTTGCCTGCCTTGGCAAAACCCAGGATCTGCCGGGTGAGCTCCGATCCGCTCCGGACTTGCTGCTCAATGCTCTTCAGCCTCTCATAGTGGGGATGATCGGGGGTGAGGTCCAGGAGCATCAAAGAGGCATTTCCCTGGATACCCATGAGAAGGTTATTGAAATCGTGGGCGATACCGCCTGCCAGGGTCCCGATGGCTTCCATTTTCTGGGCTTCCTGAAGCTGCCTCTCCAGCTTTTTCTTTTCTTCTCTGGCTTTTTTATGAGCGGTAATGTCCTCGGCCATAGCGATTACGATCCGCTCTTCAGAGTCCGGCTCCATCAGGGTGTATCTAATATGGCAGTCAAAAACCGAGCCATCCCTTCGGACCCATCTTGTTTCAACCTCGGCCGTCTTCTGCCGCCCCCCAAGAGAGCTTATGGCACGGCCAGCCCGCTCATATTCCTGGTCATCAGGATAGATCATTCGCGCGTCTTTTCCGAAAAGCTCCTCGGACTCATAACCAAGCATTTTCGACATGGTATCGTTATGCCATTGCATGACCCGGTTCTTTACCAGGCCGATCCCGACTGGTAAGGCCTGAAACAGCCCCTGCAATGCGGCTTCGCTTTTCTTGAGTGCTTCTTCCGCGTGTCTCCGTTCTTCGACTTCTTCTTTCAGCCGAACATTCACTTCTCTCAGTTCCGCAGTGCGTTCCTCCACCAGTTTTTCAAGTTCGTGGCGATACTTCTCAAGTGCAATCTCGGCACGGGTCCGCTCATCCACTTCACGCTCCAACCTTAGCTCCCTCTCCTCCATCATCCCTTGGTATCTCTCCCGGACGGCCTCAACAATGTAACTCATCGCGGTTATCAGGCCATAAGCCAACAGGAATCGGGTTATCACCTCCCTTTCATAGGGGAACGTACCGATAAAGGAAGCCAAACCGGAAAAGACAACCAGACATAAAATAAAGGTGAGTGCGCTCCAGAAGAAACCTTCCTCCTTGCCCAGTAGAAAAGAGGCGAAAAGAGGGAAAAGGAGCATCCAGAAGATCCTCGATCCGTGGCTGCCTCCCATAACCAGTAGGAACAGAAAATAGGCACCCATAAGAAGGACATTGCCCCTGCAAAGATTCTCCACTCGATCCACAACCCTAAATGAGATCAGGGTAGCTCCCTGGATGATCCCCAAAGACAATAAGATCAAACCGCGCAAGATACGACCCTTAGATAGGTGGAAAAAAGCGAACGGAAAAATCAAAAACAGGCCTATGATCAGAAAAAAGGCGAGCACCGTTCTCCTGCGTCGTTCTTCAAACCCCCTCTCCCACCCTTCGGTGAAGGAAGAGAGCGTATCCCACATCCTCTGGGCGATCCTGTTCATGGGTTTCATCATAAATTCCATTTGGCACTGCCTCCTCGGTTTGAATCCGGTCCCTGAAGTACAAGCGGGGCGAGCAGGGATCATCCGTCCTTATATTGATGGGTATAATTTATGGGTCATGAATGCCATGGGGTGACATGGATCGAACCGGGAAATCGCTAAAGATCATGCGGGAATAGGCGATAAAATAATGAAACCACCAGAAAGATGGAGAAAATGGTCTCACAAGGAAAGAAAAGTATGGAAAGGGGGGAGCAAGGGGGGATTGTGAACTTTTGACCAACTGCATTTTTTTCAACGACAAAATGAAAAATATGCCCGCTACAGCCGAGCAGTTCAAGAAGCGTTTTTGCAAAGGCGATAATGGAGACTGTGCAAGGTACATGGTTTTCAAGGCCGCGGGCCGAGAGAGAGTACCACAAGACCTCTTCCCGAATCAACACGACAAAGTGGGGGCCGTAATGGCGGCAACCTGAACCCGGGCTGAACCCGGGGAGTGCATGCAGTCCGGCCGATCCTCAAAATCCTTTAACAGGACAGAGCCAATAAGGGCAAAAACATCGAGGTGGGCGCTAAAATGGAATCCCGCAGAGATGAAACGCCCACGACTTGGCCGCCTCAAGATCGATCAGTCGAGTGATCATGATCTTCTGCGCCTGGGGAGAGCCGGCCCCATGGATGGACTCGGTGAGATAGGAAACCGCTCCGGTACCTAAAGTGATATTCTCGATCAACCTCAGGAGGCGGAGTCGTTTCTCCGCATCCACGCCCTGTCTGCCTACCAGGTATTTTCTGATATAAGGGCCGATGGTCGCGTTTTCCTGATCTTTCAAAGAGGGCATGGTCACCAATAGACCGCCCGCGATATCCTGGGCCAGGCGGGAGATTTCAAAGGGGAAGCGGGTGATGTTGAGTTTGCACACATTGGCCAGAAGGGGATCCACGGCATAGGCCCCGCTGGGCGTGCGGTACCCTTTGCTCGCACTGGCCAGTGCCCCTGCATGAAGGGTTTCATTGAGATGGACCATCTCACCCAGCTTATCCTTCACATGGGCGGATCGTTCTGTGCCCTGGGCCTCTGCAATGGCCGCAGTGGCCCCTATCAAGACATCGCCCACGCCCACCTTGCACCCCCCATAGCTGGCCCTGTGGTGTGCGGCGAACAGCTCCACCAGGCGCCCCGCATAAGGGAATTCCCCTTTCATGAAGATTCTCTCCTCCGGCACAAATACATCGTCAAAGACCACCATGGCCTCGCAGCCCCCATAGTATAGATTCCCCACGTCGGAACGTCCTTCTTCCAGCCTCCGGGTATCCGAGGGCTGGCGACCGTAGATAAAGGTGACACCTTTGGTGTCTGCCGGTACGGCAAAGGCCACCGCGTAATCCCTGTCCTCCTCCCGCAGGGCCCTGGTGGGCACTACGATCAGCTCGTGGGAGTTGACCGCACCTGTGATATGAAGCTTCGCCCCCCGGACCACGATCCCGCCCTTTTTCTCCGAAACGATATGCACGTACTGGTCTCTATCCGCCTGTTTTGAGGGAGGGAGGCCCCTGTCACCCTTGGTGTCGGTCATGCAGGCGGCGGTGACCAGATCGTTAGACTGGACGTATTTGAGAAATTCCGTGAACCGTTCATGGTATGGAGTGCCATATTCCCGGTCCATGTCATATGTAATGGCATAAACCGTATTGATGCAGTCCAGGCCGGCGCAACGTTGGAAGCAGCAGGCCGTCTGTCTCCCCATCTCCCTCAACATGAGGATTTTCTTGATCAAGTCCTCCACCCCTTGATGGATATGGGTGAATCGATTGATCCTTTCACCGGAAAGGTGGGACTCGGCCGTGAAAAGCTGCCAATTCCCCTCCTGCTCGGCCTGATAATAGGTCTCGGCCATGGCCATGGCCGGAGGCCCTGAGATGGGGTGGTCCACAACGCTTTTGATTTTTTTACCTTGAATATAGACCGAATGCCCGAGTTCCCTCAAACCGGAGACATACTGCTCTTTCGTCATCAGTGCCATAGCCTGCTCCTGCTTATTCTGGTTCCACCATCTTACCTCTATGCGTCCTTCCACCCCTCCCACATTCCCTGAAAAAGCTGAGGTCTTTCTCTTCACACGCACAAGGGGTGGTAAACATATTGGGATCGGAAGCGGCAATTCTTACCAGGGTATCGATTTCCTTCTCCATTTGCCCTTCCGTAACCCCCGTCTGTCCAAGAGTCGTGGGCTCGCCTATGAGTTCAATCAATTCCCTTACTTTCAGGATAAACTTGCGGGCCGCCTCATCCTGGGATGCAGCGGCAATCCCTATGAGCCTGGCAGCGGTCTCCAGCCTCTCCACAGGGTCCGGCGCTCCTGACACAGGGGGATGGGAACAGATGTATTCCAGTGAATAGGGCAGCGCAATACCCACGGCCCTGCTTCCTCTCCCTTCCAGCTCCCTGCCCAGCCGCTTCAACGATCCTTTTCCAAAAACCACCCTTGGACTGACAAAAAATGGCATCTTTATCCCCCCTCCTTTTTGTACCTCCGCGGATTAACTCAAAGAGACCTGTTCCGCAAGCGGGAGCTGCGGCTTACCCCACTGAACGGCTGTTATATTGAACCACATGCCTGTCCAAAATCGATTTCCATCTCAAGGGTTAAGCAGGCCAGGGAGAAAAATATTCCTGGCCTGCGGTCATTTCCAAATCGCCGAACCAATGCCTTAACCTGAGATGGAAAATTCTCCTTGGGGAACCTGCTGAAATAGCGGAATCAAATTCCATGGCCAGAACCATCCTGGAGGCCGATGGGTGAAAGTGGAAAGAAAGGGGGCGGTTGGAATAAGGCGGGAAACATGTGAGCGCTATACAGCTATCGTGTGGCCGGGGCGGAGGTAAAAGGTTTGGATCAGGGCCCCGTGTCATCGAAGGCCCCATGTCTACCTGCACCACTTGCAAAACGGGCCGCCCCTTCAAGAGTCTCACCACTCCGGATGGTTTCGAGTCCCAGCCTGAATTCGTTCCGCATGGCTGCCCGGAAATCGAGTTCCCACTGTTCGTAAGAGGAGCGACGGTCGCTTCTGAGACAGAGCTGGGGAAATCGGCCGATCTTTGCCGCAAGGGCCTCGGCCTCAGCCACAGAGGCGCCCTTCGGGACAACGCGATTGGCCAGTCCCATACGCAGGGCCTCTGCCGCCCCCACCGGACGACCCGTTAGGATCATGTCCATGGCATGGGAGTGGCCGATAAGACGGGGAAGGCGGACCGTGCCCCCATCAATCAGCGGCACTCCCCATCGCCTGCAAAACACGCCGAAAACCGCATCCTCTTCCACAATCCGCAAGTCGCACCATAGTGCCAGCTCAAGCCCCCCGGCAACGGCATAACCCGCCACTGCAGCGATCACCGGCTTTTCAATCCACATGCGCGTGGGCCCCATGGGTCCGTCGCCGTCTTCTGCAAGCCGGTTGGCCCTGCCTTCCGTGAAAGCCCTTAGGTCAGCGCCGGCACAAAAACACCCACCGGCCCCGGTGAGCACGGCGACCCTCGCCTCCTCGTCCATCTCAAAGGACCGGAACGCCTCGGACAGGGCCTCGGCCGTAGGCCTGTCAACGGCATTTCGCACCTCCGGCCGGTTAATGGTGATGGTGGTGACCCACCCCTTCTTCTCTACAAGGACGAGCTCCATCCCACTCTCTTTCCGCTCACTATAAAAAGCCCCCTCTACATTATTCCTTCCAATTCCTCTTTCGAGACCTTGTAGGTCTTGTCGAACTCTTCCCAGAACTTCTTGTCTTTATTCTTCCAATCCTGTCCAAACCGCTCGTCAAAGAAAGAACTCAATCTGGCAAACCAGGCGCCCGATTTCTCGACCCCTTTTTCCTTTGCAAGGAATATTTCCTTGAGGTATAGGTCTATCTCGCTGATCCTGTCCTTTGGGACATAGGATTTGGCTCCAAGCTTTACAGATCCCACAAGATTATCCGGGTTCAGACCATGAGCAGTGAGCATGAGAGCGGGGATCTTTTTCTCCGTGGCTATCTTGAGCAGATCAAAACCTCTTACGCCCATGATATCCAGAATGGCGGCATCGTAGGCCTTGCTCTCCAGGAGCTGTCTTGCTGTCTCAAAATTGGAGGCGGTTTCAACTTCACACTCGTCAAGGAGTTCCTCTAAGGTCTCCAGAATATCAGGTTCGTCATCCACTGCCAAAATCCTCTTGCCTTTCAAAAGGTTATCCTGGGTCATTTTTTCTATCCCTCCTGTTTACATTCTTCATGGTAGCGTAAAATTTCACAGCTATGCATGTAGGCTCACCTCCCTGTCTGCTGCAAGGCAAGCTTTTTGCCTCTGCCATGATATTGGGATAACTCACTTAAATATCCGGCATAAAGGTATCCTATAGGCTGATCATGACGGAGTCAACTCTTTTGAAACTGTAGACACACCCAGGATAAGGATGAGCAATACATCAACTTTTTTAAAGGCCCGCGCTTACTTACCCCTTCCTGGCTCAAAAAGATCTTGACCTTTTCGTCAATATCCACTATAGGAAATTATCTGAGACCGACCGGTCTGTCTCTCATATTGGCAAAGGCAACTGACCCTTTAAAAACACAGCCCTTAATCAGGAAGGAAAATCTTTGAGAGGTGAACCCTGGAAGGAAACCGGGGAATGGATCTCAAAAGCAGAATTATCCATGAATCACTGAAGCTCTTCTCACTAAAAGGCTTTTTGAGCACCTCCATCCATGACATCCTGAAGGCCTCCAACACTTCAAAAGGCGGTTTTTACAATCACTTTGAAAGCAAGGAGGCCCTCTTCCATGAAGTCCTTCAAGAGGCACAGAGGATCTGGCGGCGCAGGTGCCTCTCCGGCCTTGACCGGGTGGAGGGATCTATTGAAAAAATAAAGACACTGCTCCGAAATTACAGGGACAGATACCTCAGGGACACGAAGAGTTTCCCTGGAGGCTGCATCTTTGTAACGCTGTCCGTGGAACTGGACGACCAGCGGCCCCACCTGTCACGGGAACTCAACAAGGGCTTCGAAGGATTCAAGAGGATGCTGAAAGGGCTCCTGGATCAGGGAAAAAAGGAGGGAGATCTTGATAAGCGCGTGGACACCGAGGCCCTTACCGAAATGATCTTTTCGGGGATGTTGGGAGCATCCGTTATTTACGGAACCGAAAAAAATGCCAGGCGACTGGATCAATCCATAGAAGCACTGATCGGGTATCTGGAAAGTCTCGCCCCTTGAAGAAAGGCCCCGTAGTGCCCATTCTGCTTTCGTTTGTGCGCCACAGAAGCGCTTACAAATACCAATCAAAAGGAGGAAATTATGGATTTCAGGTTTTCCGAAAGAGAAGAGATGTTGAGGAAGTCCGTAAGGGAATTTGCCGAAAATGAGATTCCACCTAAGATGGAGGCCATGGAAAAGACAGGGGATTTCCCCGCTGAACTCCTCAAGCCCATGGCGGACCTGGGAATTATGGGGGTAATCACCCCCCCCGAGTATGGGGGTGTGGGACTGGGATACGTGGCAAGGACCATTGCCCTTGAAGAGTTGGGCAGGGTCTGCGGCGCAATGCCGATGGCCCTTCAGGTCCATCATATGGGGTGTGCCGTCATTAACGACTTCGGCACTGAGGAACAGAAAAAGAAATACCTGGTTCCCTTAGCCAAAGGGGAGACAATGGGTGTGGTGGCGGTAACTGACCCCACAGGCGGGTCAGATGTGGTGGGGATGAAGACATCGGCCGAGTTGCGAGGTGACAAATATATACTGAACGGCAGGAAATGTTTCATTACCAACTCCCATAATTCTGATTTCTGGGTTGTGATCGCCCGGACCGCCGAAGGGGCCAAGGGGTTGAGCGCCTTTATTGTGGAAAAAGATTTCCCTGGCGCAAAACTCGGACGAAAAGAAAATAAGTTCGGACTCCGCGGCGCAAATACCGGCGAGCTGGCCTTTGACGATTGCGAGGTGCCAAAAGAGAATCTTCTGGGACAGGAAGGCGGAGGTCTGGCCGCGGCCATCAAGACAATCAGCGAGACAGGGAGGACCGGCATGGCCGCAACTGCTCTCGGCATACTCACAGCAGCATATGAAGAGGCAGCCAAATTTGCCAGCGAAAGACCCCTTTACGGCAAGCCCATAGCGGCGCTACAGGCCATCCAGTTCTATATTGCGGAAATCTACTCCCAGCTGGAGATATGCCGCCTGCTCTGCTACCGGGCAAGCTGGCTCAAGGACAACGATATGCGCTGTGATAATGAGGCCGCCCTTGCCAAATATTACACATGCGAGGCAGCAGCAAACGCCGCCAAAAAGGCCGTCGAAATTCATGGGTCATACGGCATTATGAGAGAATATGCGGTCCAGCGACTGCTTCGAGACGCCATGGTGACTATTCCGGCAGGGGGTACCGCCGAAATAGCCAAGGTGCTGCTTGCAAGAGCTGCTCTGGCACCATTCAAAAAGCAGAAATAGAGAAATGAAAAGGATTATCGTCTGCGTCAAGCCTGTCCCTGACCCCAAGCACTGGGGTAGAGTTTCCATGGACCCCGATACCATGACCCTGAGGCGGGAAGTAATCCCGAGCATTGTAAACCCACTGGACAAACATGCCATAGAGGCGGGGCTTTCCGTTCGGGACTCCTTCGGCGGGGAGGTTGTGCTTCTTTCCATGGCGCCGCCATCCGCCCAGCCCCTCCTGCGAGAGGGACTCGCCATGGGGGCGGACCGTGCGGTACTGCTATCGGATCCTGTATTTGCAGGATCCGATACCCTGGCAACATCCTTGATCCTGGCAGCCGGATGCAGATATATCGGGGATTTCGATCTGATATTTCTCGGCAACATGTCCATTGACGGATCTACGGCGCAGGTCTGTTCCCAATTGGCCGAACTGCTCGGCCTGCCCAATGTGATGCATGTAACGGGCCTGAGTTGGACTAACGAAGGCAAAGTCATCATAACCAGGAAGATCGAGAACGGGTTTTCAAAGCTCGTGGGCATACCTCCCTTGGTCCTTTCGGTGCGAAAAGAGCTCAACAAGCCCCGATATGTGCCCTTTACGGGGATCTTAGCGGCA
This sequence comes from Deltaproteobacteria bacterium, assembly GCA_029933075.1. Lineage (GTDB taxonomy): Bacteria > Desulfobacterota > DSM-4660 > Desulfatiglandales > Desulfatiglandaceae > JAOZOW01. The sequence continues at coordinate 1,481 of JAOZOW010000018.1, read as the reverse complement.
GAGAGCAAAGAGATCAGGGTGCTTTCAAACAATGATCTGAAAATCGATCCATCCCAAATAGGCCTTGCAGGATCCCCTACCAAAATGGCAGGCCTTGAAATCCGCCGCTTCGAGAGGAAAAGAGAGCGACTGGAAGGTTCTCCGGAAGAGATCGTCCGGAAGCTGATGGACAAAATCTACCAGATCGGCGTTATTTGAGTCGTTGGAAGCACTAAATATGGAAAAGGGCGGACAGATGGAGATCTGGGTATTCGCCGAGCAACGAGGCGGTGAGTTGCATAAAGTGAGTCTTGAGCTCCTGGGAAAGGCCAAGGAGCTCGCCTCTAAGGGAGGGCGCGTGACAGCCGTGCTGCCGGGCCATGATGTGAAGGCCATTTCCCGGAGCCTGATCAACCACGGGGCCGACAGGGTGCTTCTCGCCGACGATCCCAGGCTGGGGATATACAGGATCATCCCCTATTCTCTCTTACTTGGGGGCATGATCCAGGACCACAGGCCGGATATCTTTCTGATGGGAGCGACAGCAATGGGGGTAGAGCTTGCTCCGAGGGTGGCGGCCAAGGTCAAGACAGGGCTTTCAGCCCATTGCATAGATCTCTCACTCGACAGCCAGGGCCGGCTCCTCCAGGTGGTGCCCGGATGGGGGGGCGGAGTGGTTGCAACCGTGTCCTGCCCCGAGCACCGCCCCCAGATGGCCACTGTCATGCCGGGAGCTATGAAGGCCCTGCCGCCAAAGGAAAGGGAGGGGGAAATTTTCGAGGTCGCCGTTGAACTCCCCGATGAAAACCTCGGCCCAGAGGTGATAGAAATCACCCAGGAAAAGCCCCAGGGGCTTCCCCTTGAAAAGGCGGAGGTGGTGGTGGCCGGCGGATGGGGTATTGGAAGCCGGGAAAACTGGCAACTCATCCAGGAGCTGGCATCCCTGCTGGGAGGGGCAGTGGGGGCTACAAGGCCCCCGGTGGATGAGGGCTGGGCCCTGGAAGGCCAGATGATAGGTCAGAGCGGAAAGACCATCAGGCCAAGGCTTTATATCGGTATTGGAATCTCCGGGGTGATGCACCACGTAGTGGGAATGGAGGGATCCGATCATATCATTGCCATCAATAGCGATCCCAATGCCGAGATATTTGAAACTGCTGATGTAATCGTGGTGGAGGATTTCAAAAAGATCATCCCTCCGCTTATTCGGGAAATTAAAAACAGACTGAAAAAACAGGGCTCATCCGACTAAAGCTTACTTGCTGTGTGGAAATGGCTACGAAAAGGGCATAAAGTCTTTTCTGAGTGACTGTCGGGAGGGCGCTGTATTTTCGCGACTTATCAGTGGGGGAAGCCGCAGCCCGGCACTCAGAAGAAAGCAGGGAGTTAATCTTGCACCCAGGTACCTCACCGGATGACAAAGAGAGACGGCCAAAGGGCCTTTGCCCTGAGTGCCGGGAATGCGGAGGGGGCAGGCCTGCCTGCCGGCAGGCAGGTGTCCC
>JAOZOW010000146.1 GCA_029933075.1 Deltaproteobacteria bacterium | reverse complement strand
ACTGCCATTAGGTTATGAACGGCTTGATCCGAGATCTCTGCGTGCGCCTTTAGGGCGACTGCGACGGTGCGGGGGAGTAATAAGAGAGGCTAAGTCGGCAAGGGATTCCGGTGTTTCAAAAAACATCCCCTGCCTCCTGCGCCGTCAATGGGTAAGGGCGATGGCAGGGCGGTCTTCTTTGAGAACACCCGTGGGTTCGGATTCCCTGCTGGCAGGATGATCCGTCTCAGATGCTGTTGACGGGACATCCGTTGTTAATGTAGATATGATAACAGGTCCGCAACCCTGAAAAGAAAGGAAAACCATCATGCCAAGAAACTCTTTAGGACTTCATAGGAATTTATTGTGCGTGATCAACAAAAGTCACTCCCTTGCAGCAATAGGAGTGCTCGCGGCGGTGTTGCTTCTGGCCTCATGCACCCCGCAGGGTGAAGAGGCGGGGAAGCCTGCGCAAAAGACTCTCGTAGCGCGGCCCACGACGGTCTATGCAGCCGAAGCCCCTGATGCGGCCCAGGCCTTCAGCACGGCCATTGAACGGGTCGCTGAGCAGACGATCCCCGCGGTGGTGCATATCGATGTCACCGAACGCCGGGAGGTGGTAAACCCATGGCTGCCCTTTCAGAATGATCCCTTTTTCAGGCATTTTTTCGGCATGCCCCGGATGCCCCGAAAATTCAAGCGTGAATTCAAAGGCCTGGGCACAGGGATGATCATGGACCCCGAGGGCCACATCCTTACCAACAACCATGTGGCAGGGGGAGCGACCAAGATAGAGGTCTTGTTAGCCAGTGGCAAGCGGTATCCGGCCAAACTGGTCGGGGCCGATCCAAAGACGGACCTGGCGGTCATCAAGATTTCGGCAAAGGAACCCCTCCCCCATGTCACCTTCGGGGACTCGGACCGGGTCAAGGTGGGGGCATGGGTCGTGGCCATAGGCCACCCCCGGGGGCTTGACCAGACAGTCACCCAGGGCATCATCAGCGCCAAGCACCGAACCGGCATCATGGATCCAAGCACCTATCAGGATTTTCTGCAGACCGACGCAGCAATCAATCCAGGCAACAGCGGCGGCCCCCTGCTGAACCTCAAAGGAGAGGTGATCGGGGTCAATGCCGCTATCGTCTCCCAGTCCGGCGGTTTCGAGGGGATCGGGTTTGCCATCCCCAGCAATATGGCACTGCATATCGCCAAGCAGCTGATCGCCTACGGGGAGGTGCAGCGGGGCTGGCTGGGCGTAAGCATTCAGGACCTCAGCCCAGAGCTTGCCAAAAAGTTCGGGATGAATACCGGGAAAGGCGCCTTGATTTCCGATGTAGTGAAGGGAGGCCCTGCCGAAGAAGCCCACATGCGAAGGGGCGACATAGTGCTCAAGTTTGCCGGAAAGGAAATCAAAGACGCCAGCTCGCTGCGAAACCAGGTGGCCGTCGCACCCCCGGGCTCCAAAGCCAAGGTCGTATTGTGGCGCGATCGCAAAAAAGTCAAACTTACCGTTAAGGTAGGCAATATAAAAGACATGACCAAGATGCTCTCCGCTTCCGTCAAGGAACGCTTGGGAGGAGAGGTCCGTCAGGTGACCTCCAAAGAGGCAAGAAAATATGGTCTCCAGCGGCGTCAGGGCGTGGTGCTCGAATGGGTGGAGCCAGGCGGTCCTTTGGGGCAGGTCGGCTTTGAGGTGGGAGATATCATTCTTGAAATCAATGGTGAAAGGGTCAGCGATGTAACCGGCCTTGCAACGGTGCTCCGCACAATACAACCGGGCCAGGCCATTGCCCTGCTGGCACTCGACCACAGGACCGGCAATACCGGCTATGTGCAGGTGGTGGTACGTTAAGGTAGTAAACGGAGACACACCACAGCTTCTACCGCAAAGGGGTGGGAGTGGAGGTACACGCTCATGAAAAGATCCAATTTTCAGGTCAACCAAAAAAAGCCCGAACTCGAGCTCAACAAGCCGCCCGAGAAAAAGATGTGGCAAAAACAGGGGCCCTTTTCCCTGTGGTATTTCATCGTCATGCTCATATTGCTCTATTTCTTCCAGTCGGCCATCCAGATCAAGAGGGAAGAGATCCCATACAGCCAATTTCAGCACTACCTGAAAATGGACCAGGTATCAGAGTGCATTGTAGGGGATAAGACCATCTACGGCACCCTGAAACTCATGGACCCTAAAACGGGAAAGCCGCGTCGTTTCATTACGGTGCCCCTTTACAATTCCGATCTGGCCAATGCCCTTCAGAAGCATGGGGTCAAATACAGGGTAGCCGTGGAGAGCCACTTTTTCAGGGACCTCCTTTTTAACTGGGTGCTACCCTTTGCCTTCATATTCCTGCTCTGGGGGTTCCTGTTCCGAAAGATGGGCACCGCGGGAATGAACTTCCTCAATATCGGCAAAAACAAGGCGCGCATCCATGCCGAAAGCCTCCCCAGGGTCACCTTCGACGATGTGGCGGGGGCTGACGAGGCCAAGCAGGAACTGGGAGAGGTGATTGAATTCCTCCGCAATCCGGAACATTTTCAGAGGCTGGGAGGGCGGATGCCAAAAGGGGTTCTCCTGGTGGGCCCGCCCGGCACGGGCAAGACCCTGCTTGCCAGGGCAGTGTCAGGCGAGGCAGGGGTCCCTTTCTTCAACATCAGCGGTTCGGATTTCATTGAAATGTTTGTTGGTGTGGGCGCGGCCCGTGTGCGCGACCTCTTTGAACAGGCCCGCACAAAGGCCCCATGCATCATCTTCATAGATGAACTGGACGCCGTTGGGCGCCAGCGGGGCGGCCCGGCGGTTGTGGGAGGTCATGACGAGAGGGAGCAGACGCTCAACCAGCTCCTGGTGGAAATGGACGGCTTTGATTCCAGCAGCGGTGTGGTGGTGCTCTCTGCCACGAACCGCCCCGATGTGCTCGACAAGGCCCTGCTCCGGCCGGGGAGATTCGACCGCCAGATTGTGGTTGACAAGCCGGACCTGAAGGGAAGGGTCGAAATCCTGAAGATCCATACCCGCCAGTTGAAGCTCGGCAGCGACGTGGATCTGGAGGTGGTGGCCAGACGTACTCCGGGATTTGTGGGCGCGGAGCTTGCCAACGTGGCCAATGAGGCCGCCATCCTGGCAGCGCGCAAGAACCGCGATGCCATCACCATGGCCGATTTCGAAGCAGCCATCGACAGGGTCATTGCCGGGCCGGAAAAGAAAAGCAGCATCCTGAGCCCTGAAGAGAAACACCGGGTGGCCTATCATGAATCCGGTCATGCCCTGGTGGCGGAACTCGTACCAACCGGGGAGAGGGTGCACAAGGTCTCCATAATTCCCAGGGGTATAGGCGCCCTTGGATACACCCTCCAGGTCCCGGAAAAGGAAAAATTCCTGGCCACAAGAAATGAACTGCTCGATCAGATCGCCATCCTTCTGGGCGGGAGGGTAGCGGAGGAGATAGTATTCGGGGATGTCTCGACCGGTGCGCAGAACGACCTGGAGCGCTCCTCGGAGCTGGCGCGGAACATGGTCTGCGCCTACGGGATGAGTGAAAAATTGGGCGCCCTTACCTTCGGAAAGACAAGCAAGTCGGTGTTTCTGGGCACGGAATACGGCGAAACGAAGAACTACAGCGAAGAGACGGCCCGCGAGATCGATGCCGAGGTGAAGGCGGTGGTCAGGGACAGTTACGAGAGGGTGAAAAAGCTATTGGAAGACAACCGGCCGCTGCTTGACGCCATTGCCGCCAGGCTCGAAGAAAAGGAGGTGCTTTCCGGCGAAGAGGTGGAAGCCATTCTCAAAGAATATCAAAAGTGAGC
>JAOZOW010000145.1 GCA_029933075.1 Deltaproteobacteria bacterium | reverse complement strand
TCTCTCATTCCAAGAGGGTGGTTTCATTGTCGTAGCGGGCTGAGAATACAGAGGCCATCCCCGAAAAGACATTGCATTGCGTAAGGACGTATTCGGCTACCGCACCTCTCACCTGACGGTCCAGACCGTTGAAAGTTCCAACAAAAAGGTCTTCATCTTCTATTGAACAGAGCACATTCCAGATCTCTTGAGGAGACATCTCCGGGGTGATTAGAGGTTCCTGGCCATGGGGGCTCTCGCCGAACAAAATTCTGGCATCCTTAAGAACACGGGATAGGTTCTCCTCAAACCTTTTCACTTCAGCTACAAAGTCCTCGTAAGACCGGCAAACCCGGGAGACAGGACAGGTGCTACGCTGCTGGCCTATGGTGAGTTCAATGCCGAGGCGGATCTCTCTAACATCATCTCCTTTAGGCCTACTGACTTCCATGATTCTAAATATGTCTGACATGATTCCTCCTTAGCCTGAAAGTGAAGCCACAAAAGTGAGGGACCATCTGGGGAAACCATTGTGAGCAGAGAGATGAATGGGGGGAATGGCGGAAAGTTTAAAGGTCAGCCCGAGAAGTATTTATAGCGAGGCCTCCTGCCAAGAGATCAGATCGTGAATTCACTCTCCTCCTTGGCTGCTTCGATGCCTAAGTCCGCTTTGTTCTCTTCGGCGAGCTCCTGACAGTGCTCAAGGCACTTACGGACCTCCGGGTCTTTCCTGGAAGGATCGTGGTGGAAAAGGATCAGCCGTCTGACATGAGCCTTCATGGCGAGATTGAGGGTAGCCACATAATCGGAATGTCCCCATCCCTTTCTCTGCCCTATCTCTTCCGGGGTGTACTGGGCGTCGTGTACCAGCACGTCAGCGTCCTTACAAAACCCCACATAATCATCAGGGTGTCGCCCTGCCCAGGACTCATTTGTAAGTTCGTTGTCCGTGATGAAAACAAGGGTCTTGTTACCTTCTCTGAAACGAAATCCAAATCCCCCTTGTGGATGTTGGAGGGGGATGCAGTCCACTACTGTCCCATCTATTTCAAGAGGACCATGGCCCAGGGTATCCAGATATTTCATTTCCGCATTCAGGTCATCAAATCGAATGGGAAAGAATCCATCACCCATCTTGGTATCAAAAGGTATTCGTAAACCTTTCATGCAGGCAGGAAAACCGTCGATATATATCTTGCTGCTGGGCTGGTAGACCGGGTCGAAGAAAGGGAATCCCTGAACATGATCCCAGTGGATATGGGTAATCAGGAGATGGACATCCACCCTGTCCCCACTTTCAGACAGCTTGTTTCCGAGAGCCCTGATGCCGGTCCCGGCGTCGATAATCACCTCTCTTCCGCTGTCCAGGGTGATTTGAAGGCAGGTAGTATTTCCACCATAAATGGTGGTATCCTTTCCTGGAACTGCAATAGAACCTCTGGTACCCCAAAATTTGACCCTCATCCTCTATCCTTTACTTAATCTTTTAAGGGCGATTCAAAATGGCCCTGGAATCCTCGCGCATGACCTATATAGACTGTCGCTTCAATTTACGTGATCCCAAAGCATGTGTCAATTCAAAAAAACCAATAATAAGAGCATGATAAGACGGAGGGGATTCCTTTATCCCATATCGGCCGCCACCGGTACAATCTCGCATTTCCTGATAATTGTCTCCGCCTTTTCCCTGAAACGAATAGCCCGGGGATCTCCATTCCGCACGCCCTCTTCCAATTCGTCCAAGGTATCAAAAAGGATGTGCCATCCTCGCCTTTCCCTTTCGTATCTGTCAGCCAGGACCCTGACGCCTCCTGACAAGTCTGCCATCAGGGGCCCGAGGCGGGCTGCAGCCATTCGGAGAAGCTCCAGGCCATGCTTCCTCTTTCCATCGGCGAAATACAACGCCCCTCTTAAAGCCAAGCGTAAATATACCAATGTAAATGGAATGCGTGATACAAAACAACCAGTGAAGGGATCAATATAGTCCTTTACTTCCTCTACACTTAACGGCAGAGCCCGTGCATAATAGGAAAAAAGTAAGGTACGGACATAATCGCCCACCTCCTTTCCTGTGGAGGCAGATCGCATGGCCTCCCATGCAAATCCTTCTTTGTCATGCCGCATAATCAGGCCATCCTTATGTACGTATCTCAGACCAATCTCGCGATTCTGTCCAAGGACCGAGAGGAGGTAAGCTTGGTCCTCTGCACGTCCAATGAAGGTGGGGGTAAAAGGCCGATGCCTCCTCAGACTCTCAACCAGTATCCCGCAAGTTCCCCCGGTCACATGGACACGCTGTATGCACCGGCTTTTACCGTCGAGAAAATCGCTGTCATACCGGGTCATCATCTCGGCTTCCGTGGAAAGAGCCTGAGGAAGGACGCTGTAAAAAACCCACTGGTCACCCCGGATATCCATAGAGGGAAAAGACACATCAGGTGTAAACAGTCCCTGCTCGATGTCTTTCTGGTTCACCAAGGCGCCTGCTATCATGCCCAGTTCCACCCTTTGTCCCTTGTGGTCAAGGCCCTCAGCTCCCCAGAGGCCCGTTTTGAGATGCTCCAGTGCTGATAGGCCGGTCTCCCTTACAAGCTCCCTCTGGGGGAATACCTGATCCAGGTCTATTTTGAACGTTGCCCGGATCCGGGGATCCACAAGGACCTGCCAGATTGCCGAGATCGCCTTCAGGAAACTGTAATGTTTCCCATATTCTCCATCTACGCCGATTATTTCCTTCAAAATTCCCGCATCCCTCAACCCCAGGTAATGGCTGGCGGCCGGCACAAGGACTTCATTGACTATCCTCGTTGTATCCGATTCACTCATGGCGTAAACCCTCAGATGCCTGAACCCGGGGAGCTCACCAAGCATCTGTTCAACACAGGGCCGGGCGATTTCATGAAGTCCGGTATGAGTCACTGACACAGAGAGGACACAGGAAAGGCGGGCATCGCGAGGTATAGCACCTCTCTCCTTTTCAAATGCCATGGCCCTCTCCAGTCCGCTCAGTCCGTATAGGACCTCATTTTTCTCCGTTTCCACTCCTACCGGGACCGGATGATCATACCAGTAGATCTGAGGCGCCTCTGCCGCCAGTGCAACTCGCTCCCTCAGCGCCTTGGGCAACTTCAATGAAGAAATAAGTTCCATGGATGGGGGGACTGTCAGGAGGACATTGGAGGTAAAGAGAATCTCTTTTGCCGGATCTTTGACAGGTCGAGGGTTAAGGCGGGCCAGCCTGACCACCCTTTTTTGCCGGAGCAGTTCGACCTTCTCCATCTTCCGATTAAACAGTGATACCCCTTCCGGGAAAAAAACTTCCCATACCCTGTTGACGCTCTCACGGGGATCCAAATCTTTCGCCCTATTGCTCAACCAGCGGTGAAGGGAACTGAGCCGCGTAGAGAAATCCCGGCTCCTGTGGCATTCATCCTCAATTTCAGATAGCACAAGAGAAAGGCCTCTTATATAAAACATTGCCTCCTTGCGATGAGGGGGCGCTTCCTGGAGCGCCTTCAGATATGTCTCGGCTTGGGCGTACTGAGGGTGCTCTTTTCCGCTAAGAACGATCAGAAAGGCGGCGTTTAGGTTTCGCAGAATATCTCCGGCGCTTTTTTCTTCAGGACAAAACTGATCGGCTATCTCAATACCGGTCACCGGTCCATGATCACGGTCAGTGGCGACCAGATATCTGATAATCTCCTGAAATTTTTCCTTCATATCAGCCGAAAACCCGGGCGTATCTTGCCCCAAAAGCCAACCCCGTCCCAATGAGGTTATTTCTCATACGGAAAACAAAAAGGGGTTACAAGCGGCCGCCTGTAACCCCCTAACA
>JAOZOW010000070.1 GCA_029933075.1 Deltaproteobacteria bacterium | reverse complement strand
AGGATTTCGCAGGAATCTTGAATTAGAGGGAGGAAGAGTAAATGAAAAAGTGGATTGTACTGGCGATAGCCATATCCTTCTTGGCGTTTCCAGTGGCCGCCCTTGCGACCATGGGCACCATGGGGATGAAGAGCAAGGATGTGGAAGGGAACTTTTTCGGTCGCATCAAGGTCTACCCTCATTACATCGGTGATGTGGATTTCAACAGTGATAACGCAAGCGACGGGACGATCATTGATGAGAGTGGCACGATGAGCGGGTTTGACCAGAGAAACGAGGTCCGCTTCGGCTGGCTCGGCGGGGGACAGGACTGGACCTTCAAGATTGTCCTGGAGGCCGATCTGATCCCGGAGCAGGCAACCGTGGACCGGGGTCCAGCAAGGGGAGTCGGCACCTCCAACGGGGCCAACTTCGGCGTTGAAAAATTGAAAATGACTTACAACTTCGGTTCATTCGCCATTGAAGCCGGTTGGGACGACAAGTTCCTGGATGTCCAGTCGGGCGGGAACCTGTATGGCGACGACCACCCCTTTATCGGCTTTTACGGCAAGTTGAGCCCTCAGTTTTCCTGGGAAGCGCTTTACATTGCCGTAAACGAAAGCATTTGGGCACCTGTTGGTACTAATGACAGCGACATCGGGGACTGGCGGGTTTATACCCTGAAGGGGATATACAAGATGGAAAACGGGTTTGCCATCAGTCCCTTTTATGCATACAGCGACAACGGCAACGGCACCACGACCGTGTGTGCCAGGGTAAGCTATCTGGGGGCAGAGGCCTACGGCAAGCTCGGTATGTTCACCCCCCGCCTCGAATTCGTGTATGCAACGGGCGATACGGGCAAAAATGCGGCCGGCAAAGATTATGATATCAGCGCCTGGGCGGCCTACGGCTCCGTGGAGATCGCCGTAAGCCCCCGTTTCGTCCCCTTCTTCGGTATAAATTACCAGTCAGGGGATGGCGATGGCACGGATGGCGATATCGAGGCCTTCAACGGGATCACCAATATCTCCCGTTACACCCCCACCTTCGGCCTTGAAAACGCCATCATCTACCGCTGGGTGCCCAACCTGGGCTCCATTCTCTATGCCAATAACTTCGCCAACCTGGGAACAGCAGGATCCGGATATGGTGAAGGCTTCAATACAGGCACAGGAGACGGCCCCGGCATGATCATGTATGGACTTGGCTTCAAGGGCAAAGTGAACAAATGGTCCTACAAGGCCCAGGTCATGTATTTTCAGCTCGATGACACCGGGGGCCTGGAGGATTTCTACGGTCGCAACATAGACGAGTCCATGGGGACAGAGTACGATTTCTGGTTCAGGTACCAGTTCAACAAACACTTCAGCATCGGGAACTGCTTTGCCGTGTTTGATCCCGGCGATGCGGTTGAGGACATAAATGGCGCAGGCTTTGACGATACCGCCGTAATGGATACGGTGGAATTGATATGGGCCTGGTAAGGGAACAATACCTGAAGAGGGGCGGGGCGTGTCTTTGATATCTCAGACACAGCCCGCCCCTGCTACCCGTGGTTAGCATATTTTCCTCTCGGTCGGCATCTGTTTGTGATAAGATAATAAAAATATATATGTCGTAGATTCCGCTGAGAGGAGGGGTTGTTGTGAACATTATCAAGAGAAAAATATTCCAGAACTTGTGTCTTTCAGTCTTCATCTGTTTTTGCGGAGGCCTTCTCCACGCCCAGGATATCCCCTTCCCCGGGCTGGTCACCTTTCTTGGGGAGCAGTACGCTTCCCCTTTCCGGGTGGTTGGCAAGGTGAAGGAGATCTCGAATGAGAGGCTCATGTTTGAAAAGAGGGCCGTGCCCCTTCAAAAGGACCGCCATCTATGGGTGACGGAACATGAAAAAGGCCTCTCCCCCCAGCTCCAAAGGCAGGTGGCATGGATCAAAGTGGAGGCAATTTATCCGAAAAGCGCCTTGGCCCGTGTGGAGGAAGTCGTTGGAAGACCTATTGAACGGGGAGACTGGATCCTGACGCCCCCCGCGCCCGTGATCCATCTCTACACCAACATTAAGGCAAAGCATACCTTTTCGCCGTACCACGAGATATTAAAGGCCTTGGTGGAGGGGGGCTATAAGGTACGGGAGGTCTCAGGAGATTCCTACCCGGAGGAAGCCGGGGCCGCGGATCTCCTGCTGCGGATTGAAGCAGGGGAGGCCGATCATTTACTGTGCCAGCTGGAACGCCTGAAAGGGGGCCGGGTGCTCTATACCAAAAGCCTGCCCGGCTGGAGGGGGATCGCTACCGCCTTTCCTCCTGGTCATGTGCTGAGGAAGGCCGTCCCTGTCCCTCATTTGGCTGGAGCCCCCTCTTTGAGACACCCCGGCGTCCCCATATCACAGCCCCCTGGAACCACATCATCCACTTTCAGGGTGGCCAAACCGGCCGAGAAGGCCGATCTTTACCGGCTTTCCGAAGAAAGTCTCCGGGTAATCGCGTGCGATCTGGAAGGAGACGGACAACCGGACCTGGCTTTCTTGCAGAAAGGGGGCGTGACGGTTTACAGCATAGAGAAAGGACGACTGACTGAAAAGGTCCGCTATTCTTTCCCGGAAAAGGAGGTCTTTCCTCTCCACCTTCACGCCATTGATCTTGACGGCGATGGAGGCGATGAGCTGTTGGTGACCCTTTCCAAGCCTGCCCACGTCATGGATAAGAAGGACAATCGTCTTTGCTCGGAAGTCCTTTCTTTCAAAGCAGGGGATTTACGGGCCGTGGCCATGGGACTCCCCTATTACCTGCGGGTCATCCGCAACCGGCAGGGGAATCCCGTGGCCTTGGCACAGAGAGAGGGGGAATATCAGCAGTATGCCGGCTCCATCTATCTGGTCCAGTGGAATCAGGGCGCCAAGGCCGTTGAGATCGGCAGGGCTTACAAGCCTGCAGCAAATATTTATTCCATTTACCAGTTCAATCTGGTTCCTGGTGACCCGGACAGGGTGATCATTTTAGAGCCAAGCACGGTGCTGCACGGTTATTTTGCGCCGGAGGAGCGGGTGGAGGCCAGCGGTGAGCGGGTATACGGTCCTTTCAGGGAAATGGGTTATCCCCTGAAATTGGAAAAGGAAATACCTCTGGGCGGGTTTGACAGCAAGAAGACGTATAAGGAAGTCTATGCCCCCAGGCGCTTCGAATTGCGCGTGGCCTTTGATGGGCAGAGCTTTATCATCTACAAGGAACGCTTCGGCGGGCTGGTCCAGAACCTGATTAAGGGTAAGCTCAGCAACCGGGCGCAGGGCCAGGACCAGGTCGTCGGAGTTAAATGGATGGGGAACCGGATCGTGGAGACCTGGCAGTCCAGGAAGCTGGCCAAGGATGTGCTGGATTTCACCTTCTTGGAGAAGCCCGACCGCGTCTTGATCCTCTATCGCGATGATGACGGATACGCCCTGGAGGCCTTTTATTAAGCTTACAGCGCCACACCCCGTGGCGATGTAGGAGAGCAGCAATAGCTTCGTTGCTCTTTCCTCCTAAGGGGTCGAATCCGGGGCTTGTTTTTCCGGATTCGACCTTTTTTTGTGTAAAAAAATTCCCTTTATGCGAAAATATTCTCTATGAAATGCCCAAATTGCCAGTTTGAAAACCCTGAAGGTATGAATTTTTGCGGTAAGTGCGGGAGCGCCTTGCCCTTGAGGTGCCCCAAGTGCGGCCACGCCAACCCGCCCGATTTTAGATTCTGCGGGAGTTGCGGCACAAGGCTTCATAATGATCTGGAACTTCCCGCCTATGCGCGGCGCTCCCCCCGTGACTATACGCCGCCCTTCTTAGCGGAGAGAGTCCTCAGGCTGCGGAGCAGCCTTGAGGGGGAGAGGAAGCTGGTTTCGGTGCTCTTTGCAGACGTCGCCAATTTTACGGGCATGGCCGAAGCCCTTGATCCGGAAGATGTCCATGAGATCATGGATGGCTGCTTTGAAATCCTGGGCCAGGAGATCCATGGCGCAGGCGGCACCATCAACCAGTATACGGGAGATGGGGTCATGGCACTTTTCGGGGCCCCGGTGGCCCATGAGGATCATATAAACCGAGCCTGCCATGCTGCCCTCCGGGTGCAGGAGCGCCTGAAAGAGTTTGCCGCTGATTTGAAAAGGGAGCTGGGGGTCTCTTTTAAGATGCGGATCGGCATCCATACCGGCCCGGTCGTAGTTGGCGCCATTGGGGACAACCTCAGACTTGACTACACTGCCGTGGGTGATACCACCAATCTGGCTGCAAGACTCCAGGGCTTAGCACAACCGGGTGCTGTTCTTGTCTCTGAAAGGGTGCGGGCGGGGGCCTCCCGCAGTTTTTTGTTCAGAGAGGCCGGATCTTTTGAGGTGAAGGGAAAGCGGGATCGGGTCCGTGCCTTTGTGCTGGAAAGAGAACTGGAAGGGGTGCCGGAGGAGGGAGAAACGCAAAGGACCTACCCTTTGATTGACAGGGAGCGCGAGCTTGCGCTCCTGGAACAGGCCTTTCGGAACTGCATTCAAAAGGGACCTGCCATAGCAGCGGTATTCGGTGAGGCGGGAATCGGAAAATCAAGGCTCATCACCGCCTTTAAGGATTCGCTCCTGAACCAAGAATCGGCTCGATTCCTTGAAGCGCATTGCCGGCCTTACGGGGAGGCCATTGCATTCTATCCTCTTGGACGGATGTTCAGGGCCTATTTTGAGCTGTCCAGCCAGGAGAGCCCTGAAGGTATGCATGGGAAAATCAGACAGAGGCTAAAGAACAAGTCCCTTTACCCGAAGCTTATCAATCTGCTTGGGCTTTTTGAAGAGATCAGGAGCGAGCGCAGGGGTTCGGAGATCATAGTGCAGGGCAAAAAGCGTATGCTTTTCAAGGCTATGCGTGATCTCCTGGTATCCTCTGCCAGGCGCCAGTCCCTGGTACTGGCCATTGACAACATGCAGTGGATTGATGCCAGTACGCGGGAATTCCTGGCCTTTTTCCTCCAGTCTTCTGGAAATGCCCCCATTCTAATCATATGCTCGGGGAGGGCTGAGCCGGGTTCCTGGTGTCCGGTTATGCCCCACTGTGTGATCCCTGTGTCTCCCCTGTCCCGGGAACATTCTTCCATGCTTTTTTCTTCGATCCTCGGTACCGATCGACTGGAGGCCCGGATCAGGGACAAGATCATTGCGAACGGAGGAGGCAATCCCCTGTTTCTGGTGGAAATGGGGGAGACTTTAGCGCGGCGGGGCCTTTTGGTATGCGACGCCCTGAGTTGCACCTTAAGCCTCCCGGTGGAAGAATTGAAAATCCCGGATACTATCCGCGGGGTCTTGGCTGCGCGGCTGGACGCCCTTGGGGAGTCCTACAAAAGAGTCGTGCAATTGGCCTCAGTGATCGGAACGACTTTTTCCCATGACCTCCTTTCCGCGCTGATGGATACGGAGGAGGTCCTTGCAGAGCCTCTTTCCGGGCTGGAAAGGGAGGGGATCATTGAAAGGATTTCCTCTCTGGAGGGGGGGCAGTACCGGTTTCGGCATCAGATGATGCGGGAGGTGGCCTATCACGCTCTTCTCCGTCGGGACCGAAGGCGGTATCATGGCATAGTGGCGCGGAATATGGAGAAAATGTATAAGAGAAACCCCAGATTGCACCTGGCTTCCCTTTCATACCATTTCTATGCGGCGCAGGACTGGGAAAAGGCCCTTACCTATACGCTGGAAGCCGCCCACGAGGCGAGGCATGCCTATGCCTGCCATGAGGGGCTCACCTGCTTCAACCGGGCCCTGGATATTCTGGACAAGGGGTCATTTTCAGGTCAGGAGGAGACAATTCTGAGGATCCATGAATGGAAGGGCAGGCTTCATTACTGCGTGGGCCAATTGAAAGAAGCGGAAGCCGCCTTCAGAACCCTGTTGAAGGAGGCCCAACGCGCCCGGCACCGCAATATGGAGGCCGAGGCCTTTTTCAGGCTGGGCTGGATTTCTTTTTATGAGCATCACCCTCGTGCGGCTCAGAGGTATCTTGAAAGGGCTGTTGAAATCTGCAAGGAGAGGGAGATTCATGATACGCTGCTCAAGGCGAGCAGTTTCATGGGGTTTGTCTATGCGGTCCTGGGAAAGCTCAGGGAGGCCCGTCCTTTGCTGACCGAAGCCATGAAGCTTAGCGATAAGCTGGGGAGCGTGGAAGGAAAGGCCTGGTCTATGGCTTACCTGGTGCAGTATTATAACTGGATTGGAGAGTTCAAGGAAGCCCTCAGTCTCAACAGAAGACTGCGGCTTCTGAACAGGACTATCAAAAGTCCTTATTTCGCTCTGTTGCTCCATTTCAGGGAGGGGCTTGTCTATGGGGCCTTGGGACGACTCAAGAGGGCAAGGCAGAGCCTTGAGGCGGGTCTGAAAGCATTGGAGGCGGGCGATGACCGATTTTGGAGGCCTCGGTTTCTAAATACCCTCGGCTGGGTATATGCTGAAGGAGGGGATATAAAAAGGGCCCTGGAACTCAATGAGGAGGCACTTTCAGAGGCATTGACCGTGGGGGACCCCGAGACTATCCACAACGCACAGATCAATGTCGGGGAGAATCATTTGGCCTTAGGCAATATTGCGCTGGCAGAGGAGTTCCTGGAAAGGTCCTGGGAGGAGGCGAGGAAGCCCGGAATCTTTTACACGCGCTGGCGTTATAAAACCAGACTCCTCATTGCGCTTGCGGAGCTTTGGGCAATTAGAGGGCAAAAGGAAAAAGGGCTCGACTTTGTACGAAAGGCACTGCAACTGGCTCGAAGGAGCGGGGCCAGAAAACATGAGGCAAAGGCGCTTTTTGTCAGGGGCCGAATCCTTGCGGAAAGCCGCCCAAAGACAGCCCTGCGTTCCCTGGACCGAGCGCGGGCGCTTGCCAATCAGATGGGGACGCGAAACCTCGCTCGACAGATCACCCGAGAGATCAAGGCCGTGAATGCCCGCTCCGCCATGCTGAGCAGCTCAAGTATGCTAACCCAGAAGAAGTATAAAAAGGGGTGATACAATGACTTATGGCAAATCGTCTTTTCTCATCAAGACCAAGAGGATCTTTGGTTTATTGATAGTTCTCTCTTGCCTGGCTGCATGGGCCCCTGCGAAAGCCGGGACCCTGAGGGTAGGGCTGCTTAGGCAACCCGAATCTTTGAACTTCTTTGGGGCTACCGATACCTGGTCGAAAAAAATTCTCCAGTTCTTCCACATGCCCCTCTATGTTCATGACCCACGGGATGGAAGCATGCTCCCGTGGTTGGCCGAATCAATGCCCGAGGTGGACGAGCCGTCCTTCAAAGTAACAGTGAGACTCAGGGATGCCTGCTGGGACGATGGCTCCAAGGTGACGGCGGAGGACCTCATATTTACGGTCAGTGTCATCCAGGAGTTCAATGTCCCGGGCCATATGGAAAAATGGAAAAATGTGGCGCGAATGGAGGCCATTGACTCCCGGACCATCCGGTTTACGTTGAAAGGCCCTCCTGTTGTTTTTCTCAATAGGACCCTTTATACGGGTTTTGTCCAGAAAAAGAGCTGGAAGCACTTTGTGGATTCAGTCCGAAGAGCCAAAAACCCCCTCAAAAGCCTTGTGAGGCACAAGGTTCAGAAAGTCGCCAGCAACGGCCCCTTTTTCATGGCATCCTGCTGCCAACCCCTTTTCATTGTACTGAAGAGAAATCTCCATTTCTTCGCCAAAGACAGAAAATTAGGAGGTATCACTGTAGGACCACACCTTGATTCCATTGTCTTTAACATCTACAGGAATGTAACGGAGGCCCTCATAGCCTTGGAGAGGGATAATGTGGATTTTATCTGGTGGGATATCCCCCAGGAACATCTGGATAAACTGAGGGGGGATAGGAGCGTGCGTCTTTACCGGACACCACGACGGGGATTTGATTACTTAGCCTTTAACTTGCAACGCTCGCCTTTCAATGATCCCTCTTTTAGGACAGCCGTGGCCACATTAATAGATAGAGAGCAAATTGTTAAGAAGGCCCTAAAAGGGGATGCAATCCCTGCATACAGCGTGATTCCGCCCCACAATACCTTTTGGTACAACGCTGGGGTGAGGCGAGCGGGGAAAGGGCTCTCATGCCAGGAGAGGCTCAGGGAGGCCAAGGCCCTGCTCAAAGGCGCGGGGTATTCCTGGTCAAAAGGGGCCCTGGTACTGCCGACAGGCAGGAAAATGAGACCTGTGGAGATATTGACCAACTGTGCAGGGAGCAAGCCGTGTCGTCTCAAGGCCGCTTTGTTGATAAAAAGATGGCTTTCGGAGATCGGAGTATCGGTCATCCCCAAAATGCGCCCTCTGCATGACGTGCTTTCCCTGTTGCGGGAGAATATCTTTGATATGTATATCTTGGGATGGGGGCACCTTTCTGATGACCCCGGTTATTTAGAGACCTTTTTTCACAGCAGTGAGGCAAGGCCTGCCGGAAAGAATTACCCGAGATTCCGCAATGCCCGCTTTGACGAGTTAGCGGATAGGGCCTCAGGGGAGATGGATCTCTTCAAGCGAAAGGCCCTGGTTTTCGAGATGCAGGAATTGATCACCAAGGAATTGCCCTACATCCCACTTTATACCCGGAACAGGGTCGAGGCGGTGAAGAAAAATGCATTTCAGGGGTGGATAGAGCTCCCGGGCGGTATCGGCAATCTGTGGTCGTTCCTCAACGTGAGACCCGCTACATAGGTCCCGGGAGCTTCGGGATCATTATGATTTTATTTAGGGGGTGGAACAATGCTTGGACGTCTCATCGTCTTTCTGTTCCTGACATTTCTCATGGTTTTCCAGGCGAGGCCGACTCTGGCTCAAAAAACGCCTTCTGAGCCTTCTCAAGCCCATCTAACCATGAAAGGTCCATATCCTGACGGGGTCTCGGTCACGAAGGCCTGTTTGAAATGCCACCAGGATAAGGGAGAAGAAATTCTCCTCTCCTCCCATTGGCTGTGGAAAGGCCCGAGCCCATTTGTGTTGGGACATGAAAAAGACGAGGACCTGGGAAAGATAAACCTGCTGAATAACTTCTGAATCGCCGTGACCTCTAACTGGTGCAGGTGCACCAGTTGTCATATCGGATACGGCTGGAGGGATGCCTCTTTTGATTTTTCCGATCCTTCCCGGATTGACTGCCTGATCTGCCATGATACCACCGGCACCTATGCGAAAGTGCCTACCGGATGCGGCAAGGAGAGAGCGGGGCTCAACCTTCTCAGGATCGCCCAAAAAGTGGGCCTCCCTTCAAGGGCAAACTGTGGCGCGTGCCATTTCTGCGGCGGAGGCGGCGATGCAATCAAGCATGGGGACTTGGACTCAACGCTCAAAAATCCGCCCGGCTCCCATGACGTCCATATGGGTGGGCAGGATTTCTCTTGTCAGGAATGCCATGTCACCACCGGACACAGAATTGCGGGGGCAAGCACGACCTGTGCGGTGAGCGAAGGCGTGGTGTCCTGCTTGGATTGTCATGACGAGCGGCCTCACCCAGAGGAGCACCCCCTGCTCAGGAAGCTCAATGACCACCAAGAGTCCATTGCCTGCCAGACCTGCCATATTCCTGTGTTTGCAAAGGCCAGACCGACGCTTATGTTCTGGGACTGGTCCAAGGCCGGAAAAGATGTGAGGAAATTGCCCGAAGATCCATATTATATCTCCACTTACCATAAGAAAAAGGGTGTCCTGATCAAAAGACAAAACGTTCGCCCCATTTATGCATGGTATAACGGCAAGCACCGGCGTTATCTGGCAGGGGATCCCGCAGACCTGGATGGCGCCACATATATCAACAAGCCTTGCGGGGATATCACCGACCCAAAGGCGAAAATAACCCCTTACAAGCTTCACACGGCTATCCAGCCGGCGGATGCCGTTTACGGCTGTCTGGTCATTCCAAAGCTGTGGGGCGGGTTCTGGAAACATTATGACTGGAAAAGGGCGGCGGAAGAGGGCATGAAGGAGGCGGGGCTCCGGTTCAGCGGGAAGATTCGGTTTGTGAACACGGTCATGTACTGGCGACTCAACCATGAAGTGGTCCCGAAACAGGAGGCCCTTTCCTGCACCCAATGCCATAGTCCTGACGGGGTAATGGATTTTGAGGCCTTAGGGTATAAAGGTGACCCGGCCATCACCGGGGGGCGCTTTAGTAAAACACCCTTGAACAAGTCGTCCCTGTAAACAGGAAACCATGGGACTTCGGTCCGGGGGACAAGATTCTTGTGGGTCGGATTCGGAGTCGAAACAGCGGGCAGGGTTGACCTGCCTTGGGAATTTGGAGGCAGTTGAAAAAGGAGGAGGGCATATGGCCAAAACGGTAATCGAGTTTTCGGATCAGGAGCGTATGAGGATTGAAGCCATACTTATGGATAATGACAAGGAGGAAGCCCTTCGGTTTTTAAAGGAGGTCATCAGGCCCAAGGTCAGGTCAAAGGGTTCAACAGAGCTTGACAGCGGCAAATCCACCGGTATCATGACCTGAGGGGTTGTGTTGGATATGGATGAGAAGGTTACGAGTTAATCACCTTTTAGGAGAAGGGGGTGATGGGATGAAGGAACTCAAGATCGGTTGCGGCAAGCCGACGGGCGCAAAGCTCGGCGAGTCGGCAGGTAGCGGGAAACCAGCGGAGGAAACCCCAATGGGAAAGGAGATCAGCATGGCAGCCGTAAAAGTAGGGGCCAAGGCCCCGGATTTTGAAGCACCTGCGTATCAGAGCGGGAAATTCGGACAGGTCAAGCTTTCCGATTATCTGGGGAAATGGGTGGTGCTCTGTTTCTACCCCGGAGATTTTACCTTTGTCTGAGCCACGGAACTGGCCGCAGTTGCGTCCAAGTACAAGGAGCTTCAGGACCTCGGGGTGGAGCTGCTCTCCATCAGCGTTGACAGCCACTTTGTCCACAAGATGTGGCAGGATTACGAACTCACCAAAATGGTGGAGGGTGGGGTCCCCTTTCCAATGCTCTCGGACGGCCCCGGGAATATCGGCAGGGTTTACGGGGTCTACGATGAGGATGCCGGCGTGGAGATGCGAGGCCGCTTTATCATTGATCCTGACGGGGTGATCCAGGCCATAGAGATATTGACCCCGCCTGTGGGAAGGAATGTAGAGGAGTTGATCCGACAGGTCAAGGCCTTCCAGCATGTCCGGGAAACCAAGGGCGAAGAGGCTACGCCGTCAGGGTGGCAGCCTGGAAAGCCCACACTCAGCCCCGGCCCCGACCTGGTGGGGAAGGTCTGGGAGGCATGGAAGGTGGAAGAGGCTTTTTAGACGGAGGTCCAGCGGGAAACCAAGCCGCTTTGCCTGTGTAAAGGGAGGCAGCGTTATACCCGTGTGGCAAGACGAAGCTTCAAGAGGGGCTACTTTGTTTTTGACTCCCTCTCGGTTACGCAATAAATGCCTTGTCCGGCCATGGCCGGGGCAAAGCATCGATTGTCAGAGAGGCAGGCGGCCTTTCGCCTATCTCCTGCCTTCCACCGGCGTATGAGGTCAGGTTCGCGGATAAAGGGGCGGCTCATGGAGATATAGTCGGCGATGCCTTGCGTCAGGATCCTCTCTGCGGTCTCCAGGGACCGGATTCCGCCCACCAGGATCAAAGGGACATGCACCTTTTCCCTGAAGGCCAGGGCTCCTTCCTGAAAATAGGCCTCATTTTCCTCTGTCTTGATGCCCGCACGGCTGGGCCCTCGGTTGGGAGGAGAGGTGAGGAGCCCGCCGCTCAGTTCGATGGCATCGATCCCGGCTTCCTCTAACATCATGCCCGCATGGATTGCATCTTCAAGGGTAAGGCTCCCGTCCACGAAGTCCTGCGAGTTCATCTTGATCAAGACAGGATATTCCTGCCCTACTTGCTCCCGGATGGCCCGGAGGATCTCCAGGTGGATCCTTGCCCTGTTTTCAATACGGCCGCCATATCGATCCTGGCGTTTATTGAACATGGGGGAGAGGAACTGACTGAGGAGATAGCCATGGGCAGAGTGGATCTGGACTCCGTCGAACCCGGACTCCTTTGCCCTTCGGGCAGCATCGGCAAAGGCCTGGACGAGATGCTGTATATCCTCCGTGCTCAATTCCTTTCTTGGGGTCCGCCCAGGGCCTTTAATTGAGGGAGCCAAGGGTGTTGTGCCGGTCAAGGCCTTTCTGGCGTAATACCCTGCGTGGGCAAGCTGGGCAATAATTTTGCCTCCCCCTTCATGGACCGTGCGGGTCATCTCTTTGAGCCCGGGTACAAGCTCGTCGCTGTAGATGCCCAGCTGCCATGGGCTGGCTTGCCCCTCCTTGCTCACGTAAGCGTGGCCGCTGATGATGAGGCCTACACCGCCGTGGGCCAGTTCCCCCATAAGGTTCGTCAAACGGGGAGTGCAAGCGCCATCTTCTGCGGCCATTCCTTCCCATGTTGCCGAACGGACGAAACGGTTTTCCACAACCATGCCATTGATCTCCCCCGGTTCAAACACACGGTCCATTTGGTCCTCCTCTCTGAAATGTGGGTGGTGTTTCCTGTCTTACATGAGAGGCCCGGAGGGAGTTCAGGGAGACGCCTCTTCAATATGCCTGCAGATAGCCTCCCCAAACTGCGAGCACTTCACTTCCCGGGCCCCTTGCATTTGCCTTGCAAGGTCGTATGTGACCAGTCCTTCATTAATGGTCCTGATTATGGCCGATACCACCAGGTCTGCTGCCTCGGTCCAGCCCATGAAGCGGAGCATCTCCACCCCTGAGAGAATCAATGAGCCGGGATTGACTCTGTCCATACCGGCGTATTTGGGGGCAGAGCCGTGGGTGGCCTCAAAAAGGGCGCAGCGGTCGCCGATATTCCCTCCCGGAGCCATGCCCAGGCCGCCCACCTGGGCCGCGGCAGCATCGGAGAGGTAGTCGCCGTTGAGGTTGGATGTCGCGATCACGCCATATTCCTCCGGGCGCAGGAGAAGTTGCTGGAACATGGCATCGGCTATGCGGTCCTTTATGACGATACGCCCCTGCGGCGCCTGGCCGTTGAACCGATCATACAGTTCCTTTTCAGTAATGGTCTGAGCGGCAAATTCTTTCATGGCCAGTTTATATCCCCAGTCACGAAAGGCCCCTTCAGTGTATTTCATGATGTTACCTTTGTGGACAAGGGTTACACTGTCGTGACCATTCTCCATGGCATACCGGATGGCGCGGCGCACAAGGCGTAGGGAATTGTATTCGCTCATGGGCTTTATCCCTACGGCGCTATCGGCCCTAAGGGGAGACCTACCAGCCTCTTGAAGCCGCTTGTTGATCAGGCCGAGGACTTCTCTCGCCCCTTCTGATCCTGCCTCCCATTCCACACCGGCATACACATCCTCGGTATTCTCTCTGAATATCACCACGTTGAGCCGTTCGGGGTGCAACACGGGCGCCGGGACGCCGGGGAGATAACGGACCGGCCTGACGCAGGCATAAAGATCCAGGGACTGACGAAGGGTCACGTTGAGGGATCGGAAGCCCCCGGAGACGGGAGTGGTCAGTGGGCCCTTGATGGCGATGCCGTAACGGGCAATGCCCTCGATGGTCTCTTTGGGTAGCGGAGTCTCTGGGCCATAGATTTGCCTGGCCTTCTCTCCGGCAAACAGTTCCTGCCATACGATGCGCCTTTTGCCTCCGTAGGCATATCGCACTGCCTCATCAAACACGGGCCTGGCAGCAGCCCAGATATCCGGGCCGGTACCGTCCCCTTCGATAAACGCAATGATAGGGTTGTCCGGCACCTTGGGTCGCCCATTTGCGTCCCATTCTACTATTTGTCCGGATGCTTTTCCCCGGGCCATGGATTGCCTCCGTTTCAAATTCATTTCACCGTTAAGCGTAAAACCCTCTGTCCTTGAAATCCAAGTTGTCAGTTTGCCTCACCTGTCCGAGCCATGGGGCTTTCTTTCCGCAGGCCGCAAAAGGCACGGAGCAGCCTCCCTCACGGCAGATCAGCCACAAACCATGGCAGTGCCCAGCCCCGGGAGGGAGCGCTCGCAAAAAAGTCGACATTTCTGCCTGTCCGAACATAGCGAAAAGACCAAGGGGACGGTCAAACAGGCTTGTAGGCATTTTTTCCGTTGCGGCCGGCTGAAAGAGAGTCCCATGGCTCGGCCTGTACACTCTTGTACGCTAATGATTGTGTCAGTATTATGATATCATTCTTCTTTTTGCCTTTTGACCTTTCCCCACTTACAACGCCTCTTGAGAAGAAGATCGCGATCTCGTTGGCTGAGGCACAAGACCGAT
>JAOZOW010000017.1 GCA_029933075.1 Deltaproteobacteria bacterium | reverse complement strand
GCGCCATGCAGGGCTTAAAATAGTGAGAGGGCGCTCGTCCTGTCAAGGAGAATGAGGAAGCAGCGTACCGATAGAGGAAAGAAACTCGGTGGGTGCTTGTAAAAGGGATTTACGTGCAAGATCAAGCGCACCTGTCAGGCCCTGATTTCCACCTTTCCTTTGAGATAGGCCTTTACCGCCCCAATGGATACCTCTTTTCGGTGAAAAATCCCGGCTGCAAGAGCGGACTCGGCCCCGGTCCGGGTAAAAACTTCATGGAAATGCTCTGCGCACCCGGCCCCACTCGATGCGATAACCGGGATGCTAACGGCCTGTTTCACCGAGTTGATAAGCTCTATGTCAAATCCCAGATTGGTGCCGTCCCTGTCGATGCAGTTGAGAAGTATCTCCCCTGCGCCCAACTCCTCGCAGACCCGGGCCAAGGTTACGGCATCCACATCCCTTCCTTCCCTTCCCCCCTTGATGGTGCACTGATACCAGCAATATCGCTCACCGCCGGGACCCGGCGCGGCGGTCTCGACAACCGTGTGCCTCACCTCATCCGGTGATTCCACATATACCCGCCGTGGGTCTATGGAGATCACTACCGCCTGGTTGCCATACACACGGGAGATCTCCTCGATACCGCTTTTTCCTGTTCTCCGGGCCCCCTTGAGATATTCCTCTACTACCAGGACCGCCTCACTGCCGATGGATACCTTGTCGGCGCCGGAACGAAAATATTCCGCCGCCACCTCAAGGGAAGAGTATTTGCGGCCGTTCCTGTCCACATAGTCCCTGATTCCCCCGCCTATGGTGAGAGGCACAAAGACATTTTTCGAGGTCTGCCGCAGGACCTCAAGCATCGGCATATCTTCGAGGGGGAAATCCCTGAAACCGGTGATGTTGAGAAAGGTTATCTCGTCGGCACCCTCTTTATAATAACGCCGTGCCAAGTCCACCGGCTTACCCAGGTTTCGTACCGCCCCTTTTTCCCTGACGTCATATTGATCCCCTTTTGTAACCACCAGATCGCCCTGGTCATTGGACCGCACATCAAGGCATGCAATGATCCGCTTGGCAAGCTGCGTTCCCCCGGTCCCGTGGGAGGGCTTAACAGGCCGGATATCAGAGTCCAGGAAGTTCGTTAGTAAACGCAGGCCAACCTCGCCGCTTTTTTCCGGATGGAATTGGGTGGCGATGATATTGCCTTTCTGAATCCCGCTGATAAACTCATACCCGTAGTCCGTGGTAGTGAGGACAACGCTCCTATCCTCCGGCACCACGTGGTACGAGTGTACGAAATAGAATCTCTCATCACCCTGCAGGCCCTGGAATATCCTGGAAGCCTGCCTGATATTGATACCGTTCCAGCCTATATGGGGAACGGATAAGTTGATATCGAACCTTTTGACCTTCCCGGGTATGAACCCGAGGCCCATGACGCCCGGGGCCTCCTCGCTTTCCTCGAACAACGCCTGCAGGCCCATGCATATCCCGAAAAACGGGCGGTCTGATCGTAGATACGACTTGAGAGGGTCCACGTAGCCCTTTTCTTCGAGTATTTTCATCATGCTGCCGAAATTCCCAACACCTGGAAAAACCAGTTTTTCGGCGGCCAGGATATCCTGCGGGTTGGCGACTACTTTGACCTTTTCACCGAGGCTTTCGATGGCGTTGATCACGCTCCTCACATTGCCTGCGCCGTAGTCAAGTAAAGCGATCATCTCCGAATTCCTCTTAGGCCTTCCCTTACCGTATTGGCATCATATCCGATTAAAGCCAAAGTCCAAATGTTCTAAATTTCATGCTGGGACAGGCGCCGGGCGCGCCCCTGTCTTTCAGCTCTCCTCTGCGGAGGCCTCTTTTCAGGGTGTTCTGGAAGCAAAATATGCAACAATACTCTCCGTAAAGGAATCGATGGTGTATTGCCGAGGGGTCAGGGTGACAGTGAACCCGTTATCCCGTGCGGTCTTAGCGGTCACCGGGCCAATACAGGCTACGGCCACCTGTTTCATCCATTCCTGTAGCGCCCCCCCTTCCGCCTTGAACATATCCGCAAAGTTTCTCACTGTGGACGAACTGGTAAAGGTGACCATGTCTACGGCCCTGTTTTTGAGCAGCTCTTTCACGTATCCAGTGTCCTGGTCAGGCCTTACAGTATCATACGCGGGGACTTCGTCCACAATGGCGCCCATCCTGGCAAGCTCAATGGGAAGCACCTCCCTTGCAACGGCAGCCCTTGGAAGAAGCACACGTTTTCCCTTCATCCCCAACTCTTTCATGGCCTCTACAATGGCTTCCGCCCTGTATTCCGCAGGGACCAGATCCGGCTCAATCCCTTTCTCCCTGAGTGCCTGCGCTGTTTTGGGGCCTATGGCTCCAATCATAATACCGCCCAGAGACCGGGCATCGTCTCCATAGTAACCCATACGCTCGAAGAAATACCTCACACCGTTGACACTGGTAAATAGGATCCACTGGTATCTATCGAGATGCCGAATCGCGCGATCCAGCGCATCCCAGCTCTGGGGGGGCACCACCTTGATGGTAGGGAACTGTATACACTGGGCGCCTAACTCCGAGAGCCGGGAGAGGAACTCGCTGGCCTGTTCCCTCGCCCTGGTGACCACAATCCGCCGTCCGAAAAGCGGCCGCTTTTCATACCAGTTAAGCTCCTCCCTGAGGCCCACAACCTCACCCACGACGATAACGGCCGGAGGCTTTATGCCCTCTTTTTCAGCAAGCTCTCCGATGTTCTCAAGGGTACCCACAACCGTCTCTTGCTCCGCAACAGTGCCCCGGCGGATCACCGCCACAGGGGTCTCACCCGGCCGGCCGTGGGTCATCAGGTTGTAAGCGATTTTGCGGAGATTCCCCACTCCCATAAGGAACACCAAGGTGCCCGCCCCCGTGGAAATCTTGTCCCATGAAATGGCCGATTCTTCCTTGGTGGGGTCCTCATGGCCGGTAATAAAGGCAACGGTGGCATTGAACTCCCTGTGGGTCAGCGGAATGCCGGCATAAGCAGGGACCGCGATCGCCGATGTGACCCCGGGCACGACCTCAAAAGGGATCCCCCGCTTTGCGAGCTCCCGGGCCTCCTCCCCGCCACGGCCAAAGATAAAGGGGTCTCCACCCTTCAGCCTTGCCACAGTGAGCCCCTCACGGGCCTTTTCCATGATGAGCCCATTGATCTCCTCCTGGCTCATGGTATGCTCGCCGCCCCTTTTGCCCACATAGATCAGTTCGGCGCCCTCTTTGGCATACTCGAGAAATGCCCGGTTTGCCAGGTAATCGTAGATCACTACGTCCGCCCGGGATATACAGTCTCTGCCCTTTATGGTGAGGAGACCGGGGTCTCCAGGGCCGGCCCCCACCAGATAGACCTTGCCCATTCTGCCTTTCTCCATCGTTTATTACCCCTCTCCGGCTCCCAGTACATTCATAAGCTCTCTACACCCTTGTCTATGAGTGATTTAAATCTCGGGAGCTGACCCGTAAGGCCTGCCCGCACTGATCTTCAAAGGGGAGGACCGATAACCTCTATGTGTCTATGGCGCCCTTGCGGTAGATACGATCCAGGATCTCTTTCGCCCCTGAACCCAACAATCTCCGCGCTAATTCAATTCCAGCCTCTTCAGGAGCATCCCTGTGCCCTCTCAGTTTGTCCCTGATGACCCTGCTCCCGTCCAGCTCCGCCACCATGCCCTCAAGCACCAGCTCCTTGTCTGCGGCTACTGCATGGGCGGCAATGGGCACCTGGCATCCCCCTTCCAGCTCCCTCAAAAAGGCCCTCTCCGCCTTGGCGGCCACCCGTGTGGGCTCATGGTCCATGAAGCGGATACTTCCATAAGTTGCAGCGTCATCTTCTCGTATTTCCAGGCCGAGGGCTCCCTGCCCGATGGCGGGCAGCATCTGACCCAGAGAGAAAGTATGTGTGACCCTATCCAAAAGCCCCAGCCTCGCAAGTCCCGCCTTTGCCAGAACGATTGCCTGCATCTCCCCTGAAGCCAGCTTCCGCAGACGGGTGTCCACATTTCCCCTGAGCGAAACAATCTGGAGGTCCGGCCTTGCATGGCGCAATTGGGCGGAGCGCCTCAGGCTGCTCGTTCCGACCACGGCCCCCTGGGGCAGATTCTCAAAGCGGTCGTAATATTGGGAGACAAAGGCATCGCGGGGATCTTCCCGTTCGGGATATACGGCAAGCTGAAGCCCGTCTGGAAGTTCTGCTGGCACGTCTTTCATGCTGTGGACAGCCAGGTCCACGAAATGGTTCAGCAAGGCATCTTCAATCTCTTTTACAAAAAGGCCCTTGCCGCCGATCTTGCTGAGGGGGGAGTCCAGGAGCTTGTCTCCCTTTGTCTTTATCCTGACGAGCTCCACCCGGAGCCCCGGGTTGCTGGCCTCGATCTGTTCCTTTACCCATTCACTCTGGGCCAGTGCCAGCTTGCTCCCTCTTGTACCGATTTTTAACAACATTGGTTCAGGTTTGAGGCCCAAGACCCAAGGCATAAGACTTAGCGCGGATTCCTCCCGTTCTTCGCCATGCGCCTTGCGCTTGGTGCCGGTAACAAAATAAGTGTCAGGCTACGCATTCAGTCACCTTTCCCTAATAGAAACCTTGCCAATTCCAGGTCATGGGGCGTTGTCACCTTGATGTTCCTCTCCGATCCTTCCACCACCCTGACCGGGATCCCCATTCTTTCCATCAACAGGGCGTCATCTGTTGCCCCCTGTCCCTCTGTCAATGCCCTCCTGTGGGCCTCGGCGATGTCTTTATAGCGAAACGCCTGGGGAGTCTGAATCAGCCAAACCTGTTGCCTGTCATAAGTCCCTATGATCAGGCCTCCCGCATCCACCTCCTTGACAGTGTCTTTGGCGGGCAGCCCTGCCGTAACGGCCCCGTGGGCACTGGCCGCATCAATCACCCGTTCAATGAGCGGTACATCAACGAGAGGACGTACCCCATCATGGATCAAAATCAGGTCGCAGTCCCACTCCGTAGCCTCAATGCCTAACCTAACCGAATCCTGGCGTTTACTGCCCCCCGGCACCACCTTCCTGACCTTGTCCAGCCGGAATTTTTCTACGATCTCCCTGCGACAGTAAGCCACGTCATCAGCAGGGACCACCAGGACGATGGCTTCAATCGAAACACAGTCCTGGAACGGTCTCAAGGTCACAGCTAACAAGGGTCTCCCCCCAAGTTCCAGGAATTGCTTGGCCCGATCGCCGCCCATGCGGATCCCGGTGCCTGCGGCGGGGATCACGGCTGTGGTCTTGAGCTTGCGCACTCTGCTCCCTTCCACGCTGGTTATTTGAGGGGAGAACACGCCCTATGGGCCTTCGCCTCCCGCCCTCCCCTCACTAACAAAAGCAGGCCCCCGGTTTTGGACCCAACCGGAAGCCTGCGCCAAGATTCCGAACAGCTCAAACCTGCGCGGCCTTTCTGCTCATTTTCTTCAAGCGATTGATACGGCGCCGGTATATGCCCACCATTCTTTTGTCCTTTGCGGCCCGCGCCTTCTCCTTTTCCGTCCTTAACGTTGCTATCTTAAGCTTCAATTCCCTGGGACTCGCGGTGGGCTTAATCTTTTTCTTTTTCCTCCTGGCTGCGGCTTCCTCTTCTTCAATCTCCCAGTACTCCCGGATAAGAGAAAGGAGCTGTTCCTTCTTCATGGCGGTGACACCAGTGACATCGGGGATGTCCTTGGCGATATCCCTCAGTTCCTTTACTGTCATCTTGTCAAGGGGTTTCTTGAAGACAGGTCTCTCTATCAGGCCCTCCTCTCCCGCCTCCCGTGATTTCCGGATGATCTCCACCAAGTCCTCTTTTTTCATGGTGCTGACGCCGCTGACCCCGGGAATGCCTTCGGCCATCTCCCGCAGCTCCTTGAGGCTCAAGTCCTCGAGGGGTTTTTCGGACGCCTGAGCTTCCACTTCCGCCTCATCTTTTCCCTGTATTTCTTCCGTCATCTATCCTCCTCCAATTACTCGCTGATATTATTTAAGCCTTGCATCATGATTGATTATTCATCTGTGTCCCACCCGCAAAGAATCATTCCTCCCCGCCCTTCTTCTTTATGAAGGGGGTCAACAGGTCTATGGGCAGAGGGAACAATGTGGTAGAGCTGCTTTCAGAAGCAATTTCCCGCAGGGTCTGTAAGTACCTGAGCTGAAGGGCCTCAGGATACTTCTGGATAATCCCGGCAGCTTGTGCCAGGCGGTTGGCGGCCTGATACTCCCCCTCGGCATTTATGACCTTGGCCCGCCTTTCCCTCTCCGCCTCTGCCTGCCTTGCCATGGCGCGCTGCATCTCCTGGGGCAGATCAATGTGTTTCACCTCGACGGTGGTCACCTTGATCCCCCAGGGGTCCGTATGGTGATCCAGGATGTTCTGCAGCTGGGTGTTGATCTTTTCCCTTTCCGAAAGGAGCTCGTCCAGTTCTACCTGGCCGCAAACACTCCTGAGAGTGGTCTGTGCCAGCTGGGAGGTGGCAAAAAGATAGTTTTCCACTTCGATGGTGGCCTTGGTAGGGTCCATTACACGGAAGTATACGACGGCATTCACCTTCACAGACACATTATCCCGAGTGATCACATCCTGAGAAGGGACATCCATGGTCACCAGACGAAGGCTCACCTTGACCATCTTATCAATCACCGGGATCAGGATGATAAGCCCCGGTCCCTTGGTCTTGATAACCCTGCCGAGGCGGAAAATCACACCCCGTTCATACTCCCTCAAGATCTTGATGGCTGACCCGAGAAAAAGCACGATCAGCACTATGGCAACAATCCAGAACATGGCTATCCCCCTTGATCAGAGTTCTTCACTCCGCGCCCTCCTGACTCTGAGGACCAGTCCTTCCACGTTTTCTACTTCCACCCTCTCTCCTGGCTCCAGCTTTTCCTTGGCCCGGGCTCGCCAGTACTCACCATGCACAAAGACCAGGCCTTCGGGATCGATTTGCTCTTTTACGGTCCCCACTTCGCCCAGGAGGCCCTCCACCCCGAGCTTGGGCTTGGCTCGGTAGGCCCGGTAGGCCAGTGTGGCCACGACCACAAAAAATCCTCCCACGAGAAGGACTGTGGGCATCATCAGTTTTAGAGAAACCCTTAGATCCTCAAAGAGCATGATAGACCCAATGGTCATGGAAATCAATCCGCCAATGGAAAGGATCCCGTAGCTTGTTACTTTCACCTCGGCGATAAAGAAGATCAGGCCTAAGGCTATGAGCAGCAGACCAGCATAATTGACCGGCAGGGTCTGAAAGGAGAAAAAGGCCAGGATCAGGGAGATGGCCCCGATTACGCCCGGAAAGATGGCCCCCGGGTGGGCCAGCTCGAAATACAGCCCTGCCAGGCCAATCATCATCAGGATATAGGCGATATTGGGGTCGCTGATGGTCCTCAGCACCCGGTCGCGGAACCCTGGATGGTAATATGTCTTTTTTAGGTGCTTGGTCTTTAGAACGACCTTGCCGGAGGGGAGACTTACTTCTCTGCCGTCGAGCTTGTCGAGGAGATCATCCGTGTCCTTTGCTATCAGGTCGATCACGTGGATCTTGAGGGCTTCGTCCGCCGTAATGGAGACGCTTTCCCGGATTGCCCTTTCCACCCACTCCCCGTTTCTTCCCTTGTCCTCGGCAATACCCCTCCCGTAAGAAGCCATGTCATTGACCACCTTTTCCGACATGGTCTTCTCAATATCCTTGCCCCCTGCGGTCACCGGATGTGCAGCACCGATGTTGGTCCCTGGCGCCATGGCCGCCACATGGGCCGATACCGTCACCATCACTCCGGCTGAGGCAGCGCCGGCTCCTTTGGGGCCCACAAACACGCACACCGGAACAGGGGAATTCAGGATGGCCTTGACTATGGTCCGCATAGAGGAGGCCAATCCTCCCGGCGTGTCGAGACGGAGTATGGCAAGGGCTGTGCCCTCCTCTCGGGCCTTTTTGAGACCTCGTGTCACATACATGGCCGTCCCCGGGTTGATGGGGCCATCCAGCTCTATGATCATGACTTCATCGGCTGCAATAACGCACGTGGGCATCCCTGGGATCATAAGGCCTGCTGAAAAGAGCCAGAGGCCCACCACGCCTTTCAACAAATTGCTCCCCCGTCTATGCATTATCTTTGATCTCCAGGCCCAGCAACCGCATTATTTCTTTGATATCTTCCCATACCGCACGTTTCAATTCACGTTCCCTGCCCCGATTCCTCACAATATAGGCCGGATGGTAGGTGGGCATGACAGGAATCCCTTCGAAAGAGAACCATGTGCCACGCTCGCGGGAAATTTTAAAATCCGGCTTGAGAAGCGCCTGAGCCGCTATCCTGCCCAGTATGCATATGGCCTTGGGTCTAATAATCCTGATCTGCTGTTTCAAAAAGGGAATGCAGGCTTCAATTTCATCCTTCTCGGGATCGCGATTCTTAGGGGGCCTGCATTTCACCACATTGCAGATGTACACCTCCTCGCGTTTCAACCTCATACCTTTCTGGATGATGTCTGTTAGAAGCCTCCCCGCTTCACCTACAAAGGGCCTGCCTACAAGATCCTCGTCCCGTCCCGGGCCTTCTCCCACAAAGACCAACCTGGCTTCAGGATTTCCTTCGCCAAAGACAATATGCCTCCTAGCCTTATGGAGTTTGCACCGTCTGCAATCGCTTATTTCCTCCCTGAGCGCCCCAAGGGCTTCGGCCCGATTCTCATCTGTAATTGAGGGGCCAGGCTCCACGGTCTTGGGGACCGGCGGCGGGTCCAGCCCCATATCCTCATGGACCGACAACAGCTCTTTCAGGTGTCCTAGGATTTCTCTGATTTCCTGCTCAGGCTCCAATCTCTTTCTCCATCAATGCTTTTGCCCGGTCCAGCACCAGGTGGGCCACCTCGTCCTTTGTCATCAACGGAGAATCCTCCATGCTGCCGTCACTGTAAATCAACTTCACCACATTGGTCTCCGAGGCAAACCCCGCATCTTTCCTCGAGACGTCATTGGCCACTATCATGTCAAGGTTCTTGCTCTTCAGTTTCTCCCTTGCATTCTTGAGCAGGTCCTCCGTCTCTGCCGCAAAACCCACGAGGATGCAAGGATGCGCCCTCTTGTCATTACCCAGCTCAGCCAAGATGTCAGGGGTTTTCACCAGGGTGAGGGTCATAGTGCCGTCGCCCTTTTTGATCTTCTGCTCCGCGATCTGCTCCGGTCTATAGTCGGAGACAGCAGCGGCCTTGATGATCATGTGGCAGCCTGAGCGATTCTCAATGACCGCCGATCTCATCTGCTCTGCTGTGCGGACCCTCCTTAAGGGAACACCGTAGGGAACCGGGAGAGAGGTAGGGCCGCTTATCAGCGTGACATTCGCACCCCTTTGTCTTGCCGCGCGGGCAATGGCATAGCCCATCCTGCCCGTGGACCTGTTTGTCACATGTCTCACCGGATCAATGGGCTCCTCGGTGGGACCTGCAGTGACAAGCACCTTGATCCCCGTAAAATCCTGGGCAGAGAGCAGGGTCTGTGCCTGCTCAAGGATAAGTTCGGGATCCGGGAGCCGCCCAGGGCCTTCGGCACGGCAGGCAAGCTCTCCTTCCCCCGGCTCCATAACTGTGAACCCACGGCTCCTCAGCCGCTCCAAGTTGTCCTGGACAGCGGGGTTTGTGTACATCTCTCTGTTCATGCTCGGGCAGACGAGCACCTTTGCCGTGGCAGCGAGCACCATGGTGGATAGAAAATCATCGGCCAGGCCCAGCGCCATTTTGGCCACGAAATTGGCCGTTGCCGGAGCGAGGATCACCAGGTCTGCCTCCTGCCCCCATGTGATATGGTCCATGGCGGTGCCTTCCTGCCCGAACATCTCCCATACCACCCGCTCCCCTGTGAGCGCTTCAAAGGTAAGAGGGGTCACAAAGCGGGTGGCGTTCCTGGTCATGGCCACCTTGGTATGGACCCCGGCCCTGACCAGGAGCCTTACAAGCTCTGCCGCCTTATATGCGGCAATGCCGCCGGTAATGCCAAGAATTACTTTTTTGTCCTTTTTCATAAGCCCCTTCAAATGCCGATCCCAAGTCCACCCGTAATCAATATCCTGCAAAACGCTTCCGCTCTTCTTTACCGATTTTGGCAACCCACGCCCCATTGATTTTAAGGAGCGACATCATCTTCTTGCCCGCGGCACTGGCCTCCCTGCGATTTTTGAAAAACCCGGCCCGCAACCTTATCCATTCTTTCCCCTTGACCTTTGCCTTGGTAATGTACACATGATAGCCGCTCTGCATAAGCTTCACCGCAAGCGGCACTATCTTTGAGATCTCAGGAGATGAAAACACGTTAACCACCCAGTGCTTGCCGGACAACCGTTTCGTGTTTTCTCTGGCCTGCCCGGGCGTTACAAATCCGAGCTCGATTCCCTCTGGGAGGGCCCTTTTGTCAAGGTCCTCGCTGATCCCCATCTTCTTCAATCGCCCCATATTGAGTCGATAGAGACTCGGCCACTTAAGGGGATCCCCGTAAACTCCCTCCTGCGCAGCGATGGAGGCAAGGCTGTCACCCTTTTTCACTTTATAATGACCCGCCTTCTCCGCTCCCCGGCCCGATGTCACTATCCC
Organism: Deltaproteobacteria bacterium; assembly: GCA_029933075.1. Classification (GTDB taxonomy): domain Bacteria; phylum Desulfobacterota; class DSM-4660; order Desulfatiglandales; family Desulfatiglandaceae; genus JAOZOW01. The sequence continues at coordinate 30,285 of JAOZOW010000017.1, read as the reverse complement.
TGCACCCCCTTTTGCGGGAGCCACCGGGGGCGTCGGTTTCTTGGAGGCGGATGCCACTTTTGAAAGCGCCACCGGGCCCTTCTGCTCCTTCTTCTTCATCATTGCTTTGCTCGGATGGGTTTTCACCTTCATTTCATGAATCTTCATCCGAACAATCGTTTTCGCCTTGGGGACCTCGGCTTTCTCCTCTTTGCCGCAACCATAAGCACCAAGAAATATCAGGAAGGCCACGATTCCGAAGAAGATGCAGGGACACTTCAAGAGATGACAGTCCAGAGCATGTTCTTTATTGTTCCTCGATAATTTTTTCTGCATCAGCCTAACACGAAAAAGTGTTTTACCGTGAAACACGATACTGTTATGATTCAAAGGATTTAAGCGCCGATAAATTTCCGACCGGCGCATGCCACAACGCCCAATGTTTCGTGATTGGCATGCATCCCTGTCCAGAATCGATTGCAATCTCAAGGGTCCAATGCAGGGATGTTTTTTGAAACCCTCCAGATTGCGCCTCTATGGTCAAATATTTTTATTTAAGCCTAAAAACCAACTCTTGACAATAAAAAACGACTAAAGAATCGGTTATTTAGGATAGCGCTCTAAGAGAGGGAGAAAGATATATGGCATCAAGCCGGAACGTGCAGGGCAGGGGGTACATGGGAAAGATCCTTTTTGCTGATCTCGATTCGGGCACCATCTCCTATGAAGAGCCAAATGAAGACTTTTATCGGACGGTCTTAGGCGGAGTGGGGATCGGCGCTAAGGTCCTGTGGGACCACATGAAACCGGGAGCCGATCCCATGGGCCCCGAGAACCTCCTGGGATTCACCACGGGCCTTCTCACGGACACGGGCGCCCTTTTTGCGGGCCGCTTCACCGTGGTTGGGAAATCGCCCCAGACCGGCGGGTGGGGAGATGCCAACTGCGGAGGATATTTTTCTCCCGCACTCAAGAGATCCGGGGTGGATGCCCTGTTTTTCAGGGGGGAAAGTCACGAGCCCGTTTACCTCTACCTGGATGAAAAGGGGGCTGAACTGCGGGATGCGGCAGACCTGTGGGGAAAGGACACCATTGAAACCGAAAGGACGCTCCGGGAGCGTCATGGTAAACGGGCCCAGGTGGCCTGCATAGGCCCGGCCGGAGAGAAGCGCAGTTACATGGCCGGCATCTGCAATGACGGCGGCCGCATCGCGGCCCGAAGCGGCCTGGGCGCCGTGATGGGATCCAAGAAACTCAAGGCCTTGGTGGCAGCAGGCCGCATGCGTGTGGGTGTGTCTGACAGGGAACGCATCACGGCCTTGAGCCAGGCCTTCCGCCGCAGGCTTGAGGGCGGCAAGGGATTCAAGCGGGTCCTCGGAGACCGGCTCTTCGGTTTCGTGGGCTGGCTGACCCGTAAAGGACCGTTCTATACCCGGCAACCGGCAGACCTTTTCCGCCTCATGATGAGCAAATACGGCACCGCCTCCATGACCGCCATGAGCGCGGAGAGCGGCGACAGTCCGGTCAAGAACTGGGCCGGAGCGGGATATACCGATTTCCCCCTGACACGCTCCCAGAAAATCGGCGCTGAGGCAGTCGCACGTTACGAGACCAGAAAGTACGGCTGTTTCTCCTGCCCGCTCCGTTGCGGCGCCGCTCTCAGAGTGACCGACGGCCCTTATCCCATAGAAAAGATGCACAGGCCTGAGTACGAAACGCTTTGTGCTTTGGGCACCCTGCTTCTCAATGATGATCTTCACGCCATCTTTCACCTCAACGACCTGCTCAACCGCGCAGGCATGGACTCCATCTCCTGCGGAGCGACCGTGGCCTTTGCCATCGAGTGTTTTGAAAACGGCATCCTGAGCAAAGCAGACACCGACGGGCTGGAACTTCGGTGGGGAAACAGCGATGCCATCATCGACCTGGCCGAAAAGATTATCAGGAGAGAGGGGCTGGGCGATCTCCTGGCCGATGGTGTCAAGATCGCTTCTCAAAAGATAGGCCGGGGCTCAGATGCCTTCGCCGTCCACTGCGGCGGCATGGAGCCGCCCATGCATGATCCCAAGTTCGATCCGGGGTTCGGCATGGCATACCTCTGTGAACCCGCGCCGAGCCGACACATGGTCTCTTCCTATATGCTCCTTGACCTCGAGCGCCTGGAGCGCCACTTCAAGCGGGCCCGGAAAACCCCGGCCTTTATGACACCGAAGGAGCGGTACCGCTATGACAACAAAGGGGAAGCCATGGCCCTCGGCAGTTTCTTCAGGATGCTGGTGGACTGTGGCGGGCTCTGCGTCTTCGGGACCCAGATAGGGGGGGACATGCCCCTCATCCAGTGGTTTAACGCGGCCACGGGGTGGGATCTCTCCGACGATGAGTACCTGGTCATTGGGGAGCGGGTCGAGCAACTGCGCCATGCCTTCAATTTACGTGAAGGGATCAATCCGGTGCGTGACTTCCGCCTCCATCCCAGGATAATAGGGAATCCCCCGCTTGGGAAAGGCCCTGCCAAGGGCGTCACCCTGGATCCCGACGCCATGGCCCAGGCCTTTTACGCAGCCATGGGCTGGGATCTTGCCACCGGAAAACCGGAGCCCGCCCGCCTTGAACGGCTTGGCTTGAATGATCTCCTTTCCGTACTTTATCCCCGGCACGGCCCCGGAGAGTGAGATTGCCTCCACGATCTAACATCAGGATCACCGCACGGGTTGTCGGGCACATCGACGGGGAGTCCGTGAATGCCTCGGGTGTGGTGGAACTCAATGCCGGAGGGACCATCAGGGATCTACTCAAACAGGCCGACAGGGCCTTGGGAGTGAAAAAGCAAAAGCCCTTCAAGCGAGCCTTCAGGCAGGGAGTGAGACCGGTGGTGCTGCTCAATGGCGATCGGATCGAACTGCCTGAGGAGAATGACCGCGTCCTATCAGACGGCGACGAGGTCAGCATTATCCTGACCTTAGCCGGGGGATGAACATGGCAAGGAAATATCTTCTCAGCATAACGCTGCTACTGATCTTCTCCTGTTCGGGATGCCGCATGACATATCTCCTTCACATGGGGATAGGACAATTGCGGTTCATTCACGGCTCCATACCGGTAAAGGAGGCACTCCAGAAGGACGCCCTGACCTCTAACCAGAAGGACCGCCTTCGGCTCGTGGGGAAGATCAAACGCTTCGGCATTGACAAATTGGGACTCAAAAACATTGATTGCTACGAGACAGTCTACCTCAAAGCACCCCAGCATCACATCTATGTGATCTCCGCATCCCCTAAAGATCGCCTTGCCAGAATCACCTGGTGGTTTCCGGTGGTGGGCCGGATGCCGTACCTGGGCTTCTTTGACCTCGAGGAGGCAAGGGCAGAAAGAGAGACTCTGGAAAAGAAGCGCCTGGACGTGAGCATTGGCGTGGCGGATGCCTACAGCACATTGGGTTGGTTCAACGACCCTGTGACGCTGAATATGATCCGGGGCTCCTTGGTAGGGCAGGTGGAGACCATCCTCCACGAGATGACTCACAACACCATCTACCTGAAGGGCCAGGGAGAGTTCAACGAGGGGATCGCAGTCCTGGTAGGGAAAGTGGGGGCCTGGATGTTCCTGGCAGAGACGCAGGGGGTTTCGGATCCCCTCACTATAGAGGCGGAAGGATCAATTGAGGACGAAAGACTTTTCTGCCGATTCCTGAATGGAGTGCTCAAGGGGTTAGAGGAGCTTTACGCTTCTCAATTGGGCTATGAAGAAAAATTGAAGCGAAGGGAAGTGATCTTTTCATCTTCGCTTGAAACATTCAGGGCATTAAAAGCGCAATTTCGAACAAGGCGTTTTTCCCGATTCGGAGAGGCAGGGCTCAATAACGCCTACCTTATGTCTGTAGGGCTCTACCACAAGCATTTTCTTCTGTTCGATGCCTTGCTGAAGCAGTATGACAGCTCAATCCCAAAAACCCTCGCCTTCTTGACCCGGCTGAGCAAAGACGGTGGGGATATGATCCAGAAGATCAGAGACTGGCTTGACAATAGAAGCCCCCATGGGATCTAAAAAGGGAAAAATCTTTCTTATCTTTTTGGTTGCGGGACTGGTTTTGGCGGTCTCTGTTTTGGGAACCGGCCTCTATTATTACCGGAATCCTTCAGCGGTAAAGCCTGTGATCGAAAGGTCAGTCTCCCGCTTTACCGGGACATCATTCCGTCTCAAAAAACTTTCCTATTCCCTGAAACCGCTCAGCATTCATGCCCGGGGCCTCACCTTCAGCCCTGGAGGCAGCGGCCATGGTTTTCACGTGGAGGTGCCCGAACTCATTGCAGACTTCTCTGTTGAAGGCCCTTTCGGAAAAAGGACCCTGGTAATAAGGCGCCTGGGCATTGAAGGCTTCTCGCTCACCATATCGCACAGTATGCGCCCGCCCCGGATAAGGCGGGGTCAGGGAAAACCTTCCCTTATCAGCCGTGCCCTCAATGGGCTCATAGCCTTCGCCCTTTTTAGAGATATCAGGATCCAGGACATAAATGTCCGGAGGGGTGAAATTACTCTCAAAACAGAGGATCAGGTAATTCGTATTGAAAAAATACGCGCCAGCATCGACAACGAGCGCCTCATTGACATCTCCTGCGGCTTGCGTGCTGCCTGGCCTTCTAAAAAGATAATCTTCTCGGTGCCCTTCCTGAAAATAGCGACTCAAAAGGCCATATCGTTTCAAAATCCTCAGATCGGTTGCCTTTTGCGAGCGGAGGGCGGAACCTTTCAAAGCCCGAAAGGCATGATGGAGGGGCTGACCCTGAGCGCAGCCTTGAAACACGATCACCGCAAGGGAGCTCTGGCAGTAAGCTCAATGGACCTGGACCTTGGAACTCTTCAGTGGAAGAAACCTGATATGGCGGCATCCGGGATGAGGCTCCAGGGAAAGTTCAAATACGCCAGCGGCACGACAGATCTGGATATTGAGGCCCTGAGTCTGACCCTTAAAGGACTCGTATCTTCATCTCTGGGTCTGAAAGCCCCCCTTGATATTCGCCTCAATGCAGTGGCAAAGGCGGACCTTAATGCGTTAACGCTGCAGGTCCCCAGTTTTGATATCACAATAAGCCATCTCCTCAGGCTTGCGGGAAGCCTGAGCGCCCATGCCCTTCCGAGACCGATCATAGCGCTTGAACTTGTAGATGGGTGGTTGATGTCCGCAGGTGCGCTGGCGTTTCTTCCCGAAAGGACCAGGCATATTTTGAAAGAGGTCAGTATCTCGGGGCCTGTTTATTTAAAGGGCCAGATAGGCGGTTCAGGGGAGGCAGGGGGGTGGCGATGGGCATGCGATCTGAAGTCAACGCTCAAAAATGAGCGCATCACATACAGGGCCGGAAAGCTCAGGGCCCGCGCCAGGGTCACAGGGAGGCTTTTTGCCAGGGGTACTTTTCCTGATCTCAAGGTCTCCGGCAGCCTCAAAAGCGACCGGACCGTCCTGCAGGGCATCGGAGCGGACGTAGCGCCGCTCACCTGGGCGCTGTCTTTCTCGGGCAAGTATCCGGTTTTTCACATCAACAAGTTCTCCGCCAGCGTGCCGGGGGCGAAGATGAGGGTGGGGAAAAGGCAATACCGGATCGAAAGGGTACGTTTCCAGGCCGCAGAGGGTCGGTTAAATGCCGAGAGAAAATCCTTTTCTTTTTCCGATGTTAGGTTCGATTCGTCTTTATTGAAAAACTTGCGGCTCTCCATCAGTTACAAGGGGGGGATGGGTTTTTTAGGCCTCAAAGGCAAAGAAACCGGCCTTATTGAATCGGCGCTCTCTCTCCATCTGATCCCGTCCGGATGGCAGATCAGCGGCATGGACAGAGTCGAATTGGAAGCAAGCTTGGACAAAGATCGCATCCTCTCATTCAGCGGCACGATGGCTCTTCAGGGTCTCTCATTTCAGAACCGGGATGGCTCCTTAGCGGGGGAAAAAACGGCCCTGCAGGCAGAACTAAAAGGCAAGGCAGGCCTTGGGGATTCCCGTTTTTCGGTCCATGCGGCGGTCAAAATCACCAAAGGGGAAGCCCTCTACGATCGTTTTTACGTGGACTTCGGCAAGAACCCCCTTGTGCTCCAGTCCCGGGCGGAATATGATCTTCCCGAAAAACATATCAGGCTGTCCCGCCTGACACTGGCCCTCCGGAACATTCTTTCCGTTGTGCTTGGGGGAGATATTTTTCACAGCCTTCCCCGTCGGAAGGTTCATCTCCAGATAGAGGTCCCGAAGGCGCCGCTCAAGCCGGCCTTTGATAATCTTGTTTCAGAACCTTTCAAAAATGAAAAACCTTTCCTTGGGACCCTCAAGGTAGGGGGAAGCATCTCAGCGGATCTGGAGTTTGAGGAAGCCAAGGGCCACAGGACCGTGACAGGACATTGCTTCTGGCATGCCGGGTCTCTCTCCGTAGGCCATGGAAGGGTATCACTCAAAGGAGTGGAACTCGCCCTCCCCGTTTGGTACGCTACGGACAGACATGCGGGTATCACCGACGTCCTCAAAGGACATCTGTCTATCCGATCCGTGGCAGTCCCGGTGATACCGGAACAGGCCTTGGACTTAGACCTTGAGGCAGGCCCCGGGTCCATGTCCATAAACGCGCCAACCCTGATCAGGGTCCCGGGCGGTGCGGTCCGGCTGGGCCCTGTGGAGGCTAAAGACATATTTCAACCATTACGATCCATTGAGACCAGCCTCAGCCTGGAAGCAATGGACCTCAACCCCTTGCTCTCGAGACTCTGGCCTCATCCTGTAGATGGAACCCTTGCAGGCAGGCTTGGCTCCATAAATTTCAGGCATGGAGACCTGAATACAAAAGGAGAACTCCATGCCAGAGTTTTCGGCGGTGAGATTGTCCTTTCCCGAATCGGGGCATCGGGTCTATTCACCCCGTCTCCGGTTTTGAGGCTCAGCGCCAGGTTCAATGACTTGGACCTCAAAAGCATGACCAGCGGGACTTCTTTTGGAAAAATAGAGGGCGTGCTCCGCGGCTATGTGAAAGACCTGGAGATTGCCTACGGGCAACCCCAGCGATTTAATCTGCTCCTGGAAACGGTCAAGAAAAGAGGGGTCCGGCAGAGGATCAGCGTGAAGGCCGTGGACAATATCGCCCGGATTGGTGGCGGGAGCAGTCCATTTATGGGTCTTGCCGGAAGGTTTGCATCTTTATTCAAGGAATTCTCCTACAAAAAGATCGGGATCAGGGCGAGTCTTGAAAATGATGTGTTTCGGATAAATGGGACCGTTAAAGAAGGAGGGAAGGAATACCTCGTTAAAAGGGGTGGCTTTTCAGGGGTAAATGTTGTAAATCAAAACCCGGATAACCGTGCCAGCTTCAACGACATGGTGAAAAGAATCAGGCGGGTTACCGCATCAAAAACCGGCCCTGTAATCAAGTAGACGATTTTTCTGAGGAGGTAAAAATGAGAGTTTTTCCGAAACCCATCTGGCTGTTAATCCTGTCCATATCCTTGGTGGCTTTTGCCTGTGTGACCATCAATATCTATTTTCCGGCTGAAAAGGTGGAATCTGTGGCAGGAGAGATAGTAAAGGACATCAGGGGCAAGAAGGGCAGTGAAAAGAACCGGCCTGCCTCGCCGGAGAAGGATTCCCTGCTGCACAAGACCTTTTTCGCCCTCTGCGCTCCCTCCATTGCCTGGGCGGAAGATGTGACCACTGTTTCCAACCCCACTATCCGGGCCCTGAAGCAGAGAATGAAGAGCCGGTACGCCCAGATGAAGCCTTATTACCAGAAGGGAATGCTGAGGGAAGGAGACGACGGTTATGTTTCCCTTGGAAATACTTCAGGGCTGGGCCTGAGGGATAAGAGAACCCTCAAGGGCCTGGTAAGTGCCGAAAACAATGATAGAAAGTCTCTCTACAGAGAGGTGGCCAAGGCCCTGAAGATCGACCCCGGTCAAATCAACAGGGTCGCTGAAATCTTTGCCAAGGAATGGCAAAAGTCTCTTAGATGAACCAGGCCTGTCATTCTTCTCTCTTGATATAGATATCCCGTTTGGGATAGGGAATTTCAATTCCCGCCCGATCGAACTCTTCCTTTACCCTGTCCGTGATATGGGAGATGGTGTCTATCCTCTTCCTCGGCTCCCTGATCCACACCCTCGCTTCCAGGTCAACGGCTGAATCACCGAAATTTTTCACCACCACTTTCGGAGCAGGGTCATGCATCACCCAATCCAGTTCCAGGCTGATATTTGAGACAATCTCCTTGGCTTTCTTGATATCGGCATCGTAGGCCACTCCAATGGGTATACGTACGCGGATCTCCTCTGTGATAGCAGTATAGTTGATGATATCCCGCTTCATGATCTCGTTGTTCGGAATAACGATCACGATATTATCGGTTGTCCGGATCTTGGTGGCCCGGAGGCCCACGTCGATGATATCCCCCCAGGTGGCCGAATTTTTGGGCGCACTCCACACCTCGATCCTGTCCCCCACCTCAAAGGGCCTGTCAATGATCAACAGGATGCCTGCTATGAGATTGGAAAGAGTATCTTTTGCCGCAAACCCCACCGCAATGCCTGCCACCCCGGCACCTGCCACAAATGGCATGATATTAACCCCCAACACGTCCAAGGCCAGGACCACCCCCGTTGCATAGATGAAAACGCCCGAGAATTTCTTGGCCAGGTCTAGGACCACATCGTCCACATCGGTCTTTGTCCTGGCGGCAATTTTTTCTTCCAGGTATGGGAGGATGGTATTGACGATATTGTTGGCCACGGAGGAGAGCAAAAAGATCATGAGAGCATAGAAAATCTTTTCTACTATAGGCGCCTTGAAGAGGTTGAGCAAAGCGACCCCTGTTAGGATCAGGATGGCATAGTGTCCGCCTTTCTTGATGAGCACGAAGACATATTCGTTTCTTTCGAAAAAAGGACGCCCGCGATACCTCTTCTCGAGTCGGCCCACTGCGGCCTTCAGAATCCACCAGGCCACAGCCGCCCCCGCTATGATGGCCAAAACATGGATACCGCTTTTGAGGAAGGGGCTTTGGTTGGAAAATATATGTTCGTATATGGATTTTTGAGGATCTCCCATTCTTTCTCTCCGCTAATTGAGGGGCTATTTCCTTTCCGGCATGTCGGCCTCAGGCCTTTTCCACCAGCAAATAACGGTCCGGTTTTAGCCGGGCAAATATGGTGGCGCCTGGACATGGGGCCACCAGTTTCCTCTCGAACTCATCTCCAAGCACCTGGAAAAGCTCGACGCAGCAGGAGCAGAGATGGGCGCTCCGGTCTATGGAATATGGAACGATACCTCCATGCTCCTCAATAAAAAACCGTGGGTAGATAAAATTGGCGTGATTTGCGGTATGGGAAAGATAAAGGAAATCGTAATCGTCGACATCAGATCCCAGCCTCCTGGCCCACCTCAGGTAAATCCGCTTTTCTATATCACCTACAAAGCGCCACTCAGCGGGAGCCCGGTTCCCCGAGGCCAGCAGTTGCGTGAGACTCTCCTTTTCCTCTCTTGTGGCCCGTCGGGGCGGGACAAAATCTGATTCCGTAATGGTAGCCGCCTTCTGTTCCCTGTACCGGGGCAGCTCGAAGGAGCTGATCACGAGATACAACCCATTTTTCCCTGAGGCACGATACCAGCTCCCCTGCCTGGCACATGTATCGCTCCACACGGAGGGCGCTACGCTCGCAATCCTGTTCAGCCGGTCAAGGGGGGTACACATTATTCCCTTGGCCGCTTTCAACAGGACTTGCTGGCCCTTAAGCCCCTCTCTCAGCTCTTGCTCCTCTTCTTTTGTAAGCCAGTAAATATGTTTGATATAAGGGCCTTTTTTTTTCAAGACAGCAGTCCCTCTCACCGTTGATATAAAAACACCCGGTCCCGAAACGACCGCTTCGAATACTCTCACAGTCGTGCCCCAAAATCAATATGATCTCAGACAAAGAACTGTAGGTCATTTTTTGATTGAAGGCTTATATCATCTGTGACATATTAAAGCTCGATTTATCATGCTTTCTACTCTGTTCTCTCTGTGTGAGCACTCTGTTTGTTTGCATGGTCAGATATTTGGCATGGATACCTTTTTCAAGCTCAAAACCACCCCGGAAGTCTTCCAGATTATTGACCGCTTCCAGCCAGTGGGGCTGGAAGCGGTGCCCCTGGATGAGGCAGAGGGCAGAGTGGCGGGGGCAGATGTCCTTTCACCTCAAGACCTGCCCGGTTTTCTGAGATCCGCCATGGACGGCTATGCGCTCAGGGCGAGGGATACCTTCGGGGCCAGCGAGAGCCTTCCCGCCCTGTTGGAGCTAAAGGGCGAGGTCTTGATGGGACAGAGCCCGTCCATCAAAATCTCAAAGGGCGAGGCCATGAAGATTGCCACGGGGGGGATGCTTCCCGAAGGGGCCGACGGCGTGGTAATGGTAGAGTACTGCCAGGTGCTGGATGAGGGCACGCTGGAGGTGAACCGGGCCATCGTCCCCCTGGAAAACGTAATTCTGCCAGACGACGACTTTAAGAAAGGGGCCATAGTGATCCAAAAAGGCAGGCCACTGCGCTGCCAGGATGTAGGAGCCTTGGCCGGGCTCGGACAGACCGAGGTCTCGGTCTACCGGAAACCTAAAGTGGCCATTATATCTACGGGCGACGAAGTCGTTCCTATTCACACCTCACCAAGGCCGGGGCAGGTCCGGGATATCAATCGTTACACCCTGGGAGCGTTTTGCCGGCGGATTGGGGCTGAGCCTCTGGCGCTGGGTCTGTGCAAGGACGACTTTGACTCCCTGAAAGGCATGGTTGCAGAGGGACTTGCGGAGGCCGATACCGTGTGGATATCTGGAGGGAGCTCGGTGGGTACAAGGGATTTAACCCTCAGAGTGTTGGATACACTCGGCGATTTTGAACTCCTTGTTCACGGCATCTCTATCAGTCCCGGCAAGCCTACCATCATAGGAAAGTCCGGTGAGAAGCCGGTAATCGGACTGCCAGGGCATGTGTCCTCGGCCCTGATCGTGGCAGAGATTTTTTTGACTCGATTGATCGGCAGGCTCTCGGGTCTTGCCGGTGAACCGGGAGAGTTCCAGGCGCATGTGGAGGCCTATCTGAGCCGCAACATTGAATCAAAGAGCGGCCGAGAAGATTACATTCGGGTGAAGCTTTTCAGAGAAGAGGATCGATTGCTCGCCGAACCGATCTTTGGAAAATCAGGGCTCATATCCATTCTGGTGGAATCTGACGGTCTCATCAGGGTGGGCATGAATACGGAGGGTCTTTACGAAGGCGACCTTGTCGGTGTCATGCTCTTTGAATCCCCTAACCGGAGACTCCTCCTATGAAAAGGCAGGTCTACCTCTCCATGAAAGGCCTTGAAGAGGCCAAGGAAATCTTCTTTTCCAGATTCGGCCCCACCCTCCGCACCGAGCCCGAAACTGTCGGGGCGGAAGAGGCCTTGGGCCGGGTTACGGCGGAAGCCATATTCGCCCGGCTTTCTTCTCCCTCCTACCACTCGGCGGCAATGGACGGCATTGCTGTGAGGGCAAAGGATACTTACGGGACCACGGACCGAAGCCCAAAACTGCTGAAAATCGGTCGCGACGCCCTCTGGGTCAACACGGGCCAGGCCATGCCGAAACCTTTCGATGCCGTGATCATGGTGGAAAAGCTGCATCAGGTGGATGACGAGCATGTGGAAATCCGGTCCCCTGCCTATCCCTGGCAGCATGTGCGCAAAGTGGGGGAGGATATTGTGGCTACGGAGCTCCTTCTGCCTCAAAACCACAAGCTGAGATCGTATGATATAGGAGCGCTCATCAGCGCAGGGGTCTTCTCTGTCAAGGTCTGGAAAAAGCCCAGAGTGGCCATAATACCCACGGGATCGGAGCTCGTTCACTACAGGGACATCATGGAAGGCCAAGTTCTCCCGGAAGGAAAGATCATCGAATATAACTCTATTGTCCTCGCAAACCTGGTCAGGGAGTGCGGGGCCATACCCGTTGTCTACGAAATTGTCCCAGACATGGAAGAGGAAATCCGCAATGCCCTTGAGCATGCGGTGGATTCCGAGGCACATGTGGTAATTATTAACGCAGGTTCGTCCGCCGGAAGCAAGGACTACACCCGACACCTGATCGAGCAGTTGGGCGAGGTGCTTGTGCACGGCGTGGCCATGATGCCCGGCAAACCCACCATCCTCGGCGCCGTGAGAGAGAAACCTGTGGTGGGCAATCCCGGCTATGCCGTCTCCTCCACACTCTCTTTCGATCAATTCATAAAACCCCTCCTTTACCGCCTCCAGGGCTGCCCTCCACCGGGCAGGAAGTCCGTCACGGTCCAGCCTGCGCGGGACATACCCTCCAAGCTCGGCCTGGAGGAATTCCTGCGGGTCAACGTTGGCATGGTCAATGCCAGGTATGTGGCCACTCCCCTGGCACGGGCGGCTGGCGCTATCACTACGCTGACCAGAGCCGAGGGCATTTTGCGCATACCAGCACTTTCAGAAGGGGTTTCCCAAAAAGAGACGGTAGATGTGGAACTCCTTGTTCCCGAAGAAGAACTGTCAAACGGCGTGGTCATCATCGGGAGCCATGACATGACAATCGACATCCTGGCCGACGAGATCCGGCGCCAGGGGAAGCACACCCGTATTTCATCGGGAAACGTCGGAAGCCTTGGAGGTCTGATAGCGCTTCGAAAAGGGATCTGCCATATGGCAGGCTCACACCTGTTAGATACCCGCACAGGCGAGTATAATATCTCATATATCGAAAGATACCTCAAAGGGGTTTCCGTTTCCATCTTCCATCTGGTGCTGAGGGATCAGGGGTTGATAGTGGCAAAAGGGAATCCCAAAGGTATCCAGGGGATAGAGGATCTAACCAGAGAAGATGTCACCTTTGTGAATCGCCAGGCAGGTTCAGGGACCCGTGTACTCTTTGATCATAAGCTCGATCGCCAGGGGATCAGGCCCGAGGCCATTAGAGGATATGACCATGAAGAGTTTACCCACATGGCTGTGGCTGTGGATGTGCTCAGCGGAGCGGCAGACTGCGGGATAGGCATCTTTGCGGCTGCCAGGGCCCTGGATTTGGATTTTGTCCCCATGGAAAGGGAGCAGTACGATCTGATTGTCCCCACCGCCTTTTTGGATCACCCCGGCATACAGGCGGTGCTGGAAACCATACGATCAACACATTTCCGTCAACGCGTTCTTTCCCTCGGAGGATATGATCCGTCCATGAGCGGCGAGCTGTGGAGAGAAGTGGGAGGAAGGGAGAATGGTTGACCTTAGGCTCAAATCGAGACAATGGATCGTGGACGAGCATGACCACATAATCTTCGGGGAAGGGAGACGAGAGATCCTGGAAAATATTGAAAGGTCCGGCTCCATAAATCAGACCGCAAAAATGATGAGGATGTCATATAAGGCTGTGTGGGGAAAGATCAAGGCCACAGAGCAGCACCTGAATACCAGGCTCGTGCTCACGGACAGAAAAAAGGGGGCCTGGCTGACCGATGAAGGCAAAGAGATCCTGGAAAAGTACCGATTGCTGAAAAAGAGATGCCTCCGGGAAGAGAACAGGATCTTTACCAGTATCTTCAAACCGGCCATGTCCAGGAAAAACAGGCATGAAAGAAAGGATGGATGCTAAGATGGCTCCATACAATAGACACATCCCTGTTATATATATAGTTGGTGCTTCCGGTGCAGGGAAAACTACTCTCATAGAAAAACTCATCCCCGAATTGACCAAGAGGGGCTACAGGGTGGGAACGATCAAACATGATGTCCACGGCTTTCAACTGGATCGACAGGGCAAGGACAGCTGGCGACACAAAGAGGCGGGGGCCTCGGTCACCGTCATCTCCTCTTCATCTCAGATCGGGATGGTCAAGGATGTGGATCATGATTCCAGTGTTGAGGAACTTATGAGCCTTTTCGCTGATGTGGACCTCATCCTAACCGAGGGATATAAGAGGGTGAAACGCCCAAAACTGGAGGTGTTCAGACCTGAGATTCAGGAAGAACCCCTGTGCAAGGGCGACCAATACCTGGTTGCCCTCGTAACCGATGAACAGCTTGAGATGGACATTCCCCGCTTCGGGACGGATCGAGTCGAGGAGTTGGCCGATTTCGTGCTCAAGCGCTTCAACCTCCTGCCTGACACAGGCGACCGTTCCAGAGAGGCTGTTTCATAGGACCTCCCATATTGTCCCTTCTCAGCAATCAAATATAATTTGCTTGAAAGCAGGTGGGAGTAGTTATAGAAAAGAGCAGGGTGTGGTGGACAGAATGCGGCCTACAGACCACTAAATACTGACGAGGTGATGATGACATCAATGCCTTTTATTTTTCAAATCCCTTCCGGAGCACTACAAGGCGCATATGGCCACGACATTGTGCAGATGATTATCCATGCTGGCCTTATGGTGAAATGCGTTCTTATGATTCTGCTGCTTTTCTCTATTGTCTGCTGGGCCATCATTTTTGTGAAGTCACGGCTCCTCAGCAAGGCCAAGGAAGAGACAGAAAGCTTTCAGGAGCTCTTTTGGGAGACCAGGGACCTGAGGGAGATCTATAGGGCCAGCGAAGACCTGATTTTCAGCCCTCTGGCACGCCTGTTCAACTCCGGTTACGCGGAGTTTAATCGGATTCGGAAAATCCAGGCCGCAGCTGACTCCGAAGGGGCGAAAAGCGCTCAGGGCGCAGAGGCACTTTCCCGCTCCCAGCAGGCCATTATGGACAACCTTGAAAGGTCCCTTAAAAAGGCCGCCATTGACCAAACAAACAGGCTTGAGCGTGGGGTCAGTTTCTTGGCCACCACTGGCAACACGGCTCCTTTTATCGGCCTTTTCGGTACGGTCTGGGGGATTATGGAGTCTTTTCGGGGAATTGGCCTCAAAGGCTCGGCCAGCCTTGCCGTTGTGGCCCCCGGCATCTCCGAGGCACTTATCGCCACGGCGGCGGGTCTGGCAGCAGCCATTCCCGCTGTTGTTGCCTTCAACTATTTTACCCACCGCATTTCCGCCCTCCAGGCGGAGATGGACATCTTTACTTCCGACTTCCTGAGTACGGTAGAAAGACAGTTTTTCAAGAAACAACGAACAGGCAAAACAGACCGGTAAGGTGGGCATGCAGGCTGGCGATCAAAAAAAATTCATGTCCGATATTAATGTCACCCCCCTCGTGGACGTGATGCTGGTCCTTCTTATCATCTTCATGGTTACAGCTCCCATGATGATGCAGGGCGTGGAAGTCAACCTGCCACAGACCACCACGAGGCAGATCAAGACCCCCGAGGAGCCTCTTATCCTGAGCGTCAACAAGAAAAGGGAGATTTTTATAGAGGATCACCGTATCTCCCTTGAAGTCCTGGAAGAAAAGATCAAAAAAATTTTTGAATACCGCAGGGAAAAGCAGGTCCTGCTTCGCGCAGACAGGGATGTCCCTTACGGTTATGTCATTGAAGTAATCGCAAGGGTCAAGCGGGCCGGTATTGATAAACTGGGGATGGTTACGGAGCCCCTGGATTGATCCAAATGGAAGCCGCTCGGACCAATGTAAGCTCCGGGGATCTGGAAGATCAAAGGTGGGGGAAAATGCTGTTCCTGTCCGCGCTTTTGCACCTGGCGGTTTTTTGCAGCATTTTGTTCGTTCCCCAGCCGGGTCCCATCAGGAGAATCGGCGGGACCATCTACGAGGTCAGTCTTGTAGAAATGCCCGTTGGCTCTTCCTCGAAAGCCGGGGTGCCGGTTCAGGCCAAAACGCAAAAGGCGCGACGGGCATCCAAGAAAGCGACCCGGGCAAAACGGATCAAAGTGCACGCAGCCAAATCGAAGCCGGTTGTCATAGCTAAAAGGACTGTCAAGACCCGGAGGAAAAAGGCCCGTAAAATAGAGACATCTCCTGCGAGTCTTATTGACAGGGCCGTGTCCAGGATCGAAAGAAAGGTGGAAGCGGACAAGAAAGACCACGTGAAGCAGGCCATATCGAGGCTGGAGGCGAGAGTCAGAGCGGAAGGGGGAAAGGAGACAGGAAAAGCCGGTGCGGGGGGGGGCGGCGCCACCGGGTTTGTCATGGCCTGGTACAAGATGGAGGTGGAAAACCGTATCAAGAGCAACTGGTCCTATCCTGTTGCCCTGACCGGCGATGAAGCCAAGAAAGACCTCGAGGCGATAGTGGTCCTGAAAGTTGAAAAGGGGGGCAGGATCCTGAAGTCGTGGTTCAAAAAACGGTCGGCAAACGGCATTTTTGACGAATCGGTGATAAAAGCCATTGAACGTTCGGATCCCCTTCCTCCTTTTCCCGAAGCATACCGAAAGACCTTTGACGAAATCGAAATCAATTTCAACCTAACAGACCTAAAAGAGTATTAAATCTCCGGAGGCTTTCACCTACATGAGTTCAAAATTTAGGTTCTTTCGGGATATACGGGACAAAACCCGGGCGTTGGGCTGGACGGCTCTCCTGTGCGTGGCACTCCTCCTGGCAACGTCTTCTGTTGAAGCAAGGATCTATATTGATATCAATGCCCCTTCTATCCAGAAATTCAAGATAGCCCTGCCCGATTTCAAAAATTTCAGTACGCGGGGGGAACATCCCGAGCTGGCAGCAAGACTGCCGGAGATCCTTTCCAATGACCTCGATCTGTGCGGCTTTTTCAGCCCCATGGACAAAGCGGCATTCCTGGAGGAGGAGGATTTGGCTCTGACCCTGGAAAAGATTCGATTCAGGAACTGGTCGGTCATAGGGGCTGACCTTCTATTAAAGGGTGCATACACATGTATTGGTCGCAGCCTTGAAGTTGAAATTCGCCTCTTTGATGTTTTTCAGGGAAGGCAGATCTTAGGAAAAAGGGCGCTGGGAGATATAAGCCACTACCGCCACCTGATGCACCGGCTGGGAAATGAAATCATAAAAAAGCTTACCGGCCAGGAGGGGATCTTTCTGACAAAATTGGCTTTTGTGGGGACGGCTTCCGGACATAAGGAGATCTATGTATCCGACTACGATGGTCACAATGTACGTCAGATCACAGCGGATCGGAGCATCGCTCTTCTGCCAAGATGGTCTCCTGATGGTAACAGGCTGACCTACAACTCTTACAAGGATGGCACAGGCCCCGTGCTCTATATGAGAAACATGGCTACCGGTGTCTCCAGACGGATTTCCGGCAGAAAGGGGCTCAACATTGGAGCGTCCTGGGCGCCGAACGGCAAGCTCCTTGCACTTACACTGAGCATAAAAGGAAACCCTGATATTTTCGCCATTGACCTGGAAGGAAAAATCAAAAAGAGGCTCACCTCCAACTGGAGCATCGATGTCTCACCTGCCTTTTCGCCCGATGGTACCAAGGTCGCATTTGTATCCAATCGATCCGGTTCCCCACAGATCTATGTCCTCGACTTGGATACCGGTCGAGAAGAGAGGCTGACTTTTGAAGGAAATTATAATACCTCCCCTTCATGGTCGGCGCGGAATCGCATTGCCTTTGTATCCATGACAGAGGGGCATTTTGATATTTACACCATGGATCCCGATGGAGGCCGGCTGAAGAGGCTTACGGAAAACCAGGGAAACAACGAGGATCCCTGCTGGTCTCCTGACGGAAGGTATCTGGTATTCAGTTCCAACAGGGAGGGGCGCTATCACCTCTACATCATGATGGCCCATGGAGAAAACCAGAAAAGGATTACCTCCATGAAAGGAGACCAGACCGCACCCTCCTGGAGCCGTTAACCCCATAGCCCCGACCTGTGCCCGGCGCAGGGTCTTTTGCCCGTCATGATTATACTCGGTGAAAAAAGCTTGAAATAGTCAATGGGAAGTGTTAAGAATTTCGACATTATGCGTCAGCAGGCCATCATCTGGATCTGAGCAAGCCGGGATTTACCGAATGGTTTTTTAGGGCCCGAAAGAATACACGGATGCTCTATTTGAACCAAATTTGAACCAACTCAAGAACGCAGGAGGTAAAAGGGATATGGGAAAGAGAGTTTTGACCGGGATAATAGCCTTGGCGTTTGTGTGCTCGTCGCTGTTTATCATGACGTCCTGTGCAAAAAAGCAGATCTCTGCTACAGGAGGTGGGGCTGCCCAGCCTGCGGCTCCGGCAAAAGCGGCTGAGGCTAAAAAGGTGGAAATGGGAGCCACTGAAGACTACAAGGCCAGAGAGGCTGCACGTCAGGCCAGGCTTAGAGAGCTTGAGAGAGCTCAGTTGATCCGCAACTTCGAATCCGAGCACATCTACTTCGATTTCGATAAGTACGACCTAAAACCTCCGGCAAAAGTAACGCTGAGGCAGAAGGCGGATTTTCTCAAGAAGAATCCGCAATATTCGGTTCGTATAGAGGGCCATTGCGACGAAAGGGGCACCAATGAATACAACCTCGCCCTGGGTGAGCGAAGGGCAAATGCCGCCAAAAAATTCCTCATGGCCTTAGGCGTTTCAGAGAGCCGAATTACCACTATCAGCTATGGCGAAGAGAGGCCGGTCGACCCGAGGCACAATGAAGAGGCCTGGGCAAAGAACAGGCGCGATGAGTTCAAACTGATCAAGTAACAAATATTTCGTTATACATTACCTACTGCGGGCGAGCCCAGGGGGCCTACAATCTTATAGGGTATGCAACCGAAAAGAGCCGGCCAGGATGGATGGTCGGCTCCTTTCTTGGTAATCGGTTTGAAAAATGGTAAACGAGTTTTTCGGCAAGAATGGAAAGTTTCTTCTGCTGGGACTGACAGGTTTGCTTTTTGTCCTGCCCTCTTGTATCACCACCCAAGAAGACATCCTGTATCTCAATGATCAAGTCAGGAGGCTCGACGCCAAGGTCAATGGGTTGGAAAAATCCATGGACCAGAAGGTATCCAGCCAACTTGACTCGATTCGCGCGAACCAGGCTGACACCGGGGCCGAAATAGACAAAATCAAAAATGAATTGCAAGCCCTTTCTGGCCGGGTGGAAGACAACCGTGAGATCGTCAGGAGGGCGGTGGAAAGAGATACGACCGAACAGGATCTTGCCAAGGCGCAGGTTGTGAAACTTACCAAGCGCGTGAACGACCTGGAGGAAAGGCTGAAACGGGTTTACGCTTATCTTGGCATCGAATCGGGTGGAGGAGCGGCAGCACAGATCAAGGCACCTGGAAAGCCTTCTGTCCAACTCCCTGAGAAGGGAAAGGGGTTATCGGAAAAGGATCTGTATGACGCGACCCTTTCGCTGTACAAAGAGGGAAAGTACGAGGAAGCCGCAACGGGTTTTAAGAACTTTATCAAGAAATATCCTCGCTCCGATCTGGCCGATAATGCTCAGTTCTGGATCGGGGAGTGTCATATGTCTCTGAAACAGTATGAGCAGGCCATCCTTGCATACCAGATGGTGATAAAAAAGTATTCCAAAGGAAATAAAGTCCCCAATGCTATGCTCAGACAGGCACTGGCCTTTTATGAGATAAAGGACAAGACCAGCGCAAAGCTCCTTTTAAAGAGAATCATCAAGAAATACCCCAATTCAAATGAGGCCAAAATCGCAAAAGTGAAGTTAAAGACTATCAGGTAATATCTGATGCGGCTTTCGCCCCTCTCTTCATAACAATATCATTCAGTACGGATATAATGTCACTGCGGCCAATGACTCCGATGAGGCGTTCCGAATTATCCGCTCGTACCACGGGCAGGATTGCAAAGTCTCTGGCAGTGATTTTATTAAGGGCCTCAAACAGACTCTCATTTTCCGTGACAGTGACCAAATTTCGGGTGGCAATATCAATGGCCTTTAAAGACATTTTTCCTTTCTTGAGGGCGGCCTGAAAATCGGAAAACGAAAGGATGCCTTTGAGTTTTCCTCCGGCGTCGACGACGGGGAAGCTGTTGAATCTCCTCTCCATCATCAAGCCTTTTAAATCATCGAGGGTCATTTCAGCCTTTACGAACTCCACATCCCTTTTCATGGCTTGGCTCACAGGTATCCGCTTTAGCTGAGTGCCTTCCCAGGCCTCTTGTTCTCTGGGTCTGCCGCTGCTTTTCATCTCCTCAAGTCTCTGATTATAGAACTGTATCACTTCTCTCCGATCCAGCATCCCCAGCAGGGCGCTGTGGTCGTCATCTTTCACCACGGGGAGTCGCTGGAGGTTCCGGATTGTGAATTTCTTGAGGGCTTCATTGAGGTCCTCCGATGGGGTGATAAAAATGATATCGGAGTTGGCAACGTCCTTCATGACCACCAGGTCACCAATCTCCTGATCAAAAAGGACACCGCGAATATCGTTGATGGAAAAAATGCCGGTCAACTTCTTTTCCTCGTTTACAACCGGGAAGTAGTGCTGATGGCTTGAGCTAAATATTTCCCGGAATCGGTTAAAGGTCATCTCCTCAGGAATAAGCTGCACTTTTCTCAGCTTTGGCAAGAGTTCTCTCACCCTGATGGCAGCCAGGACATCAACGAAAAAGTCGCCCCGGTGGGCATTGGAGTCGACCTTGGTTCTTACCTGCCTTACATAGATGGTCCATTTCTGGGACATGAGGTAAGCAATAGAGCAGACCAGAAGACTCGGAAGCAGCAGATGATATGAGTTGGTCATCTCGCTCACAAAAATAATGGTGGAAATAGGGGCATTGGACACCCCCGCAAAAAATCCTGCCATGCCCACCACTACAAAAGCGCCTGGTTGGGTCACAATCTCGGGCATGACAGCATGAAACATCCGCCCCACGGCTCCGCCCAGAGCTCCTCCGATCACCACGGAAGGACCAAACACACCCCCGCTCCCTCCAGAGCCTATGGAGAAAGAGGTGGTCATGATTTTGCCAAAAGCGAGACTTAAGAGGAACAGGACGGGCAGCTGGTTCTCCAATGCCATCTGGGCGAATCCATATCCGAACGAGAGGGTGTGGGGCAGGAAAAATCCGATGATCCCCGTCAAGAGTCCGCCCACGGCCGGCTTCAGGTGATCGGGAATGGCAAGGGATTTGAAAAACTCGTGGACGCCGTAAAATGCCCTGACATAGAGGAACCCGGCTCCCACAAGCACAACGGCCAGCACGGTGTAAGGTCCGAGTTCGACCGGGTTATCGAACACGAAGTCCTGCGACTCAAACAAGGATCCCCATCCGAAGAACAGGCAAAAAATACAGTACGCCATCACGGAAGAGATCCCGGCGGGGATAATGACCTCTGATTCAAATTCCGGGTCACGGTAAAGGACTTCCGCGGCAAAAAGGGCGCCCGCAAGGGGTGCACGGAAGATGCTTCCGATTCCCGCCCCCATGCCTGCCGCCAGCATGATACGACGGTCGCGGTCAGGCAACTTCAGTTTCGTTGCCAGAAAAGAACCAAAACCCGCGCCGATCTGGGCGATGGGTCCTTCACGCCCTCCGGATCCGCCCGATGTGATGGTGAGGGCCGAAGCGATTGTCTTGATAAAAGGGATTCTGGCACGAACAAAGCCCCCTTTGTCATGGTAGGCGTCAATGGCTGCATCGGTTCCGTGGCCCTCGGCTTCGGGAGCAAAGGTATACACGAGCCATCCGCTCAGCAGGCCTCCAAAGGCAGGTATAAAAAAGAGCATCCATCGGGTAAAAGGGGTGTTTGTGGGGGGCAATAGGGGGTGCTCTCCTGCAGGATGGGGTGGGCGGTATCCTGCAAGCTGATCCATGAAAAGGTGCATGCCCCACTGGCAGAGGTAATGGAACAGCACAGAGCCCAGACCGGCAATGAGACCGATGAGTAAATAGTAAAGCAGCCACTTCCCGGCAATGGTAATCCGGCTCGTCCTTCCCTTCCACAGGGCATTGGATGGCATAATCTTATTTTTTAAAGTGCTGATCACGAATGTCGTTAAAAATTCCCCTCTTCAGATACCCACTTTATTATGTTGAATGGCCTTCAAGAACGCCTTTCCACCCTTTATCGTTTATAACGGTGCCGTCAAGTGCCGTCAAGGGCAATCCCCCAGCTTACGCCCCGGCTCTGAGGCAGCCCTCCTTTTGAACATAGCGGGGATGATCCATAAGGACCGCGCACCATTTCCGGGCAGTGCATTAGGCCGCCAGGTTCTTCCGAAACAGCGTGACTTTTCCTCTCTTTTTCATTATATACATTAAATAAGATATGGACTCCCGGCAGGTGGGGGTGTGTTTCAGCCTCCCCCATAAAAGTGCTTCTCTGCAGAGGGCGGTGATTGGCTATAAACATAGAAGTTTACCCCGGGAAAGAGAGAAATGAACGCCGCGGACAATGACTCGAGCAACGGGGACAAATCATTCTCTGAAAGCAGAGAACTGATTGAAGACCTGTTTCGTGGTGAATTGGAGGCTCCTGAGGAGTCCTCTTCCCCCTCGCGGACTGGAGCTGACCCCCCAAGCCTTTCCCCTGAAAAAGGGGCCGCCCCTAAGGCCCCTGAGCGGGAATCCTTTTCAGGGCAAGGGGACAAGGATGACGAAAAAGCCTTTTCCGAGAGTAGGGAGCTGATCGAGGATATCTTTCGTAGCGAATTAAGCTCCTTTGAATCAAAGAAAAACAGGGAGAGGGCACAGCCAGCGGCGAGAGGGAAAAAAGCTGCAGCTGTTCCGCAGCCATCCAGACCCTTTCGGGTTCCCGGAAAGGAGAAGCCGAAGGCCGCGGCTGGTGATGGCCTGCCCCAGAGCAGGGGCAAGCCCGATACGACCCGGAAGAAAAAGAAGCGCACGAGGACATCTAAAGTAGGGACGGCCCCGCCACAAGCCCCTGGCAGAAGTCCTTTACGAAAGGGCGTTATTGTTGCAGGGTGCGCTGTGGTGCTATCGCTCCTTTTTGCTGTGGTTGTCTATTATTCAGGGATGATCCATCCAAGTAAAAAGAAAGGCCCAGGGTTTTCCCCGGAAAAAAAGGCAGTAGAAGCTTCACGTCCTCAAGGGGTTATCCATACGGAAGCGGGCAAAAGAGAGGCCGCACATGCCCCAAAGAAACCAGCTCCGAAGGAGGTCCTAAAAAGGGTCCCGAGCCACAAAGAGGCACCCGCAGCCACCAAGGCCCAAAAGCTTGGAGAAGGGCATGGTGAGGCCAAAAAAGCGGAAACAGTTCCAAACCCGGTCCTGTCTATGGAAGAAAAGGTTTCAAAGTATCCATATGCAATCCTCCTTGGTGCATTCAAGACTATAGCACGAGCGGAAAAAGCCATTGCGCTTTATCGCAAGAAAGGTATTTCTTCTTACTGGGTCAAGGTGGATCTCGGGGAAAAAGGCATATGGTACCGGGTATTTGCCGGGCACTTCAGGGATGAAAGCGGTGCCAGAGCCTTCATAAGAAAGAAGCGGCTTTCAGAGGCTCGGGCCAAGCGAACAAAATATGGGATCCTTATCGGCCAGTTCAAAAACGGAGAAAGACTACAGGGGAAGCTGACCGAAGTGCGTAATTTGGGTTACAGCCCCTATGTCATTACGAGCGACCGGGGCGTGTCATGTCTTTACGTGGGGGCTTATTACACAAAGCAAGGTGCAGAAGCGCAGGAGTCAGAGTTAGTCTCAAAGGGCATTGATGCCAGGGTTGTTGAGCGCTGAAATATGTCCCTCTCCGCCCTCTTTCCCCCATTTTTTTCCATAACTGCTTTTTATTCTTAATTATTCAGAATCGAGCTTGGAAAACTCCAATAGAAATTAAGAAGAAAAAGTTAGTGTTTTCTTGTTTACTATTGACAGTTTTCCTATTGACTTGAATGCTTTGCGGTATTAAAGTTAATTTTAAGTGGTTACCTGACGTTTTCTAACACA
The DNA here is from genome assembly GCA_029933075.1 of Deltaproteobacteria bacterium. Lineage (GTDB taxonomy): Bacteria > Desulfobacterota > DSM-4660 > Desulfatiglandales > Desulfatiglandaceae > JAOZOW01. The sequence continues at coordinate 6,582 of JAOZOW010000017.1, read as the reverse complement.
TGCGGTCATCTTTTCAATAATTAAACTATATAGGAGTCCGACCATGCCGGAAATCATGACGACCAAAGAGGTGGCAAAATACTTGAAACTACATGAGATTACCATTTGTAAATACGCTGCAGAGGGAAAGATCCCCGCGATTAGAATTGGTAGGGTGTGGCGCTTCGATAAAGAAGCCATCGACAAATGGATCAGCGGCGGTCAAAAAAAGTAGAGGGTTTGACACGTGAATGGTAGTGAAAATGGCGAGCTTATCTTGAGCGATCAGACCGGTGCTCTGTTGATGCTCAACAAAGAGGAGAGAAAGCTCCTTAAACAACTGCTTTCCATGACCATGGGCTCAGAGAGCGGAAAGGCTTACATCATAAAAAAGCTGGGTCCAGAGTATATCAAGGTAGCCGAGAAACTGCTCCAGGCCCTTGGTGTCACCTGAAAGAGCCCCCCTGGCAAAAGATGGAGGCGTTTATCCGAACAAAGAACCTCCCTGATCAAGTATCCAGAAGCCCCGGTATACAACCCCTATGAGCCCGAGAGGATAGAGGGTGTTATTTTTGAGAAGAAAGCGGGCCGCGCGTACCCTAATAGAGTAGATAGGCTTTCCTCCAGTGCGAAAAGGCCTCAAGATCCGCCTCCCATTTTTCTTGCATGCGGTATAGGCTGACACCTCTCTCCAAGTCCCGCCGTATCGTGGGGTCACCCAGAATGATATCGAAAGGCATCTTTTCATATTCGTACTCGTAGGGTGGATCTTTCCATTGAAAGCTGTCTTGGTGGATTTCCAGCACAGCTTTGAGGAGGGCTAGGGAGGAAAAAAAAGGCCTGTAGCTATCTGGGTCGAGGACATGGAGCATGAATCCCCGGCAGAGTTCCCCGGACCATTTCTGAAATGTTGGCCGGAAAGTATACTCTTGGAGGATGCATCCCCTTTTCGCCTCTGGCACCAAGGCTTGCATGATGGCGCCCGTGTCAAGAAAGGGGGCGCCGAATATTTCAAAAGGCCGGCAAGTCCCTCTGCCTTCTGAGATGTTCGTTCCCTCCCATATTACTTGGCCGGGGTAAACAAAGGCGGTATCTGGAAGCGGCATGTTTGGAGAGGGCATCACCCACCGAAGGCCGGTATCACGCCAGACCATTTCCCTGCGCCATCCATGCATGGTAAGGACTTTGAGGCAACACTCAAGCTGAAATACATCGTTAAACATCTCGGCTAATTCGCCCATGGTCAGCCCATGGCGCATGGGAAGGGGGTATGGTCCTACAAACGATGAGAACTCCGGGCGAAGCAGGTTTCCTTCAATCACCTTGCCACCGAGAGGGTTGGGCCGGTCAAGGAGGAGCACCTCCTTGCCTTGGTCGGCCGCCGCCCTTAGGCAATTGAGCATGGTGGAGGCAAAGGTGTAGACCCTTGAACCAACGTCTTGGAGATCGATCACAAGGAGGTCCAGTTCATCGAGCATGTCCGGCAGTGGGTTTCTCGTATCTCCATAGAGGCTGTAGACAGGAATATTAAGGTCTCTATCATAGGAATGGGGGGTTTCCACCATATTGTCTTGGTCTTCTCCCCCGTAGCCGTGCTGAGGGCCGAAAAGGACCTTTAAATGGCCGGGAAGCAGGCCTGCTATGATATCCTTAGCAGGAGAGAGGTGTCGGTCAACGGAGGCCTGATTAGCGAGGAGCCCCAATTTCATCCCCTTGAGCTGGGGCCAGTATTCGTCACGAAGGCGATCGAGCCCTGTAGATATCGATTGCATATCCTCTGCCTCAACTACCTGTGCGGGTAATGATACACCAAATAAAATTTGTAGAGATCCTATGGGATTTGCCACCGGTTTGCAAGAGCGCCCCACTCATGTTGTTTCGATTTTCTGATTTGATGCTCCGACCTGCCTATCTTATGGCAGGCAGGTATCTCGAGAGAACTGCTCGGGACTCCTTTCGTGGACCTCCCTTATGCCGCCAGCTTTCCCAATGGCCGCTGACTTGTCCGAAAAAGAGGCAAGGGTTTCTCTGGGCGGGGCTTCGAATTTTTGTTTTCCTGACAGCGCTCCTGATAGCAAGGTTCCCGAATTCATTCGCCGTACAGATGCAGGCACTCCTTTATCGAGACGTACAGGTCTATTTCGAGTCCGGATTGAGGTCGGTCGCCGAAGAGGTGGCAAGGATCTATCCGGGGATCAGGAATGAACTTCAGACCACGCTCGGCTGGCGTTTGGAGATGAGGCCCTCTGTATTGCTCATAAGCAAGAGATCCCGATTTCAGAACATGGCCGAGAGCCCTCTTACAGTCGCATTTGCCGTGCCGGACAAGGCCATGATTGTTATTGATCACTCGCGGGTAACCCTTCGTCCGTTCAGTCTCGAGACCGTTTTGAAGCACGAACTTTGTCACCTTTTCTTGCACCAGCATGTGGAAAGCCGTAATCTCCCGAGGTGGTTGGATGAGGGGATCTGCCAGTGGGTGAGCGGCGGTATCTCTGATATCATTATGTACCAGAAAAGATCTCTCCTCAACCGGGCAATTCTATCAAGGAACTATATTCCTTTAACTGCCTTGGGAAAGCGTTTCCCCAGGAAGGCGGATATGCTCTCACTGGCGTATGAAGAGAGCAAAAGTTTTGTCACTTTTCTTGTGGGAAAGTATGGCATGGACAGGGTTCTCGTTCTCCTTGAGCGGCTTCGGAGCGGGATGGAGACAAACGCCGCCTTCAGGGAGACCTTCTCCTCCTCCATTTCAACTCTTGAAAATGAGTGGCATGATTCTCTCAGAAAGCGAACCACCTGGTTTGTATACTTGAGCTATCATCTCTACGAGATTCTCTTTGCCCTCATGGCCATGGTCACCATTTACGCATCCTTCAGGCTCATCCAGAAAAAGAGAGCGTACAGAGACGAAGAACCTCACGAAGACGAGTGGATGCCATAAGCCTCGAAACAGATAAGGGTTGCAACGTCTGTGCGAAAATCCCGATTGCTTTATCCACCCGGCTTTGGTATTGGTTTTTGAAGAGATCTGGACGCGAGGGTAGACCCCCGATGCCCGCTGGGAGAGAAAAGCGGCAGCAGGATTATGAATGAAGAGATCGAAATCCTTGTAAACGGATTTAGAGAAAAGGTTCCGAAGGGTATTACTATTTCTTCCCTGATCTTGAAATTCAAAGAAGATGATGTTCACCTAATCGTCGAGCACAACGGCCGCTTCGTATACCCGCAGAAATATGTGACCACAAGGATTTCTGAAGGGGACCGCATCGAATTCCTGAATCCAAACTTCGGCGGGTGATGCACCCGGGCGCATGGGATCTCTTTACCCGTGGAGCCAGGAGATTGTTCCATCTCAAAATCCTATGTCCTGCCAAAAGAGTCGGAGCGCAATGAAACTTTCACGGAGGCAACTGAAATGCAATTCCCATATCTCTTTTCCCCCATGAGGATCAGCTCTCTTGAACTAAAGAACCGGATCGTCATGACCGCCATGCACCTGGGCTACACCCCGGACGGGGAGGTGACAGACCGCTTGGTGGACTTTTATGTTCAGAGGGCCAAAGGTGGCGTGGGCTTCATTATAGTGGGGGGCTGCCCGATTGACGAATATGGCGGTATGTCCAACATGGTGTGCATCCATGACGACCGGTATGTCCCCGGTTTGAGGAGGCTCACCGAAGCTGTCAGGTCAAGCGGAGCACGGATTGCCGCTCAGCTCTACCAGGCGGGGCGGTACACCCATTCCTCCATGATTGGAGGCAGAAAGCCTTTTTCTGCCTCGGCCGTGAGGTCCAAATTCACGGGCGAGACACCCAGAGCGCTTGAACTGGAGGAGATCCCCGAGGTCCAGGATCGCTTTGCAGAAGCAGCCTTAAGGGCCAAGAAAGCTGGGTTTGATGCGGTGGAGATCCTTGCCAGTGCAGGATATCTGATCAGCCAGTTTCTATCCCCCATTACCAACCTGCGGGAGGACGCCTATGGAGGCTCTCTGGAAAACCGCATGCGCTTTGGGCTCGAAATAGTTGAAAAGGTAAGAAGTGCTGTGGGGCCCAATTATCCCATCCTGATGAGAGTCGCAGGCAATGAATTCATGGAGGGAGGGAACACCAACCGGGAGGCCAAGATCTTCGCCTCCGAGGCTGAAAACCGCGGGGTGGATCTATTCAATGTCACGGGTGGATGGCATGAGACGAGGATCCCGCAGCTCACCATGGGCGTGCCCCGAAGGGCTTACGTATACCTCGCCCGTGGGATCAAGTCAGCGGTGTCTGTGCCGGTACTGGCCAGCAACCGCATAAATGATCCTTACTTGGCCGAGGAGATTTTGCGAAATGGCGAGGCAGACCTGGTGACCATGGCACGGGGTCTCCTTGCAGACCCGGACTTGCCGGAAAAGGCCCGCCATGGAAAGGAGAACCTGATCTATCACTGCGTGGCCTGCAATCAAGGTTGCTTTGACAGCATCTTCCGTTTCCAGCCAGCTACCTGTCTCGTGAATCCACGGGCAGGGAAGGAAGGCGAGTTGATACCGAAGCCTGCGGCAAAACCCAAGAAGGTCCTGATCATTGGAGGTGGGCCTGCAGGCATGAAGGCCGCATGTACTGCGGCAGAAAGGGGCCACAAGGTCACGCTTGCGGAAAAAAAAGGTGTGCTCGGAGGACAGTTGCTCCTGAACAGGCACATCCCCGGAAGGGGGGAGCTGGTAACCGCCGTCCAAGACCTGATCAGCAATCTGGAGGCACTCGACGTGGAGGTCCTGTTAAACACAAAAGTTGATGCTTCTTTTGTCAAAGAAATGGGCCCGGACACGGTGGTGCTTGCTGCGGGGGCCAGCCCGATCCTGCCGGATATCCCGGGTGCGGACGGTCAGAACGTAGTCCAGGCCTGGGACGTGTTGGCCGGAAAGGCGGGCGTGGGTCAGCAGGTGGTTATTGTGGGCGGAAATGCCGTCGGCCTCGAAACGGCCCTATACTTAGGAAACCTGGGTACGCTATCGCCCGAGGTTCTTCACTTCCTCATGGTCAACCGTGCCGAGTCTATTGACACCATCACGGAGTTGTTAAACAAGGGGTTCAAAGAAGTCACAGTGGTGGAAATGACCAAAAAAGTGGGTAAAGATATCGGCCTGACGACCCGGTGGACGGTAATGGCGGAGCTGAGACGCCTGGGTGTGAAAATCATGACCGGGACAAAAGCAATGGGAATAAGGCACGATGGTCTCGAAATAGAGAATGCAGAGGGCAGCGGATTCATACCCGCCGACTCGGTTGTTATCGCAGCAGGGTCCAAAGCGGAAAATAGCCTTCAAAAGCAAATCGAGGGACTGGTCGGTGATCTTTATCTGATAGGTGATGCCAAAGAGCCGCGGAATGCCCTCGAGGCCATTAAGGAAGGATATTTGACAGGCTTGGCAATATAAAAAATGACCATGCTGTGAGCTCAATGCTCATTACCGATAACAGGCAGCGGACATTGATGTGAAAATAGGCGTAATCTCAGACACCCATCTTGATTCACCCACTCCCTTTCTTGAATCTGTGGTCAAAAAATACATGGGGGATGCAGAATTGATCCTCCATGCAGGGGACCTCCATGCCCTTGAGGTGCTACAGGTGTTTAGAGGAAAGGAGGTCTATGTCGTGGCAGGCAACCGGGATCTGCCCGAGGTCAAAGAGAGATATCCAACCAGAGCAGTCGTTGAGGTAAAGGGTTTCAAGATCGGTTTGACTCACGGGTGGGGATTTCCCTTCGGCCTGGAGCAAAGGGCGGCTTCACTTTTCAAAGATATTCATTGTTTGGTTTTTGGGCACAGCCATCGGGCTGTAAACCGCAAAAAAGATGGCGTTCTTTTTTTCAATCCCGGTTCTTTGATAGGAGGGCTCCCCTGCCTCTGGCGGAGAAGTATCGGCCTGCTCGAAGTGGACAAGGATATCCGGGGCGAAATCATCCGATTGTAAGTTATCCCTCCTCCACAGCGGTTGCCCACAATACCTTAAGCCTTTTCCTGCTCAGTCGCTACATGCCAGCCGGTAACCACAAACGTTAAGGTGGCAAAAGTGGACTCATCGACGGCCTTCCTGATAGTTGCCGATGCAATCCTGTTGCTGCATGTGCTGTTCGTCGCCTTCGTTGTGATTGGTTTAGCGTTTATATTCGTTGGTAAGGCCCGTGCATGGTCTTGGATCCGCAATCCTTGGTTTCGGTTGACGCATCTTGTGGCTATCGGTGTGGTCGTGGTTCAGTCCTGGTTCGATATTATATGTCCGCTCACTACAATTGAAATGGCGCTACGTTCACGGGCTGGCGATGCCGTATATTCCGGTTCTTTCATATCGCACTGGCTGGAAAACTTTTTGTACTATCAAGCCCCGTCATGGGTCTTTGCACTTTGTTATATGGCGTTCGGTGCTTTAGTGGGTCTTAGCTGGTTTTGGATCCCTCCGCGGAGTTTCAGGAAAAACCTGCCTCTTTATCTTACTGTCTTTTTTCTCGATGCAGCCTGAAGGAGTTGTATGTGCTGGGAATCTTTGCCTTAAATGGTGATGTCCAGGTTCGGAGGTCAGGGCTCGGAGTTGAGATGGGATTTTTTAAGGGGGTTTT
>JAOZOW010000144.1:2660-3960 GCA_029933075.1 Deltaproteobacteria bacterium | reverse complement strand
TCCAACTGAGTTGCTCCGCTGGCACATGAGGGACTGACTTCGATGCGGTCGCATCGGTCATCGTGACGGACAATTGTGGAAGCAAGGATACAAAGAAGATCAGGAATACCGGGGGAAAATGGGTTCTTATTGAGTGGATGGGCGGGGACTGTCCCAACAGTTTATGGGGTGGACCAGGCTGGTGCAGTAGATCTGTTTGTGGCTGTAGTGGGCCAGATAGGATTATCATTCAAGGGGACGAAAAGTGGGGAATGGGAGAGGAGCAGTGTATGCATGGCGCTTGGCATATCTGGGCCTTCTACTGCATAGGTGACTGTGTTTACACACTCTCCGATCTACAGTGGGAGCATGCCCTACCTCAGAATTCATACTGCGATTGCGGAGGTATACCGGCGGAGCATCCTCCGCCCTGTGGGAACCCTGCTGAGTGTTATAACAGCGGAGGATCTTGTAACAAAGGCTGTTATGATAAAGGCTGTTTCTATGCTCATTGCAATTATTCTAAGTGGGAGTGTCCATAATGACAAAACCTAAATGGAAAAGGGGACAATCCTACGGTCTTCCTTGTTTCTGAAAATGGGTTGACAGCGCAGATCTTAAGTAATACTATTACCAGTATTACAGGAGACTGGAGGATTCAACCATGCGAGTCACAACAAAAGGGCAAGTAACAATCCCCCAGCATATCCGCGAGAAGCTTGGGATCACTCCCGCCACCGAGGTTGATTTTTTCGAACAGAAGGGGCGTGTCTATTTAGTCAAAAGAAAAGGAAAAACGGTTGCAAACCGAAGGTTTCGAAAACTACGGGGGGTAGGAACGGTGAAAATGACGACCGATGAGATTATGGCCTTGACAAGGGGCGATAAATGAAGGGAGTTCTGGTTGACTCAAATGTCATTTTGGACATTTTCCTGGATGATCCTGATTGGGCGGACTGGTCTGAAGCCACACTGGGGGAGTATAGTGTCACCTCAACGCTTAACATCAATCCAATTGTCTACTCCGAAGTCTCCATTGCTTTTGAACGCATTGAAGATTTGGAATCGGCAATCAATAAAGGTGGCTTCCAGATGCTTGAGCTTCCTAAAGAAGCGTTGTTTTTGGCCGGAAAGGCCTTCCTCAAATACAGGAGGGCCAAGGGGGCCAAGAGATCTCCGTTACCTGATTTTTATGTGGGTGCACAAGCGGCCGTGCTTGGGATGAACCTGATAACCAGGGATACATCAAGATACCGTACATACTTTCCAACCGTCAAACTGATAAGCCCGGAAGCAGCATAAGAACTTTTGCATCCAACCT
>JAOZOW010000144.1:0-2560 GCA_029933075.1 Deltaproteobacteria bacterium | reverse complement strand
GGAGGCGTTGACAGCACTTTTCTCCTGGCACTCGCCCATCAAGTGCTCGGGGAAAAGGTATTGGCGGTGACGGCAAGCTCCCCCATACATCCCGAGCGGGAGACCCAAGCAGCTCTGAGCTTTGCCAAGGAGCGACATGTCCCTCACCTTGTTCTCCAATCAAAGGAAATGGCCCTCCCGGAATTTGCGTCCAACGGCCCGGACCGCTGCTATCATTGCAAGCGGAGTCTTTTTCAAGGCCTTTTTGAGATAGCCGGGGAAAAGGGGCTCAAGAATGTGGCCCACGGGGCCAATATCGACGACCTGAGCGACTATCGCCCCGGGTTCATGGCCGCCGCGGAGGCCGGGGCCGTGGCGCCCCTCATGGATGTGGGGCTCAACAAGGAAGAGATACGCTTCCTGTCCAGTCAGATGGGCCTCCCCACGTGGGACAAGCCGCCCATGGCCTGCCTTGCGACCAGGATCCCCTTTGGGGAGCCGATCACCGAGCGGAAATTGAGGATGGTGGAAAAGGCAGAAGCGTTTCTCTTTGAAAGGGGCCTTTCAGCGGTCAGGGTCCGACACCACGGTCCTGTTGCCCGTATTGAACTGGGGGCTGGTGAAGAGGAAAAGCTCCTTGACAGGCAACTCAGGGGAGAGGTCGTGAACACGTTCCTTGAGATCGGCTTCGAGCATGTTGCCCTCGACCTCGAAGGATATGTCCCTGGCAAGCTCAACCGTTCCATTGAGCACAAAAGTTGAAGAAAGGAGTTAGTTGGTGGGTGGCAGGATAATTTTAAAGGACGCATTCAAAGGATACACGCTGGACCTCGACAAGGCCCTCTCACCAGAGGAGACAGTGAGGCGTTTCAGGGAGAAGCTCAAGCACCTTGATCTCGATATATTGGAGCAAACGGTTCGCATCGACAACGGCCGACTGGATATCCCCGTGTATTTCAGCCTTTGCGGCAGGGACGCCGAAGAGGTGATCGGGACAAGGAAACAGATGGGAAAAGGGGGCACCCCCCACCAGGCAGAGGCCAGTGCGGTCATGGAACTGGCGGAGAGATTCAGTTTTTTCAGCTTCTGCAAGGATCCCAGGAATTTTATTGTGGAGAAATATCAAAATATAGAGGACAAGGCGCTGCCCTTCGAGCTCATTGCCAGGTCCGTTCATGACGAATCGGAAGACCTGGACAGGGCCCGCCGGATTTTCGCTCAGCTGCCTCTCAAGTGGACCTGGGCTCACAATCTGACCCGTGACCACGAGGTCCTTATCCCCTTTGACTGGTTTTTCGCCATCAATCAGTTCAACGGTCCCTCCGCGGGTAACTGCATGGAGGAAGCGGCGTTGCAAGGCATCTGCGAGGTGGTGGAAAGACACGTATCATCCCTTGTGAGCCGAAACAGGCTCAATACCCCCGCCATTGACCTCAATTCGGTGACCGATCCTCTGGTGCGGGAGCTCATAGACAAGTACCGCAGGGTGGGGGTAAGGCTGTATGTCAATGATTTCTCCCTGGATACCGGCATACCCAGCGTGGGGGTCCTTGCATACGACCCCTCCACGTTCCCTGAAAAGAGCGAGATCGTGTGGACTGCCGGCACAACGCCCAGTCCCCAGAAGGCGCTCAGCCGCGCCCTGACCGAGGTGGCCCAGTTAGCCGGGGATTTCAACAGCAGTTCCAATTACGTGGCGAGCGGTTTGCCCAAGTTCAAGGATTTGAGCGAGGCGGATTTCATCCTGCACCCGGAGAAAAGTGTCAGCATTCAGAGCCTCCCTGACCTCTCGGACGACAACTTTCGGGTGGAAGTGGAAAATTGCGTGTCCTCTCTTTCAGCAAAAGGCATGGAGGTCATCCTCGTGGATGTAACCCACCCCGGCCTGGAGATCCCCGCCCTTTACACCATTATCCCGGGCGCCCATTTCAGGGAGCGGGCGGCGGGCACCAGCGTGGGCATGTTTTCGGCCAAACTCATGGCGGAAAACCATGAGCCGACCTGGGCCATGGAACAGTTAAGCAGGATGGACAGGCTCCTGCCCGGAAAGTATTATGTGAAGTTCTTTCTCGGCCAGGCCTCTCTTTCCCTCAACAGGCCGTCACAGGCCCTACAATATTTCAAAGAGGCATTGAAGCTGGAGCCCAAGGACCAGGATGTGCCCAGCATCTATTCCTACATGGCGGTCTGTCTCAAGGAGATGGAGCGTTACGGGGAGGCGCTGGAAATACTTAAAAAGGCGGAGGAGTGGGACAGGGAAAGGACCGATATCTACAATCTCATGGGCTTCTGCTACTTCAAGGAAAAGGAGCATGAGAAGGCCATTGAATGCTTCCGCAAGGTGCTGGAGCTGGACCCCGGCTCCGCCATAGACTACGCCAATATCGCCTCCAATTACCGGGAAATGGGTCAGATTGAAAAGGCGGTACAGTATTACCGGTTCGCCCTTGAACTGGACCCCACCATCGACTTTGCAAGGGAGAACCTCCGCAAACTGGCAGCTCCTTAAAAACCCCCATCCACATTCCCGGGAGATCCGGAACAAAGAAAAGACGCTGCTTTCCGCCCATGGGTAGCCAGC
>JAOZOW010000069.1:1462-14684 GCA_029933075.1 Deltaproteobacteria bacterium | reverse complement strand
ACGCTGTCACCAAAAGGAGAAGTATATAATGCCATTGCTCAAATCCAGAAAACTGAGGCTCACTGATAGGGACTTGGACTTCCTGGTGACCGCTGCGGCGCCCGAGGTAGCGGACAGATCCAGGCTCAAGGAGATTATCAGAGAGGATGAAGATTTCAGAAACAGCTTTATCACCGATGAACAGGTCTTCAAGCGAATTATGGACGATGAGGAAATTCTATTGAAGATTTCCCCCGCACTCCTTTTTGAGATTCTGCTGAGAAAGGCTGTGAGCGATCTTTCAGAAGCCGCATACACCGTTGAGAAGGAGGGCGGGATGAAGATCCCCGTGTTTGATGCAGAGGATGTTGTGGATTTACTGCACGATGAAGCCCTCTTAGCCTACCTTGCCGGTATGCTTTCCTCCTTTACGAGGGTTGAAAGCTATACCATTTCGTTCAGGACCAGAGAGGGGGTCTTGAAAAAAATTCGGTTCAATGACCTTGACATCCATACCCTAATGGGCTTCGCTGATGCCGTGAATGACGAATACCGGCTCGGATTCTATAAGCGTATTGCGGATATCTGCCTTTTCATCCTGGGCATTTTCCCCAACTACGCTGAAAAGAACTACCGGTATCCTTTTTCGGGTCAGTTGCGGCCTGCCCTTGGGGGGAGGCTCAGGTTCAGCCCCGAGGACTATGAGATAGCGGGCCGCAAATTTTATAAATTAGCAGCAACGCATCATGCAGCCCAGGAAATGGACCTCTCAGAGGTCTTTTGGACCCTCTACGGTAATTTCCAGATGGCGAAAAAGCCGCTTAATTTCATCTCCGAGCACTATCTTCAATATATGAAGCACAACCTTTTTTGACCCCTTTGAATCTTTTTCCGGCAGATCTGCACAAATTGATCGTCATTCCTCATACCAGATGCTCAGGAGCGTGTAGAAGGTCTCCTCATTATCATAGGCGTAGTTCTGTTTGATATGTGAAACCTGGATTTTCGGATTCTGGGCCAACCATTTGTTTATCTCGCGCTCTAATGCAGGAGCATTTCCTTCATTCAGGAATATTTTTACCTTCATATCTTGCCTCCTGATTCAGGTGCCGCGGATTTTATTTGTCGTTATTATTTCTCATATGTTTCCCGCCTTGTTGTCAACTCCAATTTTTGTGATTTTGATGATATCGCTGAGGTTCCAGTCAACCAGGAGGCGCAACCGGCGCTCACTCCTCTTCTCCCTGTAAATCAGGTGACCGTTTTTGAGGCCGTGCTGGAAAAGATCGCGGGTGATGGCAACATCTTGGCGGCAGTACTCGATCAGTTTGTCCATTTCCCCCCCGCGGTACCATTCCACGGCCTGGAGACCGTGTGCGGTTTTTCTTCTGCCCAGGGTCTCTGTGGCAAGATGGTCCAGCCCCAGGCGGAAACCGAGACGATTGTAAACGTCTTCCAGGATATCAAAGGTCGGAAGGGACTGGAGCCGGATATTCGTATAAGCGCTAAGCACGTGGTAGTCAAACCTCTTCACATTGAACCCCACAATGAGGTCGGCCCTTTTAAGGTGCTCCACCATAGCGTCAATGGCATCCTCCTGGTAGACCAGGAAACGGTCCTCAATGCTGTCAAAAAGTATTGCAACGGATATGCGCATCAAATGAGAGTTTTGCCATCCTCCTACCTCCTGGGCCGTTTTTTGTGTCTCGAGATCAAGATACAGAATCCGGGGGGCCTTTTGGCCTTCATCTGATCCCATGTCTTCCTTTGGAGGCTGTGGAAGATCTGCCTCAACCCTCTGAGTTGACATCCGGCTGAGCGGGATTGTCCCGAGAAGGCATTCAAGGATGAGCAGGGCGCCCTGTTTGTCCAGGGGTTTGTTCCCGGAGCCGCATTTGGGGGAGTGAATGCAGGAAGGGCATCCTTCATCGCATTTGCAGCTCTTTACGTGATCCAGTGTCTTTTGAAGGAGTTCCGTGATGATGTTGAAACCGTGTTGGGCGAGGCCAACGCCTCCGGGATATGCATCATATATGAAGATAGCGCTTTTCTCCACCTGGGGGTGATAGGGATAACAGATCCCCCCGATGTCGTTACGGTCGCAGAGGGCGAAGATGGGAAAGATCCCTATGGCCGCATGTTCGATGGCGTGGATTCCTCCCATGAAATGGAGGCCTTTTTCTTCCACATACCTTTTTATCTCGGGTTCTATTTCGATCCATAACCCAATTGTTTCAAATACCTGAGGCGGGAGTTCCAGCGGGTAGATCCCCATGAGTTCCTGACCGGGCAGGGCCCGCTTTTCATACTCCCGCACCAGCTCTGTTACCCTGAGCTCTCCGACCCGGACCAGAAACTGGCCCTTGGGTCGGCTCTGATGGACCTTGAGGATCTCTGTCTCTTTTTCAGTACGGCTCCTTGTGAAGTAATTGAACCGGGATCTATGGGCGATGATGTCTCTTTTGTCTAAAAGCAGTTGGTCTATGAGGTATTGCTGTGCCCTGTGGAGGTAAACCGCCCCCGGATGACATTCCTTGAATGCCCTGATGCCATCCACGGTGCCAATGGCCTGGCCGGTATCCCTTTCGAAAATGGTATATGTGTCACCGATAGAGCGGATATTGACCGTAAGGTGGGGGTTGCGCTTTGCCGGGAACCATGCGGGTTCCCCATCGGCGCTGCGGTGGAGGGTCCCCTGGGATTCCAGCTTGTCGAGACGCTTTTTAAGGTCCTCTCCCCAGAACGCTATGTCCTCAAGGGTGATGGGGCGCTCAGCCGCCGCACAAGGCAGGTGGGCTTCGACTACATGGGAGTTATGGGGATCGAGTATGGCAGCCTCAAAAGATCTGCGGAAAAGGTCCTCAGGGTGCTTGATAAAGTACTGGTCCAGGGCATCCGGCTTTGCCACAAGAATCACCAGCGATTCCCTGCCTGAGCGGCCCACACGTCCGCCTCGCTGCCAGGTGTCGATTATGGTACCTGGATAGCCTACCAAAAGGCAGATATCGAGATAGCCGATGTCTATTCCCATCTCCAGAGCACTTGTGGAGACCACCCCGAGCAGGTCGCCTCTGGCCAGCCTGTTTTCAATATCCCTCCTCTCCTCCGGCATAAAACCGGCGCGATAGGAGCTGATCTTCTTCCGAAGTCCGGGAGAGAGCTGGGAGACCCAGACATGGATCAGTTCCGTGACCTTTCTGGATTGGGTGAAGGCAATGGTCCTGAAGCCAGCCTTTATGCATGCCGCAAATAGCTTGGCCGAGGAAAAATTGGGGCTTGCTTCAGGATTTAGAAAGAGAAAATGCTGCCCGGACCTAGGGGATCCCGCATTGTCCACTATCTGGAGCTTTTCCTGTATCAGAGACTCCCCGAACTCTTTTGGGTTGCTGATTGTGGCAGAGAGGAGAATGAATTTGGGTCTGGCGCCATGAGGCTCGTAGAGTCTCTTAAGCCGACTGAGAATCTGCTTGAGGTGAGAACCGAAGATGCCTCGATAGGTATGCACCTCATCGATCACCACAAAGGAAAGGTTTTTCAGGAGCCATTCCCACTTCTGGTGATGCGCCAGGATCCCCCTGTGGAGCATATCGGGGTTGGTGAGAAGGATGTTAGGCATTTCCGAGCGGATCTTTTTCCTGCGATATGGTGAGGTATCACCATCGTAGATCTCGGCCCGGATCCTTTCGCCACTGATGCATTCGAGCCATGGGGAGAGATTTTTGAGCTGATCCTGTTCGAGTGCCTTGAGGGGAAAGATATAGAGGGCCTTTGCTTCGGGATGCTTGAGAATTTCATCGAGAACCGCAAGATTGTAAATCAGGCTTTTGCCGCTGGCCGTAGGGGTTGCAACCAGGACGCTCTGGCCTCTCCTCAGATGCCCGATGGCTTCCACCTGGTGGATGTAGAGTCGATCAAGTGAAAGGCGTTTCATGGTTTTGAGGATTTCAGGGCTGAACCCGGGCGATGGACCATAGATTGGCTCATGTGGAGGGACATAGTGGTGATAGACGAATGCCTCGCCGAATTCAGGATGGTTTCTTATCCTCTTGATGAAGGAGCCGATCTGCAACTAACCTATACCTTCCCACTTGGATCTTTCCCACGAAGGGATCCCTTCAGGATGCTGCTCATGAAAGTATCGTTTTCATCGCTCCAGGCACTCCACCCGTCCGCATCGATATACTCGTTGTACGAAGTCATGTAGTAAGGGTCATAAAGACGGACGCCTCTCTTTTCGTCGTATTCGTAACGGACGAACCTGCCGTCGAACCGCTCAAAATCCTCTTCCACGAGTCCTAATTTTTTCAACAGGGCTTTATGCTCTTGTTTGATTTCCACAGAAAATCCTCCTTCAAACCCCCAATCTCTTTTTGGCGGATTCCAGGCTGATGTGCCTCTTTTCCCACTCCGAGATCAAATTTTCCAGCTCCTCCTGATTGGCGTTGTATTCATTGAGTAGGGGCACGCTTCTTTCCTTATCCTTGAAAATCTCAGGGTCTGCAAGGGTTTTTTCCAGCTCCTTTTGCCGGGACTCCAGTCCCTCTATCTTCTCTTCAAGGCGCTCCAGTGCGTTTAGGATCGGCTTCAATGTCTCCTGTACGATCTGTCGCCGCTGCGCCCTGGCTCGTCTTTCCTCTTTGCGGTCCCGCAGTTTTCTGGGAGGGATTTCATCTTGGTGTTCCTCAGCCGGTTTGTCATGTAGCCTCATCTCCTGGGCCGGTCCGGCTTCGGTCTCCTGTTTTTCCATCCTCGAAAGGTGATCGTAGTATTCATTCAGGTTGCCTGGATACTCTATAATATCGCCTTCCCGGATGTCCCATATTTTCCTTGCTAATCTGTTGATGAAAGACAGATTGTGGGATACGAAAAGGAGTGTCCCCCCGTAGCCTTCCAGGGCATCTATAAGCTTTTCGGATGATGTGATATCCAGGTGATTGGTCGGCTCATCCATCACCATCAGGTTTCCGGGCCTGACCAGTAGCTTGGCCAATGAGACCCGGGCCCTTTCTCCTCCCGAAAGAACGCCTACGGGTTTTTCAACATCCTGTCCCGAAAAGAGGAATGCCCCGCAGACGTTTCTGACAAAGCCTATCGTCTCGCTGGGAACAACCTGGTAGACCTCTTCGATGACGGTCTTGCGGGGGTCGAGCATGTCCGAGTGGTGCTGGGCGAAGTAACTTATGGAAACGCCGTGCCCGAGCTGAATCACTCCATTGGATGGTTCTATTTCGCCGGCAATCATTTTGAGCAGGGTGGTTTTCCCGGATCCGTTAGGCCCGATCACCGCGATTCTATCTCCCCTCAAAACTGTCAGGTTCACATCCCGGTAAAGCGGCTTTTTGTCGAATCGCTTTGAGACCCCCTTGAGGGTTACTACCTTTCTCCCGCTTCGGGGGACTTGGGGGAATGTGAAATGGATGGCCTTTTCCTTTCGTGGCGTCTCCACTATTGCCATCTTTTTGACCAGCTTGATCTTGCTCTGGGCCTGACGGGCCTTTGATGCCTTGGCCCTGAATTTCTCAATGAACTTTTGGGCCTCCTTGATCTTTTGCTCCTGGTTGCGCGCCCTTGCTTCCAGGGTCCTCCTTTCCTCTTCGCGGCACTGCACGTAGAAATCATAATTTCCGGTATAGAGCCTTACCCCCTCTGGCTCAAAACTGATGATACGGCCAACATGCCGGTTGAGGAAGTCCCTGTCGTGGGAGACCAAAATGAGCGCTCCCCTGAAATCGTGGAGAAATTTATCCAGCCACCTGACCGAGGGGATATCCAGGTGATTGGTGGGCTCGTCAAGCAGCAGGAGATCGGGTTTTTGATATAGAAGGGATGCCAGGACGGCTCTCATTTTCCACCCTCCACTGAAGGAGGAGACCGAGCTGGTAAAATCCGAAGGGGCAAATCCGAGTCCGAGCAGGATCTTTTCCGCTTCGTGGGGTGGAAAGGCCGTATCCTGTTCATGAATTCCCTGGTGGACTTCAGCAAGCTTTTCGGCCAGCCTTTCTTGGGCCTTCTTGTCAGAAGTGCGGTTTAGGTCCTGTTCGAGCCTCGACCGCTCGCGCTGCAACTCCTTTCTCCCTGGAACGGCTTCAAGTACGGATTCAAGGAGCGATCCTGAGGCCACTTCCTGGACATCCTGAGGGAGGTATCCGATCCTAATTCCTTTGGCCATACGGACCTCGCCGCTGTCCGCGGGGATCTCTCCTTTGATAAGCCGGAGAAGAGTGGTTTTCCCTGAGCCGTTCGGTCCCACAAGGCCTATGCGGTCGGTAGGTTCCACCTGGAACCCGATCCCATTGAAGATCTGTTTCCCTGGAAAATGGAGCGATACGTTTATGATAGTGACAAGACTCATTGAAGACACCTGTTCAGGAGGGTAATATACTTGTTTGTTATGACTTTGCAAGCATTCCCCTGGATTCCCCCTCTCCCTATCTCCCTTGTATTGTCTTGCTTGAGGTGATAGCATCTACCTTCAAACGCTGCACTTAACCCTTTTTGATTACGGGATTCCCTGGAGGTCTGGGGTAGAGGGTATGGACAGGATAATGAACTGAAATGACGAAGGCCTCCCGATAGTCACTCAGAAAAGACCCATGCCCCCTGTCACCTGGTTATGGGAATATTTTTAACCCACAAATTCGTTTGAGGACCCTGATTAAGGAGGGAAGAGAGATAGGAGGAAGGAAACTCATGGAGACGGTAAGGAAGTCCATAGGAAAGATGTTCAGGGAGGTGTGCGGACAATATCCGGAACGGGAAAGCCTTGTCCATCTGGAGACCGGGGTACGATACAATTACGATCTGCTGTTGTGGGAGGTTGAGCGCGCTGCAACAGGACTCGTAAAGCTGGGGATCAACAAAGGGGACAGGGTGGCCATATGGGCGGAAAATGTGCCGGAATGGGTGGTGGCATTCCTTTCGATCGCTGAGATTGGGGCCATTGCGGTCCCTGTGGATCCAGGCGCCGAAAGCGCCGAAGTCCGTCATATCCTGGATCAGTCCGAATGTCGGTCCATCATATTGACAAGGGGGATGGAGGCCAATGAACATGTAGATGTGCTCCTTCAGGAAAAAGGAAATCTTCCTTCCCTTGAGCATATGGTGCTCATCGGTGAAAAATCCGTCCCTGAAATGAGGCTTTGGAGCGAATTGACGGGCATGGGTACGGATCTTCCCCCGGGTGTACTCGAGGAAATGGAGAAGAGTGTTGCCCCCGAAGAGCCGGTCGCCATCATGTACACATCGGGCACAACGGGTAGGTCCAAAGGGGTTGTGCTTGATCATCTCGGGCTGGTCAACAAATCCATGTGTTCCACGGAGCGGCAGGGAGTGGGCCACAGTGATAGGCTATGCCTGTTTTTCCCCCTGTTCCATATGTTCGGCAATACCTGCATCGCCCTTGCAGGGCTGCTCAGGGGAGCGGCACTCGTTATGCCATCCATGACCTTTGATCCTCCTGCAATACTTCAGGCCCTCGACAGGGAGAGATGCACGGCCATATACGGCTCCCCGAGCATGCTCATCGCACTGGTGGAGCACCCGGAATTCCAGAAGAAGAAATGGAAATCGGTTAAGAAAGGCATTATCGGCGGTGCGCCCTGTCCCGTGGAGCTGATGCGAAGACTCGTGGAGGATATCGGGATATCGGATATCACAGTGGGCTACGGCATCACGGAAACCTGCTCCTGGGTCACCATGAGTAAGCCGGATGATCCTGTGGAACTGCGATGTTCAACTATCGGTACGGCCCTGGAATGCAATGAAGTCAAAATTGTCGATACTTCCACAGGCGAGGACCTGCCGCCGGGCAGCCGGGGAGAGCTCTGCGCGAGAGGATTTATTATGAAGGAATATTACCGGATGCCGGGTGCAACGGCCGCTGCTGTCGATCGAGAGGGCTGGTTCCATACCGGTGACCTGGGTGAAATGGATGACATGGGCTATTTCAGGATTACTGGCAGACTTAAGGAGGTGATCAAGAGGAATGGAATAGAGATCTATCCGGGGGAGATCGAAGAGGTCATTTGCACGCTTCCGGAGGTATCAGAGGTCCAGGTGTTTGGTTTCCCCCACCCAAGCAAAGGGCAGGAGATTGCGGCCTGGATAAGATTGAGAGATGGAGCCGCGCTGGGCCCGGAAGAAATCCGGGAATATGTGGGGAAAAAGGTGGGGGATCAGAGGGCGCCTCGTTATTATAAGATCGTCACGGAATTTCCAATGACAAGGAGCGGAAAGATCCAGAAGTTCAAGCTGGCCGAGCTTGCGGAAAAGGAATATTTGAAAGGTTAATGGGGTTATTCAGATCAGGTCTCTTGCCCGCACGTTATCTTATTTGCCGGGGCTCACTTAATGGCCTTGCCGATCTTTTCGGCCTTTTTCTTGATATCCATGGCTTTTCTCACCCCGGGGACCTGTTCCAGGACCTTGCCCACTACTTTCTCTTCCAGGGATCCGGCCTCGTTCTTTTCTCCCTTCTCCCCGTCACTGCCTGGGGCGTTGTCTAAGCCCTCCTTTTTGCGGGCCATCTCCTTTTTGATATTCCTGAATTCTCTGAGTGCTCCCCCCAGCCCCTTGCCTATCTCCGGAAGCCGTCTTGCCCCGAAAATCAGGAGAATTATGACCGCAATAATGGCCAACTCGCTGGGGCCTAAACCGAACATGGCCGCTCCTTATCATTGAGCTGTTTCAAAGCGTCCAGAAATTTCTGGTCGGGAAAGGAGTCATTGGAGTCCAGCTCGAATACAATGATGCCTCTTTTTTGGAAAAGCGCCGCTGTAACGCCGGTTCCCCTTCCCTCAGGCTTTTCGCAGTAGACAGTGTGAATGCCGCATGACGGGCTACCGGATTTCATTACGGCGATGCCCGACCCCGTCAACCGGGAGAGTCGATATGCCTCCTCGGCTCCCCTCCTGAACTCCTCTGTCCGGTTCTCTCCTTCGGCATTGATCAACCGGGCCTTTCCGGTGAGCACGTCCCTGCCGTCGCCTCCCACAATCCTGCAGGGAGACCTTGGAGTGGGCAACCCCCCTAATTGTTCCGGGCAGAAAGGGATGCAGGGATGCCTCCCGGCGAAATCCCGTAGATCAGGACACAGGGCGTGAAGGCCATCATATCTACAGTGAACGCCTAACAGGCAGGCACTGACCATGACCGGAGGCCTGTTTCCGGGTGAACCGCTGTTACGGGACAAACTGAACGGCCTCCTCCTCCTCTTGCCTGGATTCCACGGACCCGATGTGATAGGCACTTTCACCCATAGCCTTTAACCTAAGCAGGATTTCCCCTGTCTCCTCTTCATTTACCACGATGATTAGACCCAGGCCGTTATTGAAAGTGCGCATCATTTCCCGATCGGAGATTCTGCCTGCCTTCTGGATGTAGGTGAATATGGGGGGCGGGGTCCAGCTCGATCGCTGTATTACCGCCTTGCAGGCTTTTGGGAGAATCCGGGGAGGGTTGTCCAAAAGGCCTCCACCTGTAATGTGTGAAATGCCATAGATTTTAAAATCTCGCCTCAGGTTGCGGATAGTCCTGGCGTAGATCCGAGTGGGTTCCAGTAGTTCTTCACCCAATGTCCGGCCAAAATCCTCCACATAGTCGTTCACCGACATTTTCAGGCCATCGAAGAAGATTTTCCTCACAAGGGAATAGCCGTTGCTGTGGAGCCCGCTCGATCCGATGCCGATGAGCTGGTGGCCCACGGCGATCTCCGAGCCGTCCAGCAGCTCCTCATTGTCCGCCAGTCCAACCACGAAGCCTGCCAGATCATACTCCCCTTCGGGATAAAACCCCGGCATTTCAGCGGTCTCCCCGCCGATCAGAGAGCAGTTGGCCTCCAGGCATCCTGCTGCTATGCCCTTTACTATTTCCTGGGCAGTATTCAGGTCGAGCTTTCCCATGGAGATATAGTCCAGGAAGAAAAGCGGGGCGGCGCCCTGGACCATGATGTCATTCACGCACATCGCCACCAGATCGATCCCCACCGTATCATGCTTGTCGAGCATGAAGGCAACCCTCAATTTGGTTCCCACCCCGTCCGTGGAGCTGACAAGAACGGGGTTTTTTATGTGCTCCACGTTCAGGGAGAAGAGCCCTGCAAATCCCCCGATATCCGTTATTACGCCTGACTTGAAAGTTCGGCTCACAATCGGCTTCAGTAGTTCCACCAGCCTGTTGCCGGCATCAATATCTACGCCTGCCTCTGCATATTTGTTCTGCTTCTTTTTTTCCTTTTCCATTTATTCGGGCTCCGCGTTTCAATATTTTCATTTTCTATTATCTGGGGTTATGGTTGTCAAATCTTTTCTCTTGTGGCCAAAAGGTCGTTTTGCTAATGAAACTAAAGGATTATTGACTCGTTGACTCTCTGAGAACAGTGCGTTGATTGTGTTCTCAAGGAAGCCTTCCTGGCCCGTACCGGATCCCTACTCAGACAGAGACGCATAGTCTGGGGGCAGGCAGCAACATTTTTCTCAACACCTCCATATCTTGGGAGAGGCTATAGGTGGGGGTGCACATACATGTGTTTTCGGCGGAGCATACGTTGCTGCCGCCCCCGGCAGGCTGCCCCTCTGGATGAACCTTATGGTAAGCTGATGCAATGATTATTTCACCTCCGGATCATATCAAGAGGCTCCCCCTCCTCAATCGCTCCGTTTCTTCACTCAAAGGAATTGGGACCAGGAGGGCTGTGTCCCTCTCCCGCAGGGGTATTCATACCCTGTTGGACCTCCTTTATATGATACCGAGCCGGTATGAAGACAGGACCCGCATCCTTACTATTGCGGAGAGCACCGACGGGGAACAGGCCCTCATCAGGGGAGGAGTGATCAGGGCGGGAGAGGAGAGGTTTCATAAAACCGGGAAGCGACTTTTCAGGATTGTGGTTCAGGACCGGACGGGCCGCATGGAACTCTTGTGGTTCAATTACAAGAAGCCGGCCCTTAGCTCTTTTGCCCGGAAGGGGGTTGATCTGCTTGCCTATGGGAGGGTCCAGGAAAGGCAGCAGCGGAGACAGATGATTCATCCCGATGTGAGCTTAGTGACCGGTCCTCCGGGAGCGGAGGCCGGACTGGGCTATCGGCCCCTGTATCCGGCGCTTGAGGGCATCACCTGGAAGGTTTTGAGAAATGCAATCATGGAGGCAATGGATAGATGCCTTGGTGTTATGGAAGAAGGCATACCGCCGGAGGTGACAGGGGACTTGCGCCTCCCCTCTGTCGCGGAGGCTATTAGAAGTCTCCACGACCCTCCCGGTGACGCTTCCATTGAAGAGTTAAACGGCTCCAGGACGCCATGGCACAGACGGCTTGTATTTGACCGCTTTTTTGAAGTGATGCTCAATATAGCTTTCCGCAAACGGCACCGGCAGGGGAGACAGGGCCATGTCTTCTCAATTTCTCCGGACCTGATGGTTCGAATTGAAGGTTTTTTCCCTTTTTCGTTTACGCCGGGGCAGAAACGCGCCTTAGAGGAAATTTTCAAAGATTTTCAGAAAGGCAGGCCTATGAACCGTCTCCTACAGGGAGATGTGGGATGCGGTAAGACAGTGGTGGCCGCAGCGGCTGCCTCTGCGGCCATCCAGAATGGATGGCAGGTGGCGCTCATGGTCCCGACCCATGTGCTGGCAGAACAGCACTACCGGTTTTTCCTGGAGCAGGACCGGGCCATGGGTTTCCGGCCCGCACTCCTCAAAGGCGGGCTCAGAAGGTCTGAGCGGATGGAATTGTACGAGGCCGTTTCACGGGGGAGCTACAATGTGATCATAGGCACCCAGGCCTTGATCCAAGAGGGACTCTCTTTTTCAAAATTAGGCCTCGTGGTGATTGATGAACAGCATCGGTTCGGTGTAAGACAGCGAGCCTTGCTGGACAGGAAAGGGGTAAATCCTCATCTTTTGGTCATGACAGCCACGCCCATTCCGAGAACTCTGGCCATGACAGTCTACGGGGATCTCGATATCTCGGTGATCAGGGAGTACCCGGAAGGTCGCGTGCCCGTCGCCACCCGGATCATGGACAGGAGCCGGAAAAGAGAGGTGTATGAGATCATAAAGGAGAGGATGAGGGCGGGCCAGCAGGCCATGGTAATCTGCCCGGTCGTGGAAAGTACGGAAGATGCGGACATCAAAAATGCCGTGGAAATGTATGCTGCCCTTGAAAAGCTCTATGGTGCCGCATTTCGAGTGGGACTTGTACATGGCAGGCTTGATCCCGGGGAAAAAGAGCGCGTGATGAGGGCATTCAGAAATGGGGAGATCGATCTTCTGGTAGGCACCACGGTTGTGGAAGTAGGGGTTCACGCCCCAAAGGCTACTGTAATGGTGATCGAGCATCCGGAGCGTTTCGGGTTGAGCCAGCTCCACCAGTTGAGGGGGCGTGTGGGCAGGGGAGAAGACCAGGGGCTCTGTATCCTGATGCGGCCTGAGAGGCTATCGCCTGAGGCAGAGGAGAGGCTGGAGATTATTGTCAGGAGCAGTGACGGCTTCGAGATTGCCGAGAAAGACCTGGCGCTCAGGGGGCATGGCCAGCTCATGGGTGTGAGACAGAGCGGCGCCGGGGAACTCGACTTGACTGAAATGCTCAGGGAGCCCGAACTTTTGATGAGTGCAAAGAGGAAGGCGGAGGAAATCGTGGAGAGCGACCCGGAGCTTAAACTCCCGGGCAACAGAACGCTGAGAAGGATCATTGCATCGATACCCGCCGGGACGTCCGATTTTTGAGTCATACCTATACAGAATCGATTTGAACCTCAGATGCTCAGCCAGTCCCAAGGAAGGTGAAGCCGCCCCTTTCAACTTGGGGGGACAGGTCTGCCTTGTTTGAGGACGCTTGATGAGAGAATGGGCGGAGGGGAGGGGACAGGTGATATTTTTTTCTACACCTCCATATCAGGGGAGTGCCAGTAAGCAGAGGCGCACATAGAAGTGCTTTCGGCGGGGCATAACTTATAGCCATTGGGTTGTGTATGGCCTGATGCGGAGCCGCGGTGTGCGCATAGGATGTAATTGCGACGAAACGTTTGGGCCATAAAAGGCCCGCGGTCGGCAAGGGATTCCGGTGTTTCAAAAAACATCCCCTGCCCCCTGCCCCCTGTAGCAAGTGACCAGATACCAGCAACCATTGGGGAGACATCAATTCTATGGAGGGGCAGGGGCCTATTTTTGAAGAGCCCATCTGATAACTTGAAGTTTGAGAAAGAGGGCTTTTGGAAAGTGCGAGTTCTTTACTTTTGCGGACGGGTG
>JAOZOW010000069.1:0-1362 GCA_029933075.1 Deltaproteobacteria bacterium | reverse complement strand
GTTTGAGAAAGAGGGCTTTTGGAAAGTGCGAGTTCTTTACTTTTGCGGACGGGTGCTATATGAATATTCCCTGACTTTTCTCCGCGACAATACCCCGCGGGTCGGAATTTTCAGGCCCTTTCCCCAAGGGCATGTATAGATGCCGCGGGGTGTTCCGCGAGAAGTTATCGTAAAGGAGACAAGGAACATGCAGGAATTCAGGAGAATGAGCCGTTTGCCGCCTTATGTATTCAGGGTTGTGGATGCCCTCAAGATGGATTTAAGGCATAAGGGTGAGGATATTATCGACCTGGGGATGGGCAACCCTGACATCCCCACGCCCAAGCCCATTGTGGACAAGCTGATCGAGGCCGCACAGAAGGGCCGCAACCATAGATACTCGGCTTCCATGGGGATCAAGAAGCTGAGATACGCCATTTGCAACTGGTACAAGCGGCGTTTCAAGGTGGAGCTGGATCCGGACGAGGAGGCCATTGTGACCATAGGCGCCAAGGAGGGGCTCTCCCACCTGGTGCTTGCCACCATAAGCCCGGGCGATGTGGTGTTTGCACCGAACCCCACATATCCTATTCACCCGTACTCCGTCATCATTGCAGGCGGGGATCTCAGGAGCATCCCCATAGGGCCGGGCAGGGATTTCTTTGAAGACCTGCTCACCGCCACAAAGCAGACCTGGCCCAATCCGAGGATGCTGATCATTTCTTATCCCCACAATCCCACTACCCAGGTGGTGGATCTGGAGTTTTTTGAAAAGATCGTGGACTTTTGCCGTGAACACAAGATAATGCTCGTTCACGATTTTGCCTATGCGGACTTGGTGTTCGACGGGTATAAACCGCCCAGCTTCCTGCAGGTGCCTGGAGCAAAAGAGATCGGGGTGGAGCTTTTCAGCCTCTCCAAGAGTTATTCCATGCCGGGATGGCGTGTGGGTTTCTGCGTGGGAAACCCCGCCATGGTGGGGGCCTTGAGAAGGATTAAGAGCTATCTGGATTACGGTATTTTCCAACCCATTCAGATCGCCGCCATCATAGCCCTCAACGGCCCCTACAAGTATGTCAGAGAGATCGTGGAGACCTACAGGGAGCGGCGGGATGTTCTGGTAGACGGGCTGAATCGCGTGGGCTGGGACATGGAAAAACCCAAGGCCACAATGTTCGTGTGGGGGAGGATCCCGGAGGAGTACAGAAAGATGGGGTCGGTTGAGTTTTCCAAAATGCTCATCAAGAAAGGCAAGGTAGCGGTGGCCCCGGGTGCAGGCTTTGGGCAGTACGGAGATGAGTATGTCCGCTTTGCCTTGGTGGAAAACCCCCATCGCATCAGGCAGGCCATCAGGGGGATAAAGAAGATATTATAGGGGCGCAA
>JAOZOW010000143.1 GCA_029933075.1 Deltaproteobacteria bacterium | reverse complement strand
GTGGACAGGCTTATAGCCAGGCTTTCACTTAAAGACAAGGCTACAATTGCCAGGACGAGGGAATCGCATTTAGTTGACCTTAACCTTAATATGATAATGGGCTTTTTGATTGGGGAGGAATTTGGCCTGTGGGAGGGAAACAAGCAGCTCATGCGGTCGTGTTGCTCTGAGACAGGGAAGCCGGAGCTGGTTGCAGGAGAAGCAGGCGCCATCATTATTAAGAAGATGTGGAAGAAATTAAAAAAGGAATATGAGCTAAAGTTGGTGAAATAACAGCTAAATCCACATACGGTTTTGGGAATAGAAAGGGTAAATTAGTGGAGGATATGGTAGCTCATGAGGAAAACGAGCACTTCGGTGAAGACATGAAGGAATCGGGCGAAGCTCCTGGCGCGCCTGATATAAGCGCTTCAGTAAGGGATAAGGAGTTTTTAGATCAGTTTAATTTCTATTTTGAGAGGATAGATGAGGAGCTGAACAGAACCCTGGGTTCTCGTGTATCCCTGATTGAAGAAATTGGGAGGCATACAATACTCGGGAGAGGCAAGAGGCTGCGCCCGTTGCTTTTCATTTTATCGGCTAACCTATGTGGCTATGAGGGGAGGGATATTTATCGTCTTTCAATTGTGTTTGAGTACATCCACACATCTTCCCTTATCCATGATGATGTCCTGGATAATGCCGAAATTAGAAGGAAGAAACCTTCAGCAAATCGGATGTGGGGAAACCTGGCAGCCGTTTTTAGTGGGGATTTTTTGTTTTCAAAGGCATTCTCCATTGCTGTTGGCTCTAATGATATGAAATTTCTAAATATTCTTACCGAGAGGGCAGTGCAAATGGTTAAAGGTGAGATCCTGGAATTGTTTCACACGCATGATTGGGGACTGACCAGGGATAAATATATGGAGATAATCACCGGGAAAACCGCGGTGCTCATCTCAGCTGCATGTGAATGTGGAGCGATAATATCCGGTGCCGAACAATGGGCGGTAGAGCAATTGAGACAATTCGGCATTAACGCCGGGATTGCGTTTCAACTGGTTGATGATCTTCTGGATTACATCTCCTCAGAGGAGGAACTAGGAAAGCCTGTGGGCAATGATCTAAAAGAGGGCAAGATTACCCTACCCCTCATATATACCTTATCGACTCTTGAAGAAGCTGAGAGAAGACAGCTTATGGATTTATTCAAGAATAATCTGGCCAATGATCAAGACTACAGACAGCTTATAGGATTGGTAAGGGACAACGGGGTGGTCGATCGGATTAAGGCCGATGCCAAAGCATATGTGGACAAAGCAGCCAGATGCCTTGACATGTTCCCTCCATCTTCGAGTAAAGAAAAGCTCCTGAAACTCAATGGATATATTGTCGAAAGGCGGTATTAACCAATTTGAGAGATCATATATCCAAACATTGGCCCATGACATTTTTATTGCGGCAGGCATGATCGGCAAGGTGCTTCCTCGTGAACTGATGACCCAATGGTTGGGCGAGGAATCCGGTATGCGGGGTCTGATTCTTGGAACATTAGCCGGATTGGTGACGCCAGGGGGCCATTTGTTTAATTTGGACCGTAGCACCCTAAACCCTCGTCCAGAGGATGCGGGCCTTTTGCAAGCTGAGCTTGAGATAGTCTCGGTCTGGGGAAAAGACCTCTACGGTGAAACGCCCACTATAGCCAGTCCTTTTCAGTTCTCGCAGGATGGCCTCGAGGGGGACGGCCCCCACCCCCAGGGGCAGGTGCTGATCTTCTTTGCCGGTATTGTCGCTCAGATGGACGTGCCCGATGCGGTCTGCCCACCGCTCCAGGAAGGCAAAGGCCCGGTTTTGTCGCGTTCCGATGTGGGCGTGCCCAACATCTAAGGTGAGTTGCAACTGGGGGAAGGCCTCCAGCACCGGGACGAAATCTTCGGCCTCCACCAGGTAGTTGGTGCGGGGAAACATGTTTTCAAGGTAGACGGCAAGCTCCACCTCCGTGGCCCGAGTGATTATCTCTTCCAGGCTTTTCATGGCCAATCTTTCTCCCCTTTCTTTGGCCAAGGCAGTAGCCCCCAGCAGATAGCTAGGATGGAGTACGATCCCTTCTACATCCAGGCGGGCCGCTCCTTCCAGGGCTTCCAATATATTATCTACCGAAGCGCGCCGGATGTTTTCGTAGAAGTCGGCGGTCCAGACGAAGACCGGCATGTGGGCCACAGGTAGGTCCAAGTGCCACTGCTTCAGGGCTGCATTGATCTCCTGTTTCTGCTGAAGCACCATTTGAGGCAAGACCTGGGGGACGTCCAGGGTGAGCTCCAGGTAATCGGCCCCACATTCGGCCAAGGCAGGGATCTCCTCCAGGAGGGGGCGGAGGGGAAAGTTGGTTGCTCCGAAGCAGCGGTCCTTTGCTGCAGCAGCCTCTTCAGGCCGCTTTGTGGGCTCGTTTTTTTCCATCAGATCAGATCCATACTGCGCTATTTGAGTACTTTCCAAAGGCCCTCTCTTTTTGGCTAGGATTTTTGGTTGTGAAGACCATATCATTATTTATAATAGTTAAAACTACGGGCTTTATCAAGTTTTTGAATGGCAGCCTTGGCATAAGTTGTTTTGGAACCAACGTCCCCTTCTTTCACACAGTCTCCTTCCACGGCCAATAGAATACTGGAAGAAGGCGAAGCGGACCTGATCGGCCTGGCCCGGGTACTTCTGGCCGATCCCCTCTGGCCCAAAAAGGCAAGGGGAGAAGTAGTGGAACCTATTGTCAGGTGCGAATCCACCTGCTCCCTCTGCATGAAAAGGGCCACGAAGGGCAAACCAGGCTTTTGTTCCCAGTGGGATAAAGAGCGCAGGGAGGCCTTTTTAGAGAGGGTGGGGGAGAAAGAGGGTGAGGAAAAAGCAATGAACGTTAACATCGGAGGGATGGAAAATGAAAAGTAAAATCGCCGAAGCACTTAATCTAAGATATTCTCCTGTAGCCATACTATGGACCGACGAGAAACCGGAGAAGGCCCAGCAGTTCAAACAGGGCAAGTGGGGCTGTGTCATGTGGATGCTGGCCAGCGCAGCCAAAGGGAAGACTGTCGTCTTTAGTGAAGACACCTATGGCTGTTGGGGAGGCGGGGTTGGCCTTGGTTTTGGAAACCAGTATCTCAAGTTCCCCGGGGGTATTGAGTGTTTTTATTATTTCTTGTCCACCGGGAATGAACAATGGGAGAGAGGAAAAGAGACAGCAAAGCAGATAGAAAACTTCGTTACAAAAGACTTCCTGGAAGATTTCCGAAAGGGGGAAGGCTACCTGAAATCACCCGAAATGGTGAAAGACTTTGTGGAAAATATGCCGATTATGGAGATCCCTTCAAAGTATGCTGTTTTTAAGCCTCTGCCTCAGGTGGATACGGACAGGGAACAACCGCAAATCATCGTATTTTTGGCTCCGCCGGATCAGCTTTCAGCCCTTGTGATCCTCGCGAATTACGGGAGGCAGGGGACCGAAAACGTCATCATTCCTTATGCTGCGGGGTGTCAGACCATCGGGATCTTTCCCTATGAGGAAGCGAAATCCGATAAGCCGCGTGCAGTGGTGGGCCTTACGGACCTGTCCGCAAGGGAAAATATCCGGAAACAGCTTGGAAAGGATCTGTTATCTTTCACGGTCCCGTGGAAGATGTTTCTGGAGATGGAAGCAAATGTGGAGGGGAGTTTCTTTCAAAGACGGACATGGAAAGCGCTTTGTAGCGAAAAGGAAAGCATGTAGCAGAGATAACGAGGAAGTTTTCCTCTTGATACTTGATAATAGACTATCTTGCTGACCAGGGGCGTATAAGGGGCGGGAACTCTAAGCTACACACGTTTTTTTTGTCGAGCCCGGACGTAGACCACTAATATGATCGTTTCTATTATGCCCATACATGTGCGTGATGGGGACGTCTAGAAATATTCATATGATAGATCATAAACATGGCACGAAAAGCGAGAATAGATGCACCTGGAGCACT
>JAOZOW010000016.1:30019-41493 GCA_029933075.1 Deltaproteobacteria bacterium | reverse complement strand
AGCGCCTGATGGAGATGGAGCACCGCGCAAAAGAATTTCGGGAAGAAGCGGAGGCATACCTTCTGCGGCACGATCCGGCAAAGATCTGGCAGGATAGCCTTTATCTGTTCTACCCCTCAGAGGAGTCTGAGGAGTTTGAATAAAGGTTGCGCCTGATTGCACCTGCAATCTGCCTTGCGTACCTCTCGATCTCCTGCCTTTCTTCGCCCTCCACCATAACACGGCAAACCGGTTCCGTCCCGGAGTACCGCACCAAAACCCTGCCCCTATGGCCCAGTCTCAGCTCGACTTCCCGGATTACTCTCATGATCTCGGGCACTCTGGAAAGATCCGGTTTGATCTTCACCGGAACGTTGATGAGGGTCTGGGGGAAAGGGGTCATCAGGGAGGAGAGCGCTGAGAGAGGCTTGCCCGAAGTCTTGATGGCGTAGAGTAGCTGAAGGGCCGATATGAGGCCGTCACCGGTTGTGTGATGATCGAGAAAAACCATGTGGCCTGAGTTTTCGCCTCCCAGACTGGCGTTGCGTACTCTCATCTCTTCCACCACGAACCGATCCCCCACCCGGGTAGAGACATGCTTGATGCCAAGAGATTCGAGGGCCAATCGGAATCCTATGTTGCTCATCACAGTGCTGACCACCAGATGGTTTCTCAGGGTTCCCATCTCTTTCATCATCTTGGCGTAGATGGTCATGAGTTGGTCACCTGTAAGGACCTCTCCCTTCTCATCGACCGCAATGAGCCGGTCACCGTCCCCGTCAAATGCAAACCCTGCATCGGACTTTGTATTAAGGACTTTTTCTCTGAGGGGTTGTGTGTGCTCGGAGCCGCAATTCAGGTTGATGTTCTTGCCGTCCGGGGCAGCGAAAAGAGTTTCTGTCCGGGCCCCTATCCCTTCAAACAGGGTGGGAGCCACCTCCGACATTGCGCCGTTTGCACAGTCAAGCACGACTTTCATCTCATCGAAGGATACCTTTCCCGGAAGGGAAGCGAGCGCAAACTCTGCATAGTAACGCCGGGCATCGTGAATGATATCAACCCCCCCCTGACTGTCATGTGTTCCAGCGATCTGTTCCGAGAGCATGAGATCTTCCATCTCTGTCTCTTCGGCTTCGGATAGCTTGAAGCCCTGGGAGGAGAAAACTTTGAATCCATTATAGTCTGCTGGGTTATGTGATGCAGAGATGACGATACCGGCCCCGGCACGCAGGTGTTTTGTAAGATATGCTACACCGGGTGTGGGAAGCACCCCCAGGATACACGCGGTTCCGCCCGAAGCTACAATTCCCTTTACAATGCCTTTTTCCAGAGCCTCCCCGGAGCCTCTTGTGTCACGCCCGATTGCCACGCGTGGGGCAAGTCCCTGCCGCCTGCAAGATGCAATGACGGCTCGCCCCAACCTTTCTCCCATCTCCGCAGTAATAGGGGGCTGGTTTGCAAGTCCACGGATGCCGTCTGTGCCGAATAATTTTGCCATGTTCGCCTTACTGCTTGAGTTGGTTACTGGTTCTTGATCGTTGGTTCCAGGAGGCGGGGGCAGGCCTGCTGCTCCGGGGCAGGATTAAAAAGGTTCTACCGTTTCAGAGGATTTTTAAGTCATGATAAACCCAACCCCGAAGCACGAAATCCTAAACAAATTCGAAATCTCATTTTGATAGACTGAAGCTGGGTAAAACATTTTCAATTCTTTCTACCACTTTATCAATAATGCCTTGAAGCCATGTGCTTCCGAGCTTTGCTTCATCCGGGCTGAGCCCTTTAATCACCCTCAAGTAGTGTCCCCCATTTTTGCCAATCCCTTTTTCAATGATTCGCTGGAATTTTTCCCTGATTAAAGGATCTCCTTCCAAATTCAGACTCTCCTTGAAGACCTTTTCTACCTGGCCCCATTTTTCGTGAAATTCCTTTTTTCGCTGAACGGCCTTTTCGGATGTCCTTATTATTGAGGAGATTCTTTTAGAAATTTCTATGGAGCGGGGCATACGTTCGGCCACCTGGCGCAATCTGTAAAGCCTTTCCTCCACAGCGCATTCCAGTTTTTCCACGGCAGCCTCGAGGAGAGCCCCCTCCATGGAGTCGGGTTCGACGAAATGGATGCGGACATCCTTGTACCACCGTCTGAGCGCGATCAGGTTCCCCAGATAGAGGGTGTTTTGCCCTACTATCCTCTGGACATTTGAATAGAGGCCTCGGTGAAACGGAACGCTTTTGTCAACCGCGGGCTGGCCGAGCAGTATACGGCCTTCTCTCAGGAGGTCCTTGCGGACGATGATGCCTGCCGCAACCACTACACCATACTCGATTCTCACGGGTCCCACCAGCCCACCCTGCCCCCCAAGAAATATGGGGGCTTGATTGAGCATCACCCCCCTCGACACGTCGCCGATAAGCGACGGGGTGGCCTTGTCCTGATCGGGGGTATAGTTGAAGTGGATGTAAGAACTTCCTACCTCGCTGTGGTTTTTCTCGTCAGTGCCGCCCGCCATGAGACAGTCGCAGAAATTTATGAGACTGCCAAGGGTAACAAAAGGGAAAAGTATGGTCTGCTTCAGTCCCACGGTATGACCGGCACGCGCCTTTTCTTCAAGGAGGCATCCTTTCCGCACCTGGGCTCCGGAACCAATAATGACCCCTTCGAGGAAACAGGATTCCTCGAAAAAACCGCCCTTCAATTTGACATCCCTGCCAAGCTGGCAATTTAGCACGGTCACCGGTGCCTCGTAGCCCAGCTCGACACCCGGAAGTATCAGGGTGTCTTTCCCGGAAACTTTGCACCCGGCATGGATCGTAACATTCTCGCCCGATATCCTTCGAATATTCAGGTCCGAACCTATTTCCACACTCTCAGGGCTGGGTATGCGAACCCCCTTCTCTAATAATTGTTTTAAGGTGGCATTCCTTGTGGCGGGCGATTCCATTTTTAAGAAATTCTTTCCTACTTCTTGCCGATATCCCGGTGTGCGATAGTGATTTCTCGGGCGTTAGTGTTCAGGTGTTCAAATATTTTTTCTGCAATGGTTACGGAACGGTGTCTCCCTCCCGTGCAACCAATGGCAATGGTGAGGCAAGATTTTCCTTTTTTGCGGTATAGCGGAATCAAGTATTCCAGGAGAGAGAGGTATTTGTCCAGAAAAACCTGAGCTTCAGGCCACTTCATTACAAACTCCCTCACCCGCATGTCCTTGCCATCAAGGTTTTTCAATTCCGGGACAAAGTAGGGATTCGGAATAAATCGTACATCTGCGACCAGGTCGGCTTCAAGGGGTAGGCCATGTTTGAAACCAAAGGACAATATCCCCACACGCATGTCTTTTTCGTCGGCTTTTCTTTGGGAGTATTCCAGGACTATCCCTTTCAACTCATGAACGGTTAGGCCGGAAGTAGGGCGTTGATCGCCGCGCTTTTTCTGGACCCGAATAGCCCTGTAATAACGATGATTAAGTTTTTCATGGCCTTAGTTTTCCGCCATTGTTAGTAAGCAGCAAAACAACCGTAAAGCAAATGGGAGAAATATTCAAGCACTTGGCATCCGAACTCCGTCATAAATCGCCCTTTGATCAGCCTTGACAAGAAATCCACAGGTTCCTAAGTTTAAAAAAGAAAGAAGCCATTGGTGGTGTCGGTGGAGAGATAATATGCAAAAAACTGTTGTTACAATTCTGTCATCCAATTTTTCGGGGAGTCATTTTCTTTCTTTGATTCTTGGCAGTCATTCAAAGGCGATGCACATCGGAGAAATAAAGCACCTTCGGCGTGTCCACAAATCAGAGTTGCGATACTGTTATGTTTGCGAGGATCCCGAACGTTGTCCTGTCTTGAGTGGAATAACACCTGAGACAATTGATAGCGCCTATGAGACAATTTTTTCAAATATCAATGATCCAAATATCATCACCCTTATTGATGCCTCAAAAAAGGTCAGCTGGGCCAAACGCTTTATCCATCACAACAAATATGAGATGAAGTATATACACTTAATTAGGGATCCGAGGGCTCTTGTAAGAAGATGGATAATTAGCGATGCGACATGGAGAAAGAGAGGTAAGATTAGGATAAAATTGGCGCGCTCCGAACCTCCAAAATCCTGGCCCCTTCTTTGGCTCCCAATAATACAAGTGTATACTTATCGGTGGCTGTTCCAAAATAGGGAAATTTCAAGGTTTATTTCAGAGAATAAGCTCGATGCATTGTTGGTCACCTATAGGGACCTGGCTAATTACTCGGAACGTGAAGTTCAACGTGTGACCAAATGGTTGGGGCTAACTTACGAACCTTCTCAGCTTGATTACTGGAATTTTGAACACCATGGAACTCGGAAAGCGACATATGAGTGGACTAAGAAGCAAAAAACTCGCTATTTTGATAAGCGGTGGCAGGTCTTTTTCACTAAAAAGCAGCAGGAGGAAATTATTGGACACCGAGATGTAGTTGTGTATTTGGATAACCTGGGACTTGTGGCGACAGACGAGGGACTTACTCTTAGATCCAACATTTCCTTGGTCGAATCCTTCAACAGAACTAATAAACTCACTCTCGCCACTTAGTTTTCTCGTGCAATCTAAGCCCCTAAAAGTCAGAAAATAGAACACTACCTTTGCAGCCAGATACGTTTCCAGATTATCCTCCTTTGCGTTAGCCTCGGCAGCTTACGCTCACCACGGATTTTCAATAATGGAATCGAGGGGGTCTCTCGTAGTGCAAACCACCTTTTACCGGACAGCATACTTGTTGTATATGTAGGCATATGAGGGGAGCAGTGGAGGGATGGTACGTCCTTTCGCGGCATATCGGTGTGTCTGTCGGAAATACAATGAGAAGCAGTGCTATAATGGCGGCCGAGCGGTCTAAAATCGTCTTGAGCTGTCCAGGAGGTACATGTGGGCGGAAGAAGACGATTCGCATTTTGTCTTTTTGAGTATGTTCCTTTTGGCGGGATGCAGGATAATCTCCTGCGGATTGCAAGGGAATGTGCGGCCCGGGGACACCTGGTGGATATTTTTGCCCGCTACTGGGAAGGGACATTCCCGGATGATCTCAATGTTGCGATACTGCAGGGGCGGGGGCTCACAAATCACAGCCGATGCGAATCTTTTGCCCAAAAACTAAACAGGGTTCTATCCACCAGACATTATGATCTGAAGGTGGGATTCAACAAGATGCCCGGCCTGGATGTCTATTATGCGGCTGATTCCTGCTTTGCCGCCAAGGCGGATGAAAGGGGGTTCCTGTACAGGCTGACAGGACGGTGCAGGAGTTACCTGCGCCTGGAGAGGGCCGTTTTTGAACGAGGATCAGGCACAGTGATCCTGTTGTTGTCCGAAAGAGAGAAAAAGCTTTTTCAGCGCTATTACGGGACCGAGGAAGAGCGTTTTCATCTGCTGCCCCCCGGGATTTCGAGAGACCGGATGGCTCCGGATAATCGGGTGGAAATTCGTTCACAATTGCGCCAGGAAATCACTATTCCCCTGACCCAGAACGTAGTGCTCATGGTTGGGTCCGGCTTCAAGACCAAGGGAGTTGACCGCGCCATAAGGGCACTGTCTTCATTGCCCGGATCTCTGAAAAAGAATACCACCCTGCTTGTTGTTGGCGATGACAAAACCGGACCTTTTAGACGGCTGGCGAGGAGGCTCCATGTTGATGACCATGTAATTTTTGTGGGCGGCCGGACGGATGTGCCGCGATTCCTGGCAGCAGCGGATCTCTTGTTGCACCCTTCTTACAGGGAAAACACCGGGACGGTCCTGATTGAGGCCATGGCAGCAGGATTGCCCGTGCTGGCAACAGATGTGTGCGGTTACGGGCATCATATACTCCATGCTGATGCAGGGCAATTAATCCCTTCGCCTTTTCGGCAAGAGACCCTTAATGAGATGCTGGCCCAAATGTTGACATCGGACAG
Organism: Deltaproteobacteria bacterium; assembly: GCA_029933075.1. Taxonomy (GTDB): domain Bacteria; phylum Desulfobacterota; class DSM-4660; order Desulfatiglandales; family Desulfatiglandaceae; genus JAOZOW01. Next base: position 35,591 of record JAOZOW010000016.1, on the reverse strand, counting down.
GAAAAAGGCATGGAGACACAACGGCATGAAGTATGTCTCCAGGATCGATGTTTTCAGCCGTCACGAAAAGGCGGCGGACATCATAGAGCAGGTTGCGGGATGTTGGTGATACCTAAAGACTGGGAAAGACGCTGGAAGGGAAAAGACGCATTTGAGCAGATATTTGCCTTGGAGGGTGCAGTCCTTAAAAGGAAACGAGACCACAAAACATTGAGGGTTAGGCTTGAAGGCAAGAACTATTACGTAAAACTCCACCAGGGCGTAGGCTGGAGGGAGATCATCGGGAATCTTGCGCGGTTTCGTCTTCCGGTGCTCGGGGCCGAGAACGAGTGGAGGGCAATAAGAAGGCTTCATGAGGTTGGGATAGAGACCATGCGGCTGGCGGGATATGGAAAAAGGGGTTGGAATCCTGCAAGGCGCCGGTCTTTCGTGATCACCGAAGAGCTTGGGCAAACCATCAGCCTGGAAGATTTTTGTCGTGACTGGAAAACCTCACCGCCCCCCTATGCCTTGAAACGGGCCCTTATTACAAAGGTGGCCCAAGTTGCAAGAACTTTGCATGAACACGGAATAAACCACCGGGACCTTTATCTTTGTCATTTCTTGCTTGATACCTCGGCAGGGCAGGAAAACGTCAGTTCCGATTCCATAAATCTTTATCTTATCGACCTTCACCGCGTGCAGATACGCCGCAAGGTTCCGAAGCGATGGAGGATAAAGGATATCGCCTCTCTCTATTTTTCGAGTATGGAGATCGGCCTGAGCCGTCGCGATCTGTTGAGATTTGTACGCGTATATGAGGAAAAACCTCTAAGAGAGGCTTTAAAGGGAAATCGTATTTTCTGGTGGCGGGTGAAGAGGCGTGGCGCTTCCCTTTATAAGAAGGGGCTTAGAAAGCAGCTTGTGCAAGGCGAAGGAGGCAGTTGCCCGATCTGTAATTCTCCCGGGAGGTTCTCTTTTCGGGGCAGGGATCGTTTATATGGCAAGGCAAGGATCTTTCAATACATGAGATGCGATCATTGCGGTGCGATCTATCAGAACCCCATGCCAAGTGCGAAAGAGATAAGCTCCTTTTACCCGAAAGAATACCCTGCCCACATGGAAATAGAGGGGCAAAAGGCCTACGGACATGTGAAGAGATCGGTTTTGCGTAACAGATACGGATATTCCAATCTTTATGTGCCTCCGCTCTTCAGGCTGATGGCCCCTTTCTTAGCGCTCTTTATCTGCCGCGATGCAATCCCCTATCTGCCGGATGGCAGGGCCCTCGATATCGGGTGCGGGAACGGAAGATTTATCCTTGCGATGAATGCACTGGGCTGGCAGTTTGAAGGCGTGGAGATCAGCAAGGCGGCTGTTGACGTCTGCAGGAGGGCTGGCATCAAAGTTTTTCATGGAGATCTTAAATCCGCAGCCTACCCGGGGGAGTCCTTTGACCTTGTCTCTGCGCGACACCTGATCGAGCATGTACCGGAACCGGGAGAGTTGATGAAAGAGATTTTCAGGATTCTCAAGAGGGGAGGGCGATTGGTGGTTCGGACTCCCAACAATGGTGCCCTCGGGCGGAGATTTTTCGGCACCTATTGGTATGCAAACGATGTACCCCGGCATCTGATCCTGTTCGCTCCCCGCTCCCTCGATCTGGTGGCAAGGCAGTGCGGCTTGCGGCCGGTTGTATGCAAAACGTTCACCACGCCCAAAATTTTCCTGAACAGCTGGGATTATTTTATAGGAAACCGTGGCATGCCCTCAAAAAAGAGCAAGCCCAAAAGGGCCATCGCCCGCCTCTATGTTAGCTTGGCCGCCGCAGCACGCCTGGGGGACGAAATTTTCGCTATCTACGAGAAGCCATGAGAAAACGTCAAATCCTGTTTTTGTCCAAGGGCACGAATGCCGCCTCTACGCGGTACCGGGCCATGGCTTATTTTGGGGCCCTGTCCGCAGACGGCTGGAAGATTTGCCATCAGGGCGTGCATGGAGCCCTGTCAAGGCTAAAGGCGGTGCCTGCCGCTGCAAAGGCCGATGTTGTGGTTATCCTCCGCAAGGCTTTAAGCCCCTTTTTTCTTGGGATTCTTAAAAGGTGTTCATACCGGATGGTATTTGACCTGGATGACGCTATTTTCTGCCGGAGCAATGGAACCCTCTCACCTCATAGGGAGAGACGTTTCGCGCGCATGGTTCGCCGGTGCATGCAGGTGTGGGCCGGAAATGAATTCCTTGCCCGGAGCGCAAAGAGGTACAGCAATGATGTCGTGGTACTTCCCACCTCGGTGGTGCCGGAGAAATATGATGTCCGAGTTGAAAAGCCCCTCGGGAACATGGACCTTGTGTGGATCGGCAGCAAGTCTACCAGGAAATATTTGACTGAAGCGTTGCCTTTACTCGAAGGGGCCTCAGAGGCTGTCCCGGATCTCAGGCTGAAGGTGATAGCCGATTTTCATTTGACATCACAGAAGCTCCATACCTTCACTGCTCTTTGGAGCGAAGAAAGCGAAGCGAGGGAACTTACAAGTGCCCATATCGGAATCGCTCCCATGCCTGATAATGCCTGGACAAGGGGCAAGTGTGGTCTGAAGGTGTTGCAGTATATGGCTGCGGGGCTGCCAGTGGTGGCCTCACCGGTGGGAGTTAACAGGGAGCTGGTGGAACACGGCGTGACAGGTTTTCTTGCAGAGTCCTCTGAAGACTGGAAGAAAGCCATAAAGACCCTTGCCAGTAGTGCTGATTTGCGGCAGGCCATGGGGGCAGAGGCGCGGAAGCGGGTGAAGAGGAATTTCTCGGTGGAGGCGACTTACCGGAAAATGGCCGCAGCCCTTGATCAATTACTTGAGAAATAGACCTGGAAAATGTACGCAGTAGATTTCACCTGTTGTTAGGAAGCGGCGCATTTGACTGAAATTTAGGAGGTGCCCCAGGGTTCCAGAAGCTGTGGAGAGCGTCTCCGGCAAAGGTGACTATGAAAGATCCCGACCTCGTGCGGCCCGAGCGCTACAGGCATATTGAAAATGCCGTCGAGTATGACAGGCACATACGCCCCGAAAACTTCGGGAGACGCTTGAGCCATTGGTTGGAAATCAGGGCCTTTGAGCGCGCCCTGACAAGGATTAGGGGAACAAATGTGCTGGATGCGCCGTGCGGTACCGGTCGCATACACAGGATTCTGTCGAATAGATTTTCGGTGGTGGTGTCGCTCGATAGCTCGGAGTCCATGCTGAAGATGCATGGAAGCAATACGGGAGCTGAAGAGATCTGCTGCGGGGACATCTTTTGCCTGCCTTTTCGGGATGAACGGTTTGACTGGGCCGTTGTCTACCGACTTTTTCACCATCTCCAGAGCCACGAGATCAGGGTGGCCCTGCTCAAAAGCATCGGGCGGGTGAGCAGAAATGGTGTCCTCTTTACGGCTTGGATTGACACACCGCTCAATAGAAGGCGAAGATCCAGACGCCGCTCATTGACACGAAAAGAATTAGAGGAAGCGGTTTTCGAGGCCGGTTTAGTGGTCACTCACATTGACTTTGCCTGCTGGCCTTTTCAGCCCAAATGTGTGGTTACCTGCAGGAAGGAAGGGAGAAGATGATCCGGTCTGCACCAAGATCCCGATGGATCTCATTTTGCTCCCTCCCTCTCTTCTTTGGTTCTACTTTTTTGTTACCAATACGTCTTCCATGATGAGATATTGCAGATCACAGCCGAAGAACATGTTCAGGGCATCGTCGGGAGAGCACACGATCGGCTCCCCGCGGCGATTCAGGGATGTGTTAAGCACCACCGCATTGCCGGTAAGTTTTTCCAGCTCTTCTATCAGGGCATAGTACCGAGGGTTTGTTTCCCGCTCAACTACTTGCGCTCGAGAAGTCCCATCAATATGCACCACTTCCGGGATGCGCGGCCTCCAGTGCGGGGCGACATGAAATGTGAAGGTCATGTAAGGCGCCGGATGACTTGTCTGGAGGATATCTTCCGCGACCTTGTCCAGGATGCTCGGGCAAAAAGGACGCCAGCGTTCACGGTATTTGATCTGCTCGTTTATTCGGTCCGCCATTCCCTTAATGCTTGGGCAACCCAGGATGCTCCTGCACCCCAATGCCCTCGGGCCGAATTCCATCCTTCCCTGAAACCAGGCCAAAGGATTCCCGTCAGCGATGATTTTTGCACCCCGTTTCGGGGCGTTGTCGATGATCTGCCAGCGGGGATTTTCAGGGTGTCTTTTGCAGGCTGAAACGCACTGGTCGGTTGTGTAGGCAGGACCCAGGTATACATGCCGCAATTTCTCGATCTCTACCCCCGCCCTGCTGGCGGCATAAGACGCTGCGCCTATAGCGGTTCCGGCATCGCTTGCAGCAGGCTGGACAAACAGCTCTTTCACATATGGAAGGGCGATGATCCGCTGGTTGAGCTTTACGTTTAGAGCGCTCCCTCCTGCAAAACACAGCTTCCCGGTTTCGCGGAGGATATCGCCAAGGTAATAGTCGAGGAGTTTCAATGAGATCTTTTCAAAAATTTCTTGCATGCTCGCCGCGTAGTGGACATAGGGCTCGTCAGCGTCATCGTCGGTCCGGCGGGGGCCCAGCCAGTCAACGAGCTTTGGGCTGAAATAGAACCCGAGCCCTTTTTCCTTATACCGCCTCAGCCCGATGGTGTTAATGAGGCGGGTGTTTACCCGGATATCTTTCCCGTTAAACTCAATTAGGGGCGAGAGGTCATATTTGGTGGGATCGCCATAAGGGGCCATGCCCATCACCTTGTACTCCCCGTCAAGCATTTCAAATCCGAGGTATTCGGTAATGGCGCCATAGACACCTCCCAGGGAGTCGGGATCGTAAAATTCCTTGAGCTTATAAATTTTGCCGTTTTCGCCGTAACCAAAAAAGGTGGTGGCATACTCCCCTTTACCGTCGATCCCCAGAATGGCGGCTTTTTCCTTGAACCCGCTCAAATGGTAGGCGCTGCTGGCATGGGCCAGATGATGCTCTATCGCCATAAACTTGACTCGGTTCCAGTCGATATCCAGTCTTCGCAGTACGTCCCTGACCCTCTTTACATTGCGCCGATAACGACGGTTTCCGTTAAAAACAGCGGTAAGGGCTCTGTCGGGAGCGTACCAGTAACGCCTTGCGTAGTGCCACCGGGCTGGACCCAGCAAGCTGATCCGCGCATAGGGAAACGCCACAATATCAATATCATCCGGCTCAATCCCTGCAAAAGAGATACAGAATTTAGCCGCTTCAAAGGGCATGCGGTTTTTGGCATGCTTTTCCCGGCAGAACCGTTCCTCTTCAGCGGCGGCCACCAGCTCGCCGTCGATGAAAAGTGCCGCCGAAGGATCGTGGGTCAATGCACCCGATAATCCCAGTGTGATTAGAGGCATTCTATCTCTTTCTACCTGTTCGCATTTAACCTTTGGCCTCTTGCCTTCTCCTCGAAGGGCGTCTCTGCTTAGGTTATGAGATTGAAAGGGGGGTTAGAACAGAGTTTCTAACCCCCTGTATTGCTGGTGCGCCCAGGGTGATTCGAACACCCGACCTACGGATTCGTAGTCCGTCGCTCTATCCAGCTGAGCCATGGGCGC
>JAOZOW010000016.1:0-29919 GCA_029933075.1 Deltaproteobacteria bacterium | reverse complement strand
ACACCCGACCTACGGATTCGTAGTCCGTCGCTCTATCCAGCTGAGCCATGGGCGCCAATAATAAAGGCAAAAGGCTCAAGGTTCTTTAGCCGAAACAAATATATAGATACCAAACTTATTTGGGTCTTGCAATCGAAGTTTCAAGAAAGAGGGCGCAAGGCCGAAGACAAAAGGTAAAAGGAAATTTCACAAACAAGTACAAGAAGTTAGTGGTTTTTACGACCTTTTACCTTTTCGATGATCTCTGTAGTGGAATAACCCGAGACAAAAGGGATTCGTTTTACCTGTCCGCCAGCGCCTATGACAACATCGGCCCCGACTATCTCCTCCTCGGCCCAGTCACCACCCTTCACAAGGATATCAGGCAACAGGTATTGAATCGCGTTGAGGGGAGTATCTTCATGGAATAGGAAGACAGTGTCCACAAAACCGAGAGCGGCCAGGAGTTCCATCCTCACCTGCTCATTTTGAATGGGCCTGTGAGCGCCTTTTATAGATCTGACAGAGCGATCACTGTTCACCGCAACTACCAGATAATCCCCTAATTGCTTGGCTGCTTCCAGATACCGGGTGTGCCCTGGGTGAAGGAGATCAAAGCAGCCGTTGGTAAAAACTATTCTTTTTCCCATTTTTTTCAGGCGATCACACTCCTTCTTGACTTCTTCAATGGTCTTGATTTTCTCTCGATATTTTCCCATGTCAATGGCCTGCTGTCACTCTTTCGTGGTTTTAATGGCTTATAGCCCTTGCCAGGGTCAGGGCGAACACCTTTTCGGCCCCGGCCCTTTTGAGGACCCGGGCGCACTCGTTCATGGTGCTGCCGGTGGTGGTCACGTCATCCACGACAAGAACCTTTTTCCCCCTGAGACTACCCTGGTTTTTCAGGACAAATGCCCTCCTGACGTTTTTCAACCTCTCTTTTCGGCCGAGGGTGGTTTGCGGTTGCGTGTACCTTACTCTCCTCAGGGACAGGGAATCCAGTTCGGCATCAAGCCACAAAGACACATATTTACATAAAAGCAGACTCTGGTTGAATCCCCTTTCCCGCAATCTTTTGGGGTGTAAGGGAACGGGCATGGACAATAACCCGCCCTCCTCCCCCAGCCACTCAGCAGCAAACCGGGCGATCAGGGCTCCCAGTGACTTTGATAGATGGCGCTTGCCCCCATACTTGAATAGATGAATCGCCTCCAGCATGGCACCCTCATATACATAGGGCGCTCTGAGCGCTTCATAATAGGGGTGTTTTCTGAGGCAATCTTCGCATAGGTGGTCTTCCTGGTTTTCCGAAATAAAGGGTTTGCCGCATATGGTGCAATATGGGGGCCTAATCTTGTGAAAATCAGAAAGGCAGCGGCTGCAGAATCCCCTCGCCCCATTGCCTTTTAGGGATTTTTCATGGATCAGAAAGGCGCCGCAGACCGCGCATCTGGGCGGATAGATGATATCCAGGAGACCGCGGAAAACGCTCATGACTTCTTCGCCTCATTGGCCTCCCTCACAAACTCTTCAAAGGAGCAACTGCTGCTGATTCCAGGGCAGGCCTCTTTTGCCAGCTCCCAGCTGTCTCTGTCCGATACGATTGCAGGATAAAAAGGCCAGGCCGAACAGCACTCCGGTTTCACCGGGTGGATCAAGCAATGTCTTTTCTGGTGGTAAAAGATGCAAAATCCGTCCGGACCGGTCCTGATATAATGACGGCCGTATTTCTCCTCACAGTAATGGGAAAGAAAGGAGTCCAAATCAATACCGAGGAAAAGGGCGATCCTGTTTGACTCGTCTTGCCCCACAAGAATACCGCCCTCCCCGTAGCAGCACTCTCCGCACATCTGGCATTCAAAGGTCTTCATCATGTCTCCGGCAGAGGTCAGCCATCAGCTGAAACCAATTCCTTTACGCGGCCGACGATCATACCGGCGGCCTCCTCGATCTGTTCGAGGGTGTTGGTTCTGCCAACCGTAAGCCTGAGCGCTCCCATTCCTATTTTGGGAGGAACCCCCATGGCAGACAGCACATGGGAGAGTTTAACTTGCTTGTCATGGCAGGCAGCCCCGGTGGATGCCATGAGCCCTGTCAGGCCCTGGAGGATCAGGTTGCCCTCCAGGCCCGGTACCGAGACGTTCAATGTATTTGGAAGGCGCAGCGTAGGGTGGCCGTTAAGGACAAGCCCCTCTATCTCTCCGAAAAGAATTTCCTGGAGACGGTCCCTGTAGAGCTGCATCTTTTCCATGTCCTCTTTGAGCCTTTGTGCGGCAATGCGGCATGCCGCTCCGAGTCCCACCGCAAGGATGACGTTCTCGGTGCCGGCCCTCTTTCCCCCCTCCTGGGCCGCGCCGTGAATCAAGGGCTGTATGTGGCGGTCCTCCCGTATGAAGAGGGCGCCCACTCCCTTTGGGGCGTAAACCTTGTGCCCGGCCACGGTCAGGAAATCAACCCCCAGCTCGTTTACGTCCACCTGGAGCTTGCCTACGGCCTGGGCCGCATCCGTATGAACCGGGATGCCCTTTTCTCGCGCCACCTTGGAGATTTCCTTTAGCGGTTGAATCGTCCCCGTCTCGTTGTTCGCCAGCATTATACTGATGAGTTTGGTTTCCGGTAAAATCGCTTCTGCCACGTCCGCCGGGTCCACCAGCCCGGAGCGGTCCACAGACAGCACAGTGACTTTGACTCCCAGTTCCACGAGAAACAGGGCGGGGTTCAGTATTGCAGGGTGTTCCACGGCACAGGTGACAATATGTGTCTCTTGAGGCGCCCTGAAATCAACCACCCCTTTTAACACCATGTTGTTGGATTCGGTACCCCCTGAGGTGAAAATTATCTCCCCGGGCTTGCAGCCAAGGAGGGAAGCCACCTCTTTCCTTGCCTGTTCAATAGCCTCTTTAGCCCTTATTCCGAGAGGATAACCACTGGAGGGATTACCGAATTCGTTCCTCAGATATGGCATCATGGCGCTCAGCACCGCAGGGTCAACAGGAGTAGTGGCATTGTGATCCAGATAGATGGGGGGATGGTCTTTTGAGTGCATTTAGCTCTTGCCTGCAACTGCTCTGCGGCATGCAAATTAATATGGTGAGACAAATAATTGGGTTTTTAGAACAAATTTTGTCAATTGACAACAAAAACCATAGATGATAGTTCTAAATGCTCCATATTGTTCCAGAAACAAGACATGGGAGAGCAGAGTGCCACGGAGGAATCAAACCAAAAACCCAGAAAAAGAGGAGATGGCCCATGACAGGAGGCAATGAGAAGAAGTTCATCCTTTGGTTTAAGGAGATCGGCATTCAAGATGTGCCGCTTGTCGGCGGGAAGAATGCCTCACTGGGGGAAATGTACCGAGAGCTTGAGAGCAAGGGGATCAGGGTTCCCAATGGTTTTGCCATAACCGCTTATGCATACCGGTATTTCTTGAAGTATGCCGGGATCGAGGATGAGATCAAAAAGGTTCTCAAAGACCTCGACACCCACAATATGGAGAATCTGACGCGAAAGGGGAGGGAGACGCGGGAAATTATCAGACATGCGGAATTTCCTCCTGACCTGACCCAAGCCATCTATACGGCCTACGACAAATTGGCGGAGGAATTTGGGCAAAAGGGACTCGACAATCTTGATGTGGCCATCCGGTCATCGGCTACCGCCGAAGACCTTCCGGATGCCTCATTTGCCGGACAGCAGGACACCTTTCTAAACATCCGGGGGAAAAGGAGCGTCCTGGATGCATGCAGGCGATGCTTTGCCAGCCTTTTCACCAACCGCGCGATATCCTACCGCCATGATAAGGGCTTTGGCCAGTTCGATGTGTCCCTATCCATCGCGGTGCAGAAAATGGTGCGAAGCGACTCGGCTTACTCAGGAGTGATATTCTCCATTGATACTGAGACCGGTTTCAAGGATGCGGTTTTCATTACGGCCGCATACGGCCTGGGCGAGAATGTGGTGCAGGGAGTTGTAAATCCTGACGAATATTACGTATTCAAGCCAACCCTGAAGATGGGAAAACGGGCTATCATCAGCCGGAAGGCGGGAGACAGAGATATCAAGATGGTATACTCTATGGACGATGAGGAGACGGTAAGGAATGTGCCCACCACCCTTGCTGAGAGGCATCGCTATGTCTTGGAAGATGATGAGATACTGAAGCTGGCCCAGTGGGCCTGCATCATCGAAGAGCATTACAGCGAAGAGGCGGGGTATTTCAAGCCCATGGATATCGAGTGGGCGAAAGACGGCGACGGGGTAAATGTGGGGACCGGAGAGCTTTTCATTGTCCAGGCGAGGCCCGAGACCATCCATTCCCAGAGGGACGCCACGACCTATGAAAATTACCGGCTGCTTGAGAGGGGAAATGTCCTGGTCACCGGTACGGCGGTTGGGACCAAGGTAGGGCAGGGTGTGGCCAATGTCATCGAGTCAACTTCCGAGATCGACAAGTTCAAGGAGGGCCAGGTGCTGGTGACCAGTATGACAGACCCTGACTGGGAGCCAATCATGAAGATCGCCTCTGCCATTGTGACCAACAAGGGAGGCCGGACCTGTCATGCGGCCATTGTCTCCCGTGAGCTGGGCATCCCGTGTGTGATTGGCACGGGGAATGCGGATGAGGTGATCAGTGCGGGACAGGAGATCACCGTGTCCTGTTGTGAAGGTGAGACCGGTCTTGTATATGATGGTTTGCTCAAGTACGAGATTGAAGAGTTTAACCTGGAAGAGCTGCCCAAGACGCAGACCAAGATCATGATGAACGTGGGAATACCGGAAAAGGCCTTCAGCCAGGGCATGATTCCCAACGATGGTGTAGGTCTTGCCAGGCTGGAGTTCATAATCAATTCCCATATCGGGATACATCCACTGGCACTCATCGAGTATGATAAGCTGAAGGAACTGGCAAAGACTGACCAGAAAGTTGCCGGTGTGGTGTACAAGATTGATCAGATCACGTCCGTATACGAGAACAAGACCGGGTTCTTTGTGGACAAGCTGGCCGAAGGAGTTGGCCGGATCGCGGCAGGTTTCTATCCCAATGATGTGATCGTCCGGCTCTCGGATTTCAAGAGCAATGAGTATGAAAACCTGTTAGGGGGATATCTCTACGAACCCAAGGAGAGCAATCCCATGATCGGCTGGCGCGGGGCTTCCCGGTACTATGACGAGACATTCAAGCCGGCATTTAAACTGGAATGCGAGGCGCTCTATAAGGCGCGCAGTGAAATGGGGCTCAGCAACATCAAGGTGATGATCCCCTTTTGCAGGACCCCCGATGAAGGCAGGAAAGTGATCGAGGTGATGAAGGAATACGGCCTAGTGCAGGGCGAGGAAGGGTTGGAAATCTACGTAATGTGCGAGATCCCCAGCAATGTAATCTGCGCGGATCAATTTGCGGAAATATTTGATGGTTTTTCCATCGGTTCAAATGACCTCACACAGCTTGCCTTGGGGCTGGACCGTGATTCCGCTCTGGTCTCCCATATCTATGATGAGAGAAACGATGCGGTCAAACGGCTGGTCTCTCATGTGATCAAAGTTGCAAAAGAAAAGGGAAGAAAAATCGGCATCTGCGGGCAGGCGCCAAGCGATTTTCCCGATTTTGCGGAGTTTTTGGTGGAATGCGGTATTGACTCCATGAGTCTGATTCCCGATACCGTTATAAAGACCAGGATGGCCGTGGCAGAGAAGGAGAAGGAATTAGGCATTGCGGTGGAGGCTGAATAGGCCATGGCCTCGGTAAGAATTTTAGGGACAGGCTCATATGTACCGCCCAAGGTCCTGACCAACCGCGACCTCCAGGACATGGGGCTGGACACTACGGATGAATGGATAGTTCAGCGCACGGGTGTCAGCGAAAGACGGGTGGCCGATCCGGATGTGGCTACCTCTGATCTGGCATACGAGGCCACGCTGAGGGCCCTTGATATGGCGGGCCTCACGGCAGGGGACCTGGATCTCATTATTGTGGCTACTATCACGCCGGATACGTGCTGCCCCTCAGCCGCCAATTGGCTGCAGGCAAAACTGGATGCACCCCAGGCGGTCACCTTTGACGTTGTAGCGGCCTGCTCGGGATTTATTTTTGCCCTAAATGTGGCCGAGCAGTATCTCAAGACAGGGTCAAGCAAGGTAGTGCTTGTGGCGGCTTCAGAGGTGATGACAAGGACCCTCGACTATACGGACCGCACCACCTGCATCCTCTGGGGTGACGGTGCAGGAGCGGCTATCCTTGCCCTTGGTGACCATGGTCCGGAAATTCTTTCCACTCACCTCCATACGGACGGAGCCAACGGGCAGGACCTGTTACTGCCCGGCGGGGGCTCCAAGACAACGCCTATTTCCCATGAAAGCGTGGACAAAAAACTCCACACCCTTAATATGATTGAGGCCAATGCCAGCTTCAGGGTCGCGGTGAGGCGATTTATCGAATCCATGAAGGAGGCGGCTCGGCATAACGATGTGACCATAGAAGATATTCGCTGGTTCATCCCTCACCAGGCGAACCTGCGGATGTTCCAGTCCATCGCAAAGACATTGAAAATCCCCATGGAGAGGTTTTATTTGACCCTCCACAAGTATGGCAACATTTCGTCAGCTTCTTGCGCTATTGCCTTGGACGAAGCCGCGAGGGACGGTAGCATCAAGAAGGGCGATCTGGTCTGCCTGCCTGTTTTCGGTGGAGGCTTGACCTGGGGCAGCGCGCTGATCAGGTGGTAGGCGCTTACCCACCATCCATTCTCCACAGTTCATGCCGAAAATTCCCCGACTCTCATCATTGCTTAGGGGTAAAGCTCGCCGTTTTCCAGTTGTAGAGAAATCCATGGGTGCCGCCCGGAAAGGATCCTTTGTCTTCAGGAGGGAGAACAAGGAGGCAGAGACATGATTAATTCCATGAACATAGCATGGTGGGTCAAACGCTGGGGTGAACTTCATCCCCTCAAGGAGGCGATCCTCTACGAGGGGAAGGCCATCACTTACCAGGACCTTTACGGCCGTGCCTGCAGGGCGGCCTCATGGCTCCGGTCACTGAAAATCGGAAAGGGAGACCGGGTGGCTGTCATGTTGACCAATTGCCCTGAGTTTATGGAGATCTATCTGGCCTGTTCGCGGTTAGGCGCAATATTCGTCCCCATCAACTTTCGATTGGCAGGGCCCGAGCTTGACTATATCCTCCATAATTGTCGTCCCCGTCTTTTCATATTCGGAGCCGACTACATGGAGGAAATAGAGGCGTTCAGCCTGGCACGTCCAACCGGAGAGATGTTCCTTGCCTCCATCGGGATCAGCTCCGGCCTGAATGGAATCATGGATTACCATGGGGAGATGGAATCTGTGGCGGAGCCACTAACTGGGGGGGAGATTCCCGGGCCGGCAGATCCTGAGGAGCCCCAGGTCATCATGTATACTTCAGGCACGACAGGCCGCCCCAAAGGGGCTGTCCTTTCACACCGAAAGACCTTTTTTAACTGTCTGAATGCCGATATATTTTTTAAGCTGCATTTTGATGATATCATGCTAATTGTCCTTCCCCTTTTTCATTCAGGGGGACTGTTCATACAGGCCTCCCCCATCCTGTATAAGGGCGCTACCATGATAATCCACCCCAGGTTCGATCCTCACAGGGTCTACCGGGAGATCAACCGGCATAAGGTGACCAAGTTTCTGGGGGTCCCCACCGTGTACCGCTCCCTTCTCAAGGTGCCACCGGAGAGCAGAGGAGATTTGTCTTCTCTCAAGGTGTGTGCCATTGGAGGGGAGAAGACCACGGTTGAGCTACTGAAACGGTGTAAGGAGGCTGAATTCCCCCTTCGCCAGATCATGGGTCAGACCGAGACTTCTATCCTCCTGTGGGCCTCGGAGGAGGATTCGATTCGAAAGCCGGGGACAGTCGGCCGGCCGGTATTCCATGCCGAGGTGGCCTTGGTGGATCGTGGGGGTCAGCCGGTGAAACCGGGAGATGTGGGCGAGATTGTGGTGCGGGGATCAATCATGATGACTGAATACTGGGAGGATCCCCGACGCACTGCGGAAACCATCAAAGGGGGATGGCTTCATACGGGTGACTTGGCCCGTGTGGATGAAGACGGGTATTTCTATCTGGTTGACAGGGCTACGGATATGTATGTTTCGGGTGGAGAAAATGTGTACCCGGCCGAAGTGGAAAGGGTCCTGAAAGAGCACCCGGGGATCGAAGATGTGGCCGTGCTGGGGATCCCTGACGAGACTTGGGGTGAGGTGGGACATGCATTTGTTATTCCAAAGGCGGGAGCGGAACTCAATGCTGATGATGTGATTTCGTTTTGTCAGGGACGGCTGGCCAGATACAAATGGCCCAAGAAGGTGAGTTTTTGCCAGGAGTTTCCACGCACCAGCCTGGGAAAGGTTCGCAAGTCGTTACTAAGTGAGATATCGGAGGGTTGAGAATGATTCCTGAAAGATTGAAAGAAATGGACGTGGGATTTGAACCTAATACGGATGAATTCAGGGCCGGACTTCCCCTGCTCGTCATGATTCATGGCGCAGGGGGGTCTTCCAGGATATGGACAAAGCAGACGAAGGGATTGTCCGGAGCGGTTAATCCGTTTGCACTGGATTTGCCGGGACACGGGAAGACGGGAACCGGGGCGATGTCGGATATGGGTGACTATGCCTCGTGGCTCAAAGAGGTCCTGGTTAGGGCCTTTGAGGCCCCTGTGATCCTTATGGGGCATTCCATGGGAGGGGCAATTGTCCAGGAGGCCGCTCTTCTGTACCCTGAATTGCTGATAGGAATCATACTGGTGGCAACCGGCCCGCGCCTCCAGGTCGCGCCTTCATTTTTGGAGGGCTTTTCAAGCCGGTTCGAAAAGACTGTGGACCTGGTGATGGAGTATGCCTTTGCCAGCGGCACAGACCCTTCCATAGTTGAAGAGGGTGCAAGGGCCATGAAAGAGGCGGGCCCCGGGGTGGTAAGTGATGATTTTTCTGCCTGCAACCGCTTTGACAGGAGGAAGGATGTTCAAAATATAGAGCTGCCCTGTCTGATCATTTGCGGTCAGGAGGATAAGCTGACCCCTGTGAAGCTTTCACGGGGTCTGAACGAATCGATCAGAAACAGCCGATTTCAGGTAGTCCCCTCGGCCGGTCATTTTGTGATGCTGGAAAAGCCTGAAATGTTCAACGGGCATGTCAGAAATTTTATTGAGAGCATCACAGGGGATCCGCGTCCTTGAAGTCTTTGACACCAGGACTCCGCCCTTTAATCGGAAGGAGAGGCGCGCAGGACTTTCGCTGGCAGGGGGGAGGCCCGTTTTCACGGAGAGAGCATTCGTTTCATCCTATGCAATAATTCCTCCCTGCCTACATAGGATTGGATCCTCAGTGCCCTTTCTTCAATCCCTTTGGCATTGATGAAAATCAGGGTGGGAACCCCTTTTATCCGGTACCGGTGGAGGATTTTGTCCTGACCAGGATGCCGTTTCGTTAGATTCACCTTTAGCAGGACAAATTGCCGGCTGAGCTTCACGATTTGGGGGTCAGTGAAAACCTCACCTTCCAGGGCCCGGCACGGGGCGCACCAGTCTGCATAGAAGTCAAGGATAACCGGCCTTTGTTGTTGAACCGCGGTGGCGAGCAGGGCGGGGTCGTAAGGAACCCATTCAACACCCTTTTTGGGCTGGAGATTAGCGATGATAAAAGTCATGCCTACGGCGAAAAAGACGACCCCCAGACCTTTTTTGAATACAGGGAAAGCGCGCCATGGCGCTGTGGTGCTGTCAAGCCATCCGAGGTGAATCCCTGCAGCCATCAGCGGGACAGCCATGAGCGCGGATCTGCCTAAAGGATGGGAGAGCAAGGGGCGGAGCATATAACCTGCCATGAGCATGAGCACCCACCCGAAGGCCTTTCTTACCCACACCATCCATTGACCTGATATGGGTAATTTCTCCAGTCCCGCGGAAAACACCCCTAACAGTGCGAGCGGCAGGCCGAGCCCCAGGCTGAGTACAAAGAAATAGACAAAGCCTATGAAAGGGTCGCCTTTTTGGCCCACGTAAGTAAGGAGTCCCAGGATGAAAGGGCCGAGGCAGGGGGCAGCTACTATTCCGAGGGTGAGGCCCATAAAGAATGTCCCGGAATAGCCTCCGAACTGCCGTGATGCCAGTTTCATTAGACCTGTGGGAGGCCTAAGTTCCCACAGGCCAAAGAAGCTCAGGCCGAGCCAGACAAGAATTCCTGCTATCCCGAGCAGCACCAGGGGGTGCTGGAGGGCGGAGCCCAGGAGCCCCCCTGAAAGGCTGGCTGTCAGGCCCAGAAAGGAATTGGTGAAGGCCAGCCCGAGGATATATAGGGCCCCATGTGCCAAGGTTCGTCCCCTGATTGTTCCACCTCTACCCCCAAAGTATGAGACAGTAATGGGAATGAGGGGATAGATGCAGGGTGTGAGGTTGAGGGCCAGCCCTCCCAAGAAGATCCCCAGGAGGCTCACCCAGAGTCCCGCACCCAGCTTCCACCCCCTATTTTCTCCTTTGAGCCCGGAGTGCTCCAGCGGGGGGTTGAACATCTCCTGATTGAGGAGCGTTGCCCTTGCCTCCTTTGGGGCAATGCGCACTGAGATGGAGAAGGGTATTTTTTCCGGCGGGAGGCAGTAGCTGGAGGCGCATGCCTGGTAGGAAAGCTCCCCCTTGAGGACCTTTGTCCCCGGAGGCACGCTTTTTTCTATCTCCAGCCTTGCCCGGATGAGGGCCTCCCCGGAAATGACTTCGATTTCGTCCCGTGTGTATTGGAACTTCATTTTTTCTGGCTGCGGAAAACGTATGTTGCTGAATTTTATGCCGTGAGAGCCGGCAATGGAGAGCGTTGTCGGGATGATGCCCTCATCGTTGGTTTCAGGGCCGTGTATGTAATAAGGGGGAGAAATGTTAAGCTGGAGCAGGATCGGGTATATTCCTCCTGCCGGGTATTGATCCCGTGAATGGATAACCTTCACCTTAACGGTGGAGGCGTGAGTGGACAGAGGCAGGAGTATAAAGCACAGTGCAAAAAAAAACGCCTGAAGCCTTTTACCTGTTTTTGCCTTTATCATGTGTTTAGGTTCCTTCGGGCTGTGGCACAGGTGGAGCCGGCAGTATAAGGATCTACAAGGGTTTTCTGTAGGGGGGAGGCTCTTTTGCACCGTCCAGTATGCCCTGCACCCTATCTTTTTCCGCCCTGGCCTTTCGCAGCCGATTTCTGATCTCGTCACGCTTCTCAAGAGGTGCTTCTTGCAATTCTTTTTCGAGCGCTTCCACTTCTCTTTTGAGCCGATAGAGGTCTCTTGCAATCAGCCGGATGGACATATTTCCCATCTCCTCTTTCGTTTTTCACATGTAGTCGGCAACGGGGTTGACATCGGCCTCAGGACCGATCCTGACTTGCAGCGCCAGCAGCGGTATGGCCTCCGGACCGAAGTTCAGCCTGCTGAACAGTTTGGATTCCACTTTCTTGCAGAGCCTGAAATTTTCTTGGATCCGCTCCCGCAAAGCCTGGTGGTTCTTACCGTATCTATCAAGGATGTATGCCTGACGCTCTTCAAGACTCACTATCTTGTCATGATTCACCCGTTTGTCCGAGTAGTAGACGATCTCTTTTTCGGAAAACTCCCCATCCAGACGATAATCCTTCAATCGTACATGTTCTCCTACGATATCTGCTACTTCATCAAAGTGGTGTTCAAGGCAGATCTGTCTTCCCACTTCAGAGTGGTCCAGGCCTCTTTTGAGGGCAGGTGTCTTGCCAATGTCGTGCATAAGCGCGCCGGCTCTGACAAGAGGGATGGAGAGCGTGGTTCCCGCATCTTTCAACCGCCCGGCGATGACCAGGGCGATCCTTGTCACCATAAGGGAATGAGCCCGGATGTGCTCAGGCATCCCATGTTCCTCCATCAACCGCAGACATGTTTCAACAGACGGAATCATTTTCTGGCCTTTAAAAGCAGCCCTATCTTGGATTTGTCCGGAAATATGGATAATTTACACAGGTCGCCAAGGCAAATTCAATCCTAAAATATCACAATCGCCGGCAAGATAAATAAAATATTCTGTGGCCGGGGCATTTTTTCTCTGCCTGCGGCGGCAGGCTTGCTCCGGCACCTGGCAGGCCATTTTTTCATGACACACTCAGTACGGGGGGCTAGGAGAGTTTCTTCGAGGCGACCATTGGAAGGCGCCAGCGGGCTGTTGACAAAGGCGTAGGTTTCCGTTAAGTTCAAACGCCGGATTAAATCCCAAGCTCTGGAGCTGAGCCACTCTTGGCAGCCCCTTGTGGCCTTGGGCGGGATATCCTGGACAGGGAGTTTTGCCATTTCCGATTTCTCACAAAAAGCGGGCGATATCACCACCTTTCACATCCTGCGAAAGGATCGCAAGCACCTGAGGTCTCAGCTGAGGCTCCATTCCAGGTGGAAAAAAACTGTCCTTATTATTCCACTGCTTGCCAGTGAGTATACCGATCCTGCCAATCTGCCCATTTTTAAAAACATCTTAGCCCAGTTGAAAGGGGTGGCATATCTGTCTCAGATTATTTTCGGCCTGGATAAGGCTACTGAGAAAGAGGCCTTTGTCCTGAAGGATCTTTTAAAGGCTTCCGGGATAAGGAGTTATCTGATTCAATGGAATGACGGGCCGGGGTTCAGCAGCATTTACGACCAGCTTAACGAGGCAGGGTTCAATATAAGCGAGCCGGGCAAGGGCAAGAACATGTTCCTCAGCTTTGGGATTGCCATTGCCCTTGGCGCCGAGTCCATCGGACTGATTGATGCCGATATCCGGACCTTCAAGCGCCAGCAATTGGATCGTCTTCTGTATCCGGTGGTGGCCCTCAATTACGATTTTTCCAAGGCCTATTACGCGCGGATCTCGGAGAGGAACATCTATGGTCGGGTAAAGCGGCTTCTTCTGGACCCCCTCCTCCTTGCCCTCAAACGGAAATTTGCAGAGAGCAGAGAAGAGAAAATGTTGCGGTTGATAGACTTCCTGTTAGGCTTCAATTATCAGCTTTCCGGCGAGGTGGCCTTTCATGTGGATCTACTCAAAAGGATGCGTTTTGCCACCAACTGGGGGGTGGAGATATTTACTCTGATAGAGGTGTACCGCAAGGCTTCATCTACGGCCCAGGTCATGTTCAGCGAGCTGCCTTTCGACCACAAACATCAGGATATTTCGTTGGGAGACAGGAGCAAGGGTCTCAATCGGATGGCCGTGGATATTGTGACCATCCTTATGAACGCCCTTATTATTGAAGAGGGGCTTGAGATTTCGGATACCTTTTTCAGGGATTTGGCCGTGACCTACCAGGCCGTGGCCGAAGAGCAAATTAAGAAGTACTCCGACGATGCGAGTTTCAGCAATCTGAGCTATGACCGGGACATGGAGGAAACTCTGGTCAGGGATGTCTTCAGAAACTCTATTCTCCGTGCCGGTGATGTTCTCACGGCCCCTTACAGGATTTCAGAGAGGTTTTTGAGGTTCGTCAATTCTTATCCGGAATTCAAACCATACCTTGACAAAGGGCTTGCGGAGACTATTCTTTCAGTAGAACGCAAGGCAGAGCAGAGTGTATTTGAAATGCCCCAGACCGTCTCCTGGGAACGGGTGGCCAATAAGCTGCCCCAGATCTACTATGACCTCATTGAGGCAGTAGAGGTGGAAAAAAGACGGTTTTCCTGAAAAGGGGCCGAAATGGGTAATACAGGAACCGGTGCCGTGACCTGTGGGTCAGGCACCCCGTTTTTTTTGGTATTCACTGATCTGGACGGAACCCTTCTGGACCCTGAGACATATCAATGGGACAAGGCCCTTCCGGCCCTTGATCTGTGCAGGAAGCTCAAGGTACCGGTCATTTTGGCCTCCAGCAAGACCAGGGCGGAAATGGAGCCGCTGAGGACGCAGCTGTCCTTGAGTTATCCCTTCATAACGGAAAACGGCGGCGGTATCTTTTTCCCGGTCTCGGAGTGTAAAGAGCGGCCTCCCGGCACCTCCCAGGAGGGAGATCTTTTCAGATTCTCATTAGGTCTCCCCTATTCGGAATTGGTAGAGGCCCTGAGAGAGATTCGCGAAGAACTGGGCTGGAACATCAAGGGCTTTTCTGAAATGACCGCTCAAGAGATATCCAATCTCACCGGGATGGACCTTGAGAGTTCCCGCCTTGCCGCCACGAGGGAGTACGATGAACCGTTCATTGTGCTGGACACAGTCCAAGTAGACCAGGAGGCGCTTTTCCGGGCCGCAGCCCGGCGCGGGCTCAGGGTCGGTGCAGGCGGACGATTCTTTCATCTTCAGGGCAGGCACGACAAAGGACAGGCCATGGAGAAAGTAATCATGTGGTACGGGGAATATCATGACCGGATTACCACAATTGCCCTCGGAGACAGTCCGGTGGATTTCCCCATGCTGGAACGAGCAGATTATCCTGTGCTCGTGGGACCGGGCCAGGAGTTTCCTCTATTGAAAGAGCGAATCCCCAGGCTCATTCTCACCGGAGAGCTGGGACCTGGCGGCTGGAATAGAGCCGTATCCGATATCCTGAAGGTTAAGGAGAGGGGCGATGCCTGATAGGTTTGAAGCCGAGGTGAACACCGACAAGGTAAAAAGGGCGGAGATGGTGGTGTGCATTCCCTCTTATAATGAGGCTGATTCCATCAGTTATCCTACGGAGCAGGCGAGCAAAGGACTCTCGAGATATTTCGCAGACAGGTCATCCGTTATCATTAACTGTGACAATAATTCACCGGACAATACCAGACAGGTCTTTCTTGACACCCCTACAGAGGTCCCCAAGATCTACCTTTCCACTCCTCCGGGGGTAAAAGGAAAAGGAAACAATTTCAGGAATCTGTTTCGAAAGGTGGTGGAGCTGAAGGCGAAGGCCGTTGTGGTGGTGGACGCGGACCTCAAGAGCATCACCCCTGAATGGATCAAGCACCTGGGAGAGCCCCTTTTCCAAGGTTTTTCCTATGTGGCGCCCCTTTATGTCAGGCATAAGTATGATGGCACCATCACGAACGGCATTTCATATCCCGTCACAAGGGCCCTTTACGGGAGGCGGGTGAGGCAGCCCATAGGAGGGGATTTTGGATTCAGCGGCAAGCTGGGGAAAGTGTATCTCGAGAGCCAATTCTGGGACGAGTCGGTGGCCAATTTTGGGATTGATATCTGGATGACAACCCTGGCCATCAATCAGAAGGTACCCATTTGTCAGTCTTTCATGGGAAGGCCCAAGATCCATCGAACCAAGGACCCAGGCACCCATCTGGGCCCCATGTTCAGGCAGGTGGTGGGGACCATCTTTTCCATGATGGAGCCCTTTGAACCCTTTTGGACCAAGGTCAAATACAGCAGGCCCACAGCGATCTACGGTTTCGGCCTGGGAGAGGTGGAAATGCCTCCCAAAGTGGAAGTGGATACGGAGAACCTGCTCAACAAATTTCATGCTGGTTTCAAGGAATATGGAGAGGTATGGAAGGAGATCCTGACTGAAGATGTGCACAGGAAGCTCCAGGAAATTATTCATATGAAGATGTCCCTGTTTGATTTTCCCACCGATCTGTGGGCCAGAGTGCTGTTTGATGTGGCGGTCGCCTATCGCGACCGCGTGGTGGAGCGGGACCTGATGATGGATTCCCTCATTCCTTTATATTTTGGAAGGACGCTTTCGTTCGTGAGAAAGACCCGGAGAATGACCATCAAGCAGGCGGAAGATACGATTGAGGACGACTGCATGACCTTTGAAATGACTAAGCCGTACCTTCTCCAACGGTGGCGCAGCAGCTAAGGGTCATCGGACCAGGATGAGGCGCACGTCCATCACATTGGTCCTGGTAGGACCGGTCATGAGGAGGTCGCCTGTTTTTTCAAAGAAGTGGTAGGCATCGTTGTTACGGAGAAACTCCGCCGCATCCATGCCCGCCTTTTTCCCCCTGTCCATTGTCAAAGGGTCCACCAGTGCCCCTGCCGCATCGGTAGGGCCGTCATTGCCATCTGTCCCACCGCTAAGGATCACTGTCCTGGGAGGGAGCCCCCCAAGGTCCAGACAGGCTGCAAGGCAGAATTCCTGGTTGCGCCCTCCAAGGCCGGCTCCGTGAATGGTAACCGTGGTTTCGCCGCCGGAGATAATGCACGCAGGTGGATCAAGAGGTCTGCCCGTTTTCAGTATTTCTTTGGCAATGGCAGTGTGAACCCTCGCCACATCCCTGGTTTCTCCTTCCACCATGGATGAAAGGATCAGTGCCCGATAACCTATCTCCTCCGCTCTTGCCATGGCCGCTTCGAGGGCCAGAATATTGCTCCCCACCACGAAATTATGCGTCTTTTCAAATATGGGATCACCCCTTTTCGGTGTTTCCTTTATCCGTCCCTCCAGCCCTTCCGTCAGGTGCTCCTTGATGGCGCGGGGGATGTCATCCAGCCCATATTTTTCCAGGATCTTCCAAACGGTCTCAAATGTAGAGGTGTCAGGGACAAAGGGCCCTGACGCAATAACATCCACCCTGTCCCCCACCACGTCGGACAGCATTAGGTTTACCACAGTGGCAGGATAGGCCGCCCTTGCCATCTGCCCGCCCTTGGAAAGAGAGATATGCTTGCGCACCGCATTGATCTCGTCGATACTGGCGCCGGATGCCAGCAGAGCCCTGGTAAGTTCCTGCTTTTCTTCAAGGGTGATGCGACCGGCAGGCTGGGGCAGGAGAGCGGAGCCGCCTCCGGAGATCAAAGAAAAGACAAGATCGTTTTCACCGGCATTTTCAAGGAGGTTCAAGATTTTCTTTGTCCCCTCAACGCCACGCTGATCCGGGACGGGGTGATCAGCCTCTATTATTTCAGTGTAAGAGAGCGTTTCGGCAAACCCATATTTGACATTGACAATCCCGCCGGTGATGCCATTGCCAAAGAGTTCCTCCAGGGCCTTGGCCATGGGCGCGGTAGCCTTGCCGCCGCCTACCAGCAGGATCCTGTCATAGCACGAGAGATCCAGCTCCAGCATTTCCCCGCCCTCTTTGCCTACAATGAGACGGTCCCCCCGGCGATGCAAAAAACGCTTGACCGCCAAGTGAGGGTCCACCGCCTTCAGGCAGGACCTGAATATTTCCTCTGCCTCGGAACGCATCTGTTTGAGGAGCCTATCTTCCATGGCACCTTCTCCTCCAATGAGCAACCGCTTCTTCCTCTAACAAGCCTCTCGGCTCTGCCCTTATGAGGCGCTTTTTGGACCTCCTTACGCGAGGTAAGGGGCCCACTGCTCGGCGGTCTCCCGTATGTATCCCGGAGGGACCTTTTCCATGATGCGGTTGTGTCCCGGCAACAGGATTTCCACATCCAGTTCCGCCAATGCGAAAAGAGAGGCTTTGTGCTGGGCCCCGCTGGCCCCGTGGAGGTCGAAGCGGCCTATGGCATAATCGGCATAAACCACATCGCCAGGTATGAGTATTCTGTTTTCACGGCAATAGAGGCCTATGCTCCCTCTGGAGTGGCCCGGTATGTGAATCACTTCCCAGCGTGTCCCACCTATCTCCAGGGTCTCGCCGCCCTGGAGTTTTCGGTCCACCTGGAATGCAAAATCGCCCGGCTTGATGCCGTACTGGGCCTGGCACATGCTCTGGAACATGTCCATGCCGTAAACCGTCCTCTCATCACCTTTTTCCAGGTCTTCGGCCTCAGAGCCGTGCACCCAGAGCGCCGCATGGGGGATCATATCCAGGATCTCCCTCAAACAACCGATATGGTCAAGATGGGTGTGGGTCATGATTACCCTCTTGATATCTGAAAGATCAATGCCCAAACTCTGGATGGCATTGAGCTTGTACTGTCCCTTTCCAATGAGGCCCGCATCCACGAGGCTGAGGTCCTTTGAAGAAGGATTGCCTATGACATACATGTGGGAGTCGGGGATGAATTCATCCTGGCCCTGAATAAAAAAAACTGCATCCGTCACCTGTTTCATATTCTTCTCCTCCAAAATTTGGACCCACCATACCCTATTGATGAGCCATGTTCAAGGTCCTTGGAGGGACTCCGGCAATGTTCGGTGTATCAGTGAAGAATGGAAAGGAGGGATTGTTCTCAGGTGAGGTGCAGATGCATCATTATGGCGTCCTGGCCTTTCGGATAGAAGGCACGCTTTATCTTGACAGGGGTAAATCCATGTTTCTTAAAAAGGCTTTGGGCCGGCTCATTGTCGATAGCCGTATGGAGGATCAGGGTTTTGAACCCTAGATGGGGCGCTGTTTTAAGTGCCTCAGCCATAAGACGATCACCTACACCAACCGCCCTTTTTTGGGCAATGACGGCGATGGCCAGAATTTCTCCTGTATCCGGCAGGTGTTCCAGGGAGAAGGGAGGACCGAGCATTACAAACCCTGCCGGACTTTTTCCTTCCAGTGCCAGTAAGGCTGCTACCCTGCCCGACTCGAACCATTGTGATAGGAGAACATCATAAGGACCGTAAAGATCAAACGCTGTCCTACTGAGGCTGCTGATAAAACCCACATCGCTGGGCATGCCGGGCCGGATCAGGATCCGCTCCTTCTTGGGATCCTCCACCTTGTAAAATCTTTGTTTTCGCCTTGAAACGGTAGGTTTTCCCCGGTTGACCTTGGGCTTTGGCCCCGACATGCGGAGACGGGCAAGTCTCTTTGTTTCTCCGTATTTCCCGTAACGGCCTCGGTTGCCCATGGGCCTGCACCGTTTAATATCGCAGTTTCCTCATGCTCGTAAGGAACTCCAGTACTGCCTGTGGAACTGGATCGTTTGTTCGATAGTCTTTCCTGCCATACCCACGTCTTCCCCCTGTGTCATATGGCTATCGGAGGAGCCCGTGAGCACATTCAATACGGCCCTGACCGAGTCTCTCAGCCCTTGGAGATGGTAACCTCCTTCCAAGGTGATTACCAGTCTTCCCCCGCAACAGGCATCCGCCATTTCCATGAGGCATCTTGTCAGTGCCCCAAAACCCCCCGGGCTTACCCGCATTCCGCCTAAGGGGTCGTTTTCGTAGATATCGAACCCGGCTGATACAAGGACCAGCCCTGGTTTGAATTCAAGGGCTATCGGCTTAAGTATCTTTTCAAATATGGCCAGATATTCCTTGTCCCCATGTCCTGGAGACAGGGGAACGTTGACCGTATACCCCTCCCCTTTTCCCCTCCCTACCTGCTGAACGGCTCCACTTCCGGGGTAGTAGGGATACTGGTGGGTGGAAAAGTAAAGTACCGACGGGTCTTCTTCAAAGGCATGCTGCGTGCCGTTCCCGTGGTGGAGATCCCAATCCACTACCAGCACGCGCTCGATGTCATGGCTCTGCTGAGCATACCTTGCCCCGATGGCGATGTTGTTGAACAGGCAAAAGCCCATGGCGCGGGCATACTCCGCATGATGCCCGGGTGGTCTGACAAGCGCAAACGCGTTGTCCAGGTCTCCGGAAAGGACCATGGAAATGGCCTCACACAGCCCGCCGGCTGCAAGCAGGGCAGCCTGATAAGACCCAGGGGAGGTGGCCGTATCAGGGTCAAGGGCCACATAGCTCCTCCCCTGGGTTCCTTGAACCATCCGGACATATTCAGGGGAATGGATCTGGCAGAGTTCTTCCGTTTCGGCATCCCTGACAGGCACCGCGCGAAAGCGGCCCTCCATTTCCGGTTCATCAAGCATGTCGTAAAGCACTTCCAGTCGGCGAGGGCTTTCCGGATGCCCTTCACCGGGGCGGTGCTCTAGGAATCTTTGGTCTCTCACAATACCTGTCCTATTCATCTTGCTTCAATCTCCTTCGGGTTCAGGGGTTTCAGGTTGAAATGCAGCTTGATCAAAAGCAGCTTCCCGTATAGATTACAAATTTGGAAGTATTTAGGCCATGTTTTTTTTCATCGCGGGAATACAGCCAAAGCGGGTGTACCTGGATGATCAACCCAGGGTGTGTCCCTCGTGCGGTCTGGGGCGGGCCAGATTGGCCCGGATAGATCATTATTTGTCTGTTTTTTTCTTGCCCCTTTTCAGGGTCAAAAAAGGGGACCCCTTCCTGGAGTGCAGTAATTGCGGGGGCATATCGGGTGATATGGGCGATCTCCTGTCCGGATCCCGAAGAGGATCTGCCCGGATCTGTCCTTATTGCGGAAATGCCGTGGACCCTATGTTTCGCTTTTGCCCATTTTGCGGGAGGCGGCTGTAGGGTGTCGGGGGGTTGAGCAGAGAGAGAGTGGAGGCCGCTTGGACGAGGAAGCGCTTTTAGGGCATCTTGAAAAGCTGGCCCATGACCTGGGCATCCATGTGCGCTATGAGTCCTTGAAGGGGGAGTCAGACTTTCAAAGAGGGGGGCTGTGCAGGTTAAAGGGGAGGTCCTATATCATCATTGAGGAAAGGGCGGACACCGGGCAGAAGGTGGAGACATTGGCCAGGGCTCTTAAGCGTTTCGACTTGAGCCGGATTTATGTAAAGCCCGGTATCAGGGATTTTCTGGAAGGGAGCGGGAAAGAGTCCTGAGCCGAACCAAGGCTCCCTTTATTGAGGCCGCTTTCCCGGGTACCGACTATCGCAACATAGGGTTCATCTGCTTCTCGTCGAGATTGCCGGAAGGCCGAGGTATTTTTTTGAAGAGCCGGACCGGGGAGAGAAGGACACGCTTTAGAAAACCCACCACGCCGCTTTCAAGGCCCTTTGATATATGCCTGACTTCAGGTTTGGAAAGAGGCCCCTTTACATCAAAATAATAGACCAGGATGGTCTTGTTTTTCCCGGTCAGGATAAAGCCTAAGACCGGGATCTTGCTGATCACCGAGTCAATGGTTTGAAGGGGCTCTACGCCCAGCTCCAGGTCAAGCTGGTTTGAATTGAGGTCCAGGGACCCCCTTGCCGCGGCGTTGAAGACCGGGCTCTTCATATAGAGGCTTCTGGTCTGAGCGATTCCCCTGTTCAAGGTGATGTGCCCTTTGATGCTTTCATAATAGAATCCTTCCTTTGAAAGCTCAGGCGGCCTCTTCCTGAAAATATTCTGGAGGCTCAAGAAATTCAGCACCGATATAATGATATGAGATTTCCTGATGGTCCCCTTTTCGAGAAGGATGTTGGCACTGCCGGTGAGGCCGGAGACCAGCCCCTTCCTCCCTTTCCCCCGTGAGAAAAGGATCGCTTCGGCGGCAAGCCGGCCCTCCAGGCCGGGATCTTTTATACCGAAGGCCTGGAGGAGGGTCTTTATAGGCTGTCCCTCTACCTTGAGGTAAGCTGAGAGCAGACTTTCGGATCCTTTTCCCTTTCCGATACGCCCTTTGAAGTCCATCATCCCGTGTTGCCATTGGATGTAGGAACGATCAATCAGGAGGTCGCCTCCTTTATACCTGCAGTTTGCCTGGACCGGCCCGTACCGCAGGCCTTTCCACACCCCTTTATGGATCTTGAGGTTCATGTGGATATCTGATTTTTTCACAAAGGGGCTTGAGGCGGCGCTTTGACCTTGCAGGGCGGCCGGCCTTTCCTTCTTTCGAAAGTCTGATATATCAAGGTAGCCGGCGTCGCACAGGAGTTTCCCCCTGAGCCCCTCCCAGCCCTGGATCTGACCGCGAAAGTCAAGGGTGCTTCTTCCTATTTTTAGCTTTAGGAGTTTGATCAAGACCTCCTTCCCGCGAAGCTCTGCGTCCAGCTCATCACCGCGGATAGGAGATGGCAACAGGCCGGAGACCCACGAGATACCCTCGGCCTGGATCCTGCCGGTGGCTGTTAGGCTTTTCAGGCGGGATGGGAAGCCTTTGATCTCCGTGCTGCATGTCAGTTTCCCTGTTGCCTGGAGGCCTCCCTTTTTGAACACCAGGCCGAAGTCCTCCAGATTGAGCCCCCGGGTGGAAACCTTCAGGGACGAAGATTTCTTGCCTGATAAATCAAATAAGCCTGACAGCTCGAGGGCGGAGTGGCCGATCGAACAGGTCAGGCTCATTAGTTTGAGCTCCACCCCCGGCTTGAGATCCAGGGCCAGGCGGATCGTGTCGCGACTTCCTTTGGGCGATATGGTGAAAGCGTCGGTATCAAAGCTGCTCCCCACCAGATCCACTTCACCTTCACAGGACCACAGGTCATCCACTTTGGACAGCGTGACCTGGCATATAAGGGGCTCTTTGAATTCGATGGCAGCGCTGGACTTAGGGGAAAAGCGGCCCAGAATTTCATTGAAATCCACACGAGACACAAGATGGACTTTTCCCCATTTCAAGTATTCTCTGAAAAACCCCATGGCATCAAAGGGGGACTGACCCCAGGAGCCGCTGCCTCTGAATGTGCCACTGCCCTTTTCGTCTATCTCCATCTCAAAGCGTCCAAGATGCAAAGGAAAGGCCATGGCGCGTTGGTTAAAGGTGCAGTCCCTGAAAAGGAACGTCGCAGCTCTGAGCTGCGGGATATTTCGGCCCTCTTCAAGCCTGAGGTCGAGGGAAGCCTCTACCTTGCCGGAGGCCGAATCAAGGCCCTGTATCTGTAATCGAAGCTTGGGGGGGATATGGGCGCTCCCCTTTAGTCTCACCAGGTCCCGGAGGTCAAAGGAACCTTTCAGGGATATGTCGCAAGAAATACGTTCCTTATATAAGTCTTCAATCCGGACAAGGCCGTCTCTTATAGTGGAGCGGCTGAAGCGGCTTTTCAAATCGAAAGCGGTAAGCCCTCCATCTTTTACGCTGAACTTGCCGGATATTTTTTCAAAGGGCAGCGGAGTTCCCGGGCCCGAGATCCGGAGACCTTTGTAACTGAGATTCAACAAAAGCGCCGATGCGTTCTTGCGTGAACCTAATCCCCCCACCCGACTGAATGGACCCTGGAGTGAAAAAAGGTCGACCTTCACATGTCCACCTTTGAGTGCTTTGAAGAGTGTGTTTTCTACCCACGGGGATATAAGAGCGGTGGGGAAGATAGCCTCAAAAGTTTCGAGGGGCATGGACGGGCTTCTTACTTTCAGCAATAGGCGGGGATCGGAGTTGTTTCTGAAATCCATGGTCGATTCGGCCTGGAGCGTGAACCCCGGGCCTTCAAGATGGAGGCTTGTAACGCTGAGGATCGATCCCTGCTGGTACTTTAATTCAAGGGCAAGCCCGAGCTCCTCAAAGGAAAATATTTGCATCCTCTTACCTTTGGTCAGGAGGAAATGGGGCTTGCTCAAGATTATGTGTGATTTGGCCGTTATTGACCCGCTCAGAGAGCCCTTGATGTCCATACGTACCTGTGCGGTCCCCTGCTTCCCAAAGAATGATCGGGGCCAGGGCAGGCGGTTCAGGGGGAGCTGATCGACTTCCAGGGTCAGGTCCCCTGAAACCCGGTCCCTCTTTTCCCGGTCGGCACTTATTGAGCCAGCAAGCGCGAACGGGATTTTGGCTCCATGAAATCCGGCCTTGCCCCTGATGTTCAGCCGGTGGACAGGCGAGTCCCGGCCCCTTTGTGAGAGTTCAAAATCGAGGTCCTGGAGGTCAAAGGGGAGGTCTGTTATTTCAATCGCAGCACCTTTCAGACGCACTATGCCAAGGGTGCCCAGGCGGCGAAGCAGCGCTTCTTCAAGGTCCCCGGGTTTGGTTGATTCGGCGGCGGCCGACCCCTTTCCTGCGGTCAGCGTAATGACCGGGCGGTACAGGAAGATCCGCTTGGGATGAATATGTCTTTTTAGCAACTCCTTGAGGTCAAGGGTCACACTCGCCCTGGGGGCTTCCACCCTTATTTGATCCGCTTTGGATACCGCCTTCAGGTCCTGGATGGCGAATCCGAGACCCTCCCAGAAGCTGATTTCTATCTTTCCGGTATAGAGTTCGCATCCCAGAGTGCTGGATAGCTGGTTTATCAACAGATGTTGAACGGAAGGCCTTTGAATAAGGCTGTTAAGCAGGAGAACCGAGGCCATAAAAAGGGAGAAGAGCAAGAGAACGGGCAGGATAACGGCCCTTAATCTTCTGAGAGACATCTGTCAAAATAGTCCTTCAGGATTTTCCCGTGGTCGAAGGCCAGGTTTTCAGGCAGGGTATCCCGGGTAAAGACGCCCGCCTTTCTGGCATCGTCGGCCGCGACAGGGCGGCCCTCCGCCTTTGCCACGAACACTACGGATATGGTGTGATGCCTGGGGTCGCGGTGCGGGTCCGAATATGCCCCCAGTTGATATAGAAGCTGGATCTCAAGGGAAGTCTCCTCCTTTGCCTCGCGCAGGGCCGCGGACTCCAGGCTCTCTCCATAGTCCACGAACCCTCCGGGCAGGGCCCAGCCGTACGGCGGATTTTTTCTCTCTATGAGGACGATCTCCCCCTGTCCCACCTCGATGATGATATCCACTGTTGGGAACGGGTTTCGATATCTGGTCACGGGTTTCCCGCAGTGGGGGCATAAATTTTGAAGGGCGGTTTCCTCCCGGCGGGGGATTGATTCGGTCCGGATATTCACCTTTTGCACATGACCTCTTATTTGTCTCGTTCCTCCCCCCTCGTTGATCACCCTCATGATTTCCTGCGGCTCAGTGACCACCATGCCTGAAAGGAGTGTCACGGGGGTGTCGCCGAAAATCTCCGGCACAAGTGGAGTGGAGGGTCCCAGCAGGGCCACCTCCCTGCAGGAGGACGCATATTCCAAGATATTGTCGATGGTGTCGTTCAGAATGGAAGTGGAGGTGATGAGGGCAACATGGCAGTCTGGAAGTTCCCGGGGTATTTCCTTGGCGGGTATGAGTTCGCCCTGGGGTCTTTGGATCTGTTCGAATATTTTCAGGGACGAAACCTGCTTTTGGAGCAAAGGAACCAATGGAGCAAAGTAACCTACCATTCCCACCCTGTCTTCAGGAGAGAGCGCCAGCATCTCAAGGGCGTCTCCAACCACCAGACCGGACTTCATGTTATTGGTCAGGGCATTGGAGGCCGCAAGGGCGATGGAGGAGTCCAGGCGGTTTTTGGAATCCAGCAGATCCAGCAGTTCCGAGGCCTTTTTCCCGGAAAAAGGGCGCAGGCTTTCAAAGAGGCCCGGCTGGTCGTGACCGTCGAGGCCTCCCCTGAATGTGTATGCAAGACCCACACGGCCGTTATCAAGGGCCACTGCCGTGTATCTTATACCGATGCGGACTTCCATCACCCGAACTTCCCCGGCAAGCCGCATGGTGTAGGATTTGATGGCTTCTCTGATGCCCATGTGCCTGTTTCTTGGATCTTCCTCAAGAGTTTTTGACAGAAGGTTAGAAGCAACCGGGGACAAAGTCAATGGGGATGTAGGCCTTTTTTCCTCAAAGCCCTTGACCTGCCGCAACAGATAGTGATATCATATTTAAAATAAAAATTTCATATATGAAAACTATTAAAAAACAACGTATGGCCCCTGCCCTGGACAGGGGATTGAAGGTCCTGGAGCTGCTGGCCGGTGAGGACTCGGAATTAAGCCTCAAGTCCATCGGTGAGAGGCTCGGGATTCCCCAGCCTTCCCTGTGGCGGATTGTGCGCGTGCTCCGGGAAAACGGTTATCTGCTCTTCGACCCGGAAAAAAGGACTTATCGCCTTGGGTTCAAGTTTCTTTATCTGGGCAACGTGCTCCTGAGGGGGATGGGTTTCAGGTCTCAGGCGAGGCGATTCCTGAAACGCCTGGTGGAATTGAGCGGGGAGACGGCTGAGCTCTCCGCCCGGATCAAGGACCAGCTTGTGTTGATAGACCAGGTGGAGGGCCCTGAAGCGGTACGGCTCTTTTCAAGCGTGGGAAGCGCCTATCCCTATTTTCACGCCACGGCACCTGGAAAGGTGTACCTGGCCCACATGAGCGAGAAGAAACTCAGGGACGTGATGAATCGAATGGGCATGCCCAGGATTACCCAGTATACCATCGGGAGCTGGGAAGATCTGGAAAAGGAGATGAGGCTGGTCAGGGAAAGAGGGTATGCCTTTGACGATCAGGAAATGAGGATGGGGGTTTTCAGGATTGCTGCACCAGTCTATGACCACAAGGAAAAGGTGGTAGCCTGTCTGGGAGTGGCGGGCCCCTCTTTCAGGATCAATCCTGAAAAGGTGAAAAAGGTCGGCCGGTGGAGCATTCAGCTGGCCTCGGGGCTCAGCCGTGAGGTGAGGGAGCAGAACAGCGCGGTATGGTGAGAGGGGGCCCCCTGCCGCCGGGAATGAGGGATCCGATGAGGACGATTTCAGATGAGCAGAAAATTTTGCTGGATAGTCTGGCAAAGGTGGTGAGGGACAGGGTCGCGCCGGTTGCGGCCGAAATCGACAGGACAGGAGCTTTCAACTGGGACGTGGTGTCGCTTTTCTGGGACTTAGGGCTCCTGCAGATTATGCTGCCGGAGGAATACGGAGGCTGGCCGAAAAATCCATGCCATACCCTTTGTCTTTGCATCGAAGAGATTGCAAAGGCATGCGCCTCTTCCGCTCTCCTTTTGATCATCCAGGTGGTAGGGAGCTTCCCGCTGATCGAAGCGGGCAGTGAAGCCCAGAAGAAGCGGTATTACCCTATGATCTCCGAAGGGCGGAATCTTATGGGATACCTGGTCACGGAACCGGGTGCGGGCTCGGATGTGCAGGCTATTTCCACCACTGCCAGGGTTTCCGGAGATCATTATGTGCTGAACGGAACAAAGGTATTCGCAACAAACGGTTCCGTGGCGGGACTCTACACCGTGCTGGCCAAGACCGGGGAAAGGGAGCTGTCTTTCTTCATCGTGGAAAGGGGCATGGCGGGCATCAGCATCGGTAGAATCGAAGACAAGTGCGGCTTCCGCGGCAGCAATACCGCGGAGGTGATTTTGGAGGATGTGGTGGTGCCTAAGGACAACCTGATCGGAAAGCCGGGGGAAGGGTTTCTTATCGCCATGAGGGATTTTGACATGTCGCGACCTGCGGTGGCTGCACTGGCGCTGGGACTGGCCGAGGGGGCCTTTGATTATACGGTGAAGTATGCTAGAGAGCGCTACACGTTCGGCAAACCCCTCATCGAGCACCAGGCCATTCAATTTATTTTGGCCGAAGCCTGCACCCTTATTGAGGCCAGCAGGGGCCTCATGGAACGGGCGGCCATGACCTTTGATGCCGGTGAGAGGAATACCAAGCTTGCCTCCATGGCCAAATACTTTTGCAGCGACGCGGCAATGAAGATCACCACGGATATGGTCCAGGTGCTCGGAGGATACGGTTATATCAAAGACCATCCCATAGAGCGGATGTTCCGCGATGCCAAGTTGACTCAGATCTTTGAAGGGGCGAATCAGATCCAGAAGATGGTGATTGGAAGGGAGATCAGCAAAAACCGCTGAGCCTGGAGACTGACGGGAGGGAGCAATGGAGTTTTCATTGAGCAAGGAGCAGGAAGATATCAAAAGGGCCGCCGCGGAATTCGCCCGGGGCGAGTTCAAACAGGAACTGATAGAGGAATGCGAATTGAACCATCTGTTTCCTCGCGAGCTTTATAAAAAGGCCGGGGAGCTGGGTTTCATCGGCTTGGACTATCCCGAGGAAACAGGCGGTGGCAACTTGGGCGTGATGGAAAACGTCTTGGTCATAGAGGAGTTTTGCAAGACTGATTCCGGCCTCGGGATGGCCATCCACCTTGCCTTCCTTCCCGCCAAGATCATAAAGATCTTCGGCACTGCCGAGCAGAAGCAGAAATTCCTGGCTCCCCTTGTCAGGGGAGATTGGGTTTCGGCGGTGTCTTTTACAGAGCCGGATCACGGCAGCGACCTGACCCGCATGGACACCACCTTGGTGGAGGAGGCAGATGGTTTCGTGTTGAACGGGACCAAGATCTTTACCACAAATGGGGCCTACGCGGATTTTTTCATAGTGCTCGCACAGGAAGACCCGGATGCCAGGCCCGGCAGGGGAATGACCACCATAGTGGTGGAAAGAGACCCTTCCACCTGGCTTGGAGGGGACCTGGAGATAAACGAGATTCCGAACAAGATGGGCCTGAGGATGACCTCCAGCAGTGAGCTGGTCTTCAAAGGACTGAAAGTGGCCAAAGAGAACATCTTGGGACAGAGGGGAAGGGGTCTGTTGAATGTCCTGGATTTCCTGGATGAGAGCAGGATAGAAATCGGGGCCCAGGCCCTGGGGAATTGTGAAGGTGCGTTTCTGAAAGCATTGAAACATGCCACAAAACGCACTCAGTTTCAAAGACCTATCATCGACTTTCAGGGCATAGGGCATAAGGTGGCAAGGATGTGGAGCCGGATTCAATCACTAAAGTGGATTACCTATTATGGGGCATGGCTCTGCGATCATGGCCGGGAAAAGGAAGGGGACGATATCGTCGCCCTGTTCACATCCATTATCAAGCACCACGTACCGGAGACGGCCAAATGCATTATCGATGATGCCATCACGGTTTTTGGGGGCTACGGTTATTTCATGGAACAGGAGGTGGAGAGGCGATACAGGGACAACCGTATCGTGGAGATGTATGAGGGCACGGTGGAGGTCCAACTAAACAATATCGTACGGATTCTGAAAAAATTGAACATTGACTATATCAATGCAAACCTTCTGTAAGTGAACCTATCCAGCCCTTCAGGCAGCGAAGCGCGATGGGAGCGGGCAGCCGACAGGAAGAAAACCTTTCAAGGCGTGCATTCATCAGAAGGTGCGCCCAGCGTCTTATAAGCGCCATCGGCGCGGGCCTGTTGGCCTATCCCATCTTGTCTTTTGTCACATTCAGAAAGAGCCGAAAAAAAACGGTTGTCTTCCCTGCCAAAGACCAGAGTGATGCCGTGAGCTTCAAGGAGGGGGTGTTTCTCATACGCCGCAAAGGAGACACCTATGCGTTTACAAACAAATGTACGCATCTGGGGTGCCGTTTCAATTTTGATCCGCTCTCTCGTACGTTTCGATGTCCCTGCCATGGGAGCGTCTTTGACTTGAGAGGGAAGAGGCTGAAAGGGCCTGCGAAAAGAGATCTGGAGAAACTTCCTCTGGCAGAGAAAAGGAACGGTGATATCCAGGTCGCCGTCACCCTGTAGAAAGGATAGATGCATTGTCCTTCAGCGAAGCCGGAAAGAGACTTTCCTACCACCTGCCCCGGATCGGACTCTCCGCCCTGATCGTGAGTCTTGCCTCTGGGCTAATTCTCGCTTTTTATTACCGGCCTATGGGAGACGTATTCCGAAATGTGGAAGAGATCACCTCGCTCGTACCCTACGGGTGGTTCCTGAGACAACTACATTACGTGGCCGGGCAGGCCTTCGTGATCCTCATGTTGATCCATACAGGGGATCATTTTCTCAAAAAGCGATACCGCACTTACGCCGCCACACAGTGGATCCTGCTCATCCTTTCCCTTTGTCTCTGCTTTTTTGTCCTGTTTACCGGATTTATCCTGAAGGGGGACAAGGAAGGGCTTTTTGCCGGGCAGATCATGTTGAACCTCCTTCAGGCTATCCCTCTGGTGGGAAGACGCCTTGCCCGACTCTTTATAGTGTCAGGGCCCGATTTCTACTTCCTCCCTTACCTGTATCACTGCTTTTTTCTGCCTTTTCTGATAGTGTATCTCATCAGATTCCATATCCGCGAATGGCTTCCCGACCGGGTGACCTTTTATTTGACTTTCCTCGGCCTGTTTCTGTACGCTTTATGGGTGGATCTGCACCGGGATATCCCGCCAGGGGCAATGGTTGAACATGTGAGCGGTCCCTGGTTCTTCCTTGGAATCCAGAGTCTCTTGAAGGTGCTGCCCCCATTGACGGCGGGGGTGGTCATACCGGGGGCTTACGCTGGATTGATAATGGCGGCCCCTGCAACGGGGCCTGCAATGGGAAAGATCATCCACCTTCTTATTGCGGGGCTCTTTTGTCTATATGTGGCCCTTACGCTGAAGGCGATTGTATGGGGCATCTGACCTGGGGGTCGCGGCACTCACAACCCCGCGGGGGGCGATCCGCTTAAATTTAGGCTCATGTCACTCCTGTCCAAAATCGATTTCAATCTCAGGGGCTGCCGCAGGTAGGGAT
>JAOZOW010000142.1 GCA_029933075.1 Deltaproteobacteria bacterium | reverse complement strand
GGGTTGCAGGTGGGGAGCCAAAGGATAACGAAAGGTCTAAGAAGTAGCCCCTTTCTGTTTATGGTCCCTAATAGGGGATATCAGGGATATGAATGGATGAAATAATCAATTTACTTGATGAAATTGTTTCGTTTAAGGCCCAAACCAAGGATACACCACAGTCCCCAAGCGTCTGAATGACGGGTTGCCGCCGTAGATGAGGGCGGCCAGGGGCATCACGCCACCGGATAAGTGCTCTGGTTACAGCCTGTCCGTAAGCGTTATTCTGGCAATACCACCTAATGTAATCATTATTCCAGCCATATGGCAGTTTTTCTAGCCGTACAAAGGAAAATAACAGATCTGCCAATATATAATTGTTTTTCTTGACACTCGTTTGATTGTAACTATAATTCCGTCTTGATAACCATTTTTCACCCGGTGGCACCGTGGTTCGCGGTGCTCGAGTGTTAGAAGGAGCGGATGACATGGCCGAAGAGCAGGGTACGCTGAGAAAAGCAGGATATGCGGCACTCATTGAGCGATACGAGCTCAATGCCATCCCGAACTGGCACGTCTCCCGGGTGGCGGGCGGGGGAATGCATAGGATCACCTCAAGCGAAGGCGTGGTTGAGGAAACATATCCGTCCAAGTACTGGCCTGGCGATACGTTAGGGAGCCACCTCGAGTTTGCCCTCAAGTACGACGGCACAAATCTCGCGATCCTCGCCAGTCTGTTTCAGAAGGTAGAAGAGAAAGACTTCCTGAACTATGTCCGGTCCAAGCCTACCGGGAAATACGCCCGACGGCTATGGTTTCTGTATGAGTTTCTCACAGGAAGGCGCCTGCCGCTTGAGGACCTGAAGCAAGGCAACTATGTCGACCTGCTTGACCCGGAGCAATACTACACCGCGGCTCCGGCCCGTCGCGTCCGCCGCCAACGTGTCAACGACAACCTGCTGGGGGACAGTCGTTTTTGTCCAATAGTCCGCCGAACCGACACCCTCAGAAGTTTTAAAGAAGCCAATCTCCCCGAGCGTTGCCGAAAGGTCGTCTCCGGATATCCACTGGAGTTGCTAAAGCGGGCCGTGAGTTACCTCTACAGCAAGGAGACGAAATCATCCTTTGAGATCGAGCACATCAAGCCAAGTTCGACGAGGACCGAGCGTTTCGTGTCACTGCTCCGTTTGGCGGAGACCGAAGACTTCTGTGAAAAAGCCAGGCTGATCGACCTGCAGAATCGCATAGTTGATCCACGCTTTCGCGACCCCGATTACCGAACAAGCCAGAACTATGTCGGTGAAACGGTGGCCTGGCAGAAAGAGAATGTGCACTTCGTTTGTCCGAGGCCTGAAGATCTGGCTGACCTGATGGAAGGCCTGATTGCCGCTCACAAGCGCATGAATGAGGGCGGTGTGTCGGCTGTGATCCATGCCGCAGTCGTGGCGTACGGATTCGTTTTTCTACACCCGTTTGAGGACGGCAACGGCCGGATCCACCGGTTTCTGATTCACAATATTCTCGCCCGTCGGGGTTTTACCCCCAAAGGAGTCATGTTCCCCGTATCGGCGGCCATGCTGAAGAATCTTGCCGACTATGATGCCTCCCTGGAGGCGTTTTCCCGCCCTCTCATGGCCCTTGTGGAATACACGCTTGACGAAGACGGCCGCATGACCGTCCACAACGATACGGCCCTTTGGTACAGGTACATCGATATGACCCCCCAGGCGGAGGCTCTCTTCCGCTTTATCGAACAGACCATTGATACGGAATTCGCCAAGGAGCTCGCATTCCTGGCCAACTATGACCGTACCAAGAAGGCCATCCAGGAAATCGTGGACATGCCCGATCGGCAGATCGATCTATTCATCAGGTTTTGTCTCCAAAACAATGGCCGGCTCTCGGCAAACAAGAGAGCCAGTCACTTCGACTTTCTATCAGACGAAGAAGTCGCCCGGATGGAGCAAGTAGTTCAATTTTTCTATGGAACCGATGCACCGGAGGTGTGAGCGGCACGCATATCTTCCTGATCGCAAAGTGAGATTTCGGACTTTTTCTCCATGCAGGTTCATGTGCCGCTCGAAAACCGGCAGGGCAGAGGAGGTCTGACTCGTTGTGATTCAGAGAGTCGAAACTCGCGGGGCGGAAATCCGGATTAACGGCCCCTGCCTGCCCGGTTTGTCCAGAGCCAGGGCTTAGCGCCCCTCGGGAGTGTGCCGCTATTCTTGCACGGAGGGCGTGATCGGGTCGAACGACCATTTTTCCTTTTGGCTGCCTCGCGGAAGCTGCACCTTCTGGTGCCCCAGCCAGCGGGCGTCGTCCTGCTGTGGGAAATCCCGTCTGAAATGGGCACCCCGGCTTTCCTCCCTTCTCAGTGCCGCTTCGAGGATCAGTTCCGCGGCCCGGGTACCCAGTTGCAGCTCCAGGCCTTTTTGCACCTCGAGGGGGTCATCGGGGGTGGGAAGATGGCGCGCTTCCTCCCGGATGTGCTTTATTATCTCCAGGGCTTTTACGAGACTTTCCCTGTGCCTGATGATTCCTCCCTGCTCCCATAGGAGCTTGCGGGTTTTCTCTTTGAGCCGTCGCAGGCCTGCCTCCGTTTTCAAGGTCCGAGACCGGGAAACGGGGTCTGTCAAGACCTTGCTCACTTCTTTTAGAGGGAGGGAATCCCCCCTTTTTGCCCAGGAGGCCGCGGCATTACCAGCTTTGGCCCCAAAGACCTGGGTCTCGGTCAGGGCGTTTCCTCCCATGCGGTTGGCACCATGGAGCCCTCCTGTGACCTCTCCTGCGGCAAACAGCCCAGGCACGGAGGTGGCCCCATGAGCGTCGATCCGCACGCCGCCCATCATGTGATGGGCCATGGGGGCTACCCGGACAGGGCGATGTCTGGCCCCGTAGCGTTCTCCTAAAATCTCCCGCGTGGAGGCAGAAAAGGGGTCTTTTTGCCATGATTCCTCGGCTACCTCCCGAAGGTCCAGCCAGATTTCCCGTCCCTGCTGGATCTCTTTGAACAAGGCCTGCGAGAGGCGATCTCGGGCCCTCTCCGCAGCCGGGCGCTCTTCAATGCAATACTTGGCGAGGATTTCTTCAGCGTGGTCATTATACAGGCGTCCCAGGTCGGCCAGGCGGGGGGGAATAACGAGTGGAGGACGTGGAGGGTCAAGCACACAGAGAGGGTAGAATTGTACGAATTCCATATCCTGGAGCGTTGCACCGGCACCCAGGGCCAAGGCATATCCCTCTCCCAACATCCTTTGGGGGTTGTCATGATGGAGATAAAGGGCCCCTGCGCCCCCGGTCGCCAGGACCACGGCCTTTGCCGTTAGCTTGATCCATTTCCCCTTTACCACGGAGTGGGCCAGCACCCCGGCCACACCCTCTCGAAGCTTCAGGTCACCGACCGCCAGGCCGCCGATCAGGCGGACTCCCATTTTCTTGGCCCTTGTTAAAAGGCATCGCACGATTTCCTGCCCCCAGACAGGGGGAGGTCCCTTGGCGTAGAGATAGCCATAACGCAATTCCCCTTTGATCCCCCATTCCACCAGCTCTTTCAGCCTCGCGGGGCCTTCTTTCACCAGGATTTCCACCAGTTCTTGCTGATTGATCCCTCTGCCTGCCTTGAGGGTCCGTTCAAGATGCCGCTGCGGGGAAGCCCCTTGGCTGGTGCCTGCAAAGACGCCCCCGCTCAGAATGGTGGAAGACCCCTTGCCGGGCAGGCCCTTGGAGATCACCCAGACGTCCAGGTCATGTTCCCGGGCGGCGATGGAGGCCCGCAAGCCGGCGGCGCCGCTCCCGACCACCAGTACGTCGCAGGAGATATGCTCTGAGATGATAGGGCTCATGGGCGGGATAATATCATATTGGGTCGGACAATGCAGTTACCCAAACGAAAGTTGGCAAGGCCGCAAAAGGAGACAAAGTTCCCAGAAAGTGGAATTCGGGCTCTCTCGTACCCATTTGGTTGTGGACGATTCCCATATGAATCAGGAGTTCTTGCGAAGCCGTAAAATTAGATTCGGCGAATTTCAAACATCCGTACTT
>JAOZOW010000068.1 GCA_029933075.1 Deltaproteobacteria bacterium | reverse complement strand
TTAGAAAAATATTCTTCCGATCTGGTCCCGCCTCCGGCAGGAATAAGGCTTTAAGGCGCCTCCGCCCTGGGAGCCGCATGCTCCCATTTGAATATTATTGAGTATACGTTTTCGGATGAAATGTCTTGTGCTATAAGGATTACCCTCCCATAGCCTTTTTGATATAATCAATGGCGTCCTTTACCGTGGCGATCTTTTCCGCATCCTCGTCAGGTATGGAGATATCGAATTCTTCCTCCATGGCCATGATCAGTTCCACCTGGTCAAGAGAATCCGCACCCAAATCGTCAACAAACGAGGCTTCAGGAACCACATCATCCTCAGCCACGTCCAGCTGTTCACAAATGATCTTCTTTACCTTTTCATCGACATCTGCCATTGAGCAATACCTCCCTGCAATCTTGTTTTTTGCAACACCTTAGCCCTTTGAGAAAAGAGCCTTCATTACATGTACATTCCGCCGTTGACCTGAATCACCTGCCCGGTAATATAGGATGCCGCCTCCGAACAGAGCCAGTATACCGCTTCTGCCACATCCTCCGGTTTCCCGATCCTTCCCAGAGGGATTTGCCCCATAAATGCCTCTTTTACTTTTTCGGGAAGCCCGGCTGTCATCTCAGTGTCGATGAAACCGGGAGCCACAGCGTTCACGGTAACGCCTCTGGGCGCCACCTCACGGGCCACCGACTTGGTAAAACCGATGATACCGGCCTTTGAAGCCGCATAGTTGGCCTGGCCCGCATTGCCCATCAGGCCCACCACCGAAGATATGTTCACGATACGGCCCCTTCTCTGCTTGATCATGTACCTGTTGACCGCCACGGTGCAGTTAAAAACGCTCTTCAGATTCACCCTCAGTACAGCATCCCAGTCCTCTTCGGTCATCCGCATGAGGAGTCTGTCTCTGGTGATTCCCGCATTATTAACCAGTACATCCACCCTTTCGAGTCTGGAGATGAGATCCTCGAAAAATCCCTTTACGGAGCTGAAATCAGAGACATCCAGCCTGTGGCTCTCGCTCTCCACTCCCTTTTCCGAGAGGATCTTCATGGTTTCATCGGAGGCAGCATTGTCCGGATCGTAGTGGACAATGATTATCCTGGCATTTTCCCCGGAAAACTTCATGGCCACTGCGCGTCCAATACCCTTTGACCCGCCGGTGATTACCACCACTCTGGGATCCGCTTTTTCCATGATTATCCTTTTCTCCGCACCTTCAATGGCTGACCATGGACTCTGTCTCTGGCAATATCCGACCCTCGGAGGGCATATCGTGGTCTCCATAAACCCACTGACACTCAAAGGACACCGGACTCCTCCTTAAGGGCTTTCATCTCCGAGGTGATTTTCTCAAGGATCCTGTTCTTTACATACTGTGCTGCCATCCTGATGGCATTTTTGATGGCCCTTTCCGAAGACCCTCCATGACACACAATGGCCACACCGTTGATGCCCAGGAGGGGCGCCCCTCCATATTCTTCATAATCGATCCTGCGCCTGAAGTTTTTCAGAGGGCGACGGCCCAAAAAAAATGCGGCACGCCCGCCGATCGAACCCTCCAGCTCCCTTCTGAGGA
The DNA here is from genome assembly GCA_029933075.1 of Deltaproteobacteria bacterium. GTDB lineage: Bacteria > Desulfobacterota > DSM-4660 > Desulfatiglandales > Desulfatiglandaceae > JAOZOW01. The sequence continues at coordinate 13,291 of JAOZOW010000068.1, read as the reverse complement.
GTCTGGTCATTGCCTCCGCCATACCTTCTGTGACCTTCAGCGCCACATTCCCTACAAACCCGTCGCACACGATAATCTGCACATCCCCGCTGAAGATATCCCTCCCTTCCACATTCCCGAAAAAATTGAGCCGGCTCCTTTCAAAGAGTTCTCTTGTCTGGCGGACCTGCTCATTCCCCTTGCTCCCCTCTTCTCCAATGCTTAAAAGCCCGATTTTGGGGTCCTCCATACCCAGGCAAGAGATTGCAAACGCATGGGCCAGTACGCCAAACTGGAAAAGCTGCGGGGGCCTGCAGTCCACATTGGCGCCCACGTCAATTACAACCACACGCCCCTTTTCTCCAGGAAAGATGCTGGCGATGGCAGGGCGGTCCACTCCCTTTATACGGCCCAGACTTAGAACGCCTGCTGCTAAGGTCGCTCCTGAATTGCCGGCGCTGACCACTGCATCCACTTCGCCTCTTTTCAGGAGATCGAAGGCCACCCTGATGGAGGCCTCTCTTTTATGGCGGACGGCCTTTAGCGGAGACTCGTCCATCCTTATGAATTCTTTGCAGTGGTGCAGCGTAATGCGATCCGTGGGTTCATGGGATCCGAGGGCCTCAGCAACGAGTTCCTCATTGCCCACCAGCGTCACATGGATACCCAGCTCAGCGGAGGCCTGAACCGCACCTTCCACGATCACCCCGGGGGCCCTATCCCCTCCCATGGCATCCACGGCCACATTCATTTCATGACTCTTCGGTCTCCACGACGGTCCTGCCCCTGTAAGTGCCGCATTCCGGGCAAACCCGGTGGGGCAATTTGGGCTCATGGCATTGCGGACATGTGGAAAGATTGGGCATGCGGATATGGTCGTGCGACCGGCGCATATCTCGCTTTGATTTTGACTTTTTCTTCTTTGGTACAGCCATTTAAAAACCTGTGCTCCTAAAATTTCAAAGATTTCAATTTGGAAAATTCAGGGTGGCCCTCTCCTTTTGGGCATCCGCATTTTTCCAAGTTGAGATTGGCTCCGCATGAAGGGCAAAGCCCCAGGCAATTTTCTTTGCAGAGCACCTTCATTGGCAGTGAAAAATATATCTGCTCCCTGACAATCTCCTCAAGATCCACTTCATCGCTTACCACAAAGTCCAGGGAGAGATCCTCTTGTTCGAGTTCGATCTCGCTCTCAGCGGTCGCCGGAGGAGGGGCCAAAAACAGCCTGAACTCCTTTGATAGATCGTGCCGACATGGTTCAAGGCACCTGTCGCAGCGAACTCTGAGGGTGCCGGATAATCGACCTTCAAGGATATGTTTGGTCCCGGCCCTGTAAATTGTAATCCGGACATCCAGAGGGCCATCCATCCCCAGAACTTGATCATCCTCTCCTTCAGGATGCCACCAATCCGGTTGGAGGGCAAAGTCAAAGTGGCGCGGAGCATCCTGAACGCTCTTCAGATCAATGATCATCAAAAACACACCTTATTAAAGAACAATATAGACTGATTATCCTTACTAAAATAAAGAAATGAGTATATAGGACCTCTCTCTTTTGTCAAGAAAATTAATCGGAAATCTTGCCGGCTCAAAACAGGTCCTCCGCTGGCGCAAAAAACCCGCAACATCGCACCGCAAATGGCGGCTAAAATTCCAAATTTCTCTTTTTTTATTGACACTTAGACGTTTTTCCTATTATACTGAAACAGTTTTGTTAGGCGCTGGTATTATTTCGTCCAGCCTTGAATGCTTTCCTCCAAATTCCCCTGCGTCACCCCTTGGGCGCATTTCGGGGCAGTGGTTCAACTCATGTGGAAGTACCGGGAGCAACTCAACTATTATGAAAAAGTGCGGCGATCGTTGTACGAGGTCCTGAGAGACGCCTTGGAGCGTCGCCTGACCAAAATTTCCCTTATTGACTCATTTTTCAAGTACCAGGAAAAGTCCGTCCATTACAGTTTTCTCGATAAGAGCGAGTTGAAACCAAGATCCAAAAAGATGGAAAAGGAATCAGAGCTGTTCAATACCTTTATTGTCATCTTCTGCGAAGGGGTGGTAGCCCCCAAACTGAAAAACTACATCCGCTTTTTCCCCGAGAACAGCCTGGTCAAGAAAAACCTCGAATATCTTGCCGATTTTTCCCTTTATAAAAGATTTCACCAGAATATCAGACACTTCGAAAGCCCTGGGTTTCTCGACTTCCTTGAGAAGCTCCTTAATGTGGACTATGCCCTGTTGATCCAGCAAGACCCTACCGTGAAAAAAAAGAACCGCTATTCTCTCACGCATTTTCATGTGAAAATCGATTGGCCCATCTCGGATGCCGCTGAAGACCTGGGGAAATGGCTCAGATATGTTCAGGACAACCTGTATGAAGATGGAGATGAAAAAGCGAGGATCCTACAAAATAAACTGTTCGAATACTACGGGTGCCACCATAGCGTGGGAGGGAGACGCACAGCCGGTCTTATTGCCGCCCAGTTGTTGAGAAAGCTGGACTGCATTTCCACGGTGTATGTGTCCAGCTCCGAATCAAGATCTCTGTACAAGTATTCCGAAAGGGGCGTCTCCAAATTCTTTCTCATCCAGTTTACAAGGCCCCAGGTCCATGCATTGGCACAGCGGGAGGGCATTGATCCCGAACTGTTCGAATCTCTCTACCTGTATCCTGCCGGAAAATACCAGATCGGTATATCCGAGGCCGTCTATGGACACACCAAACACTCCAAACCTCCAGAAGACGGCCGGTTGCGCAAACCCCGGGCCGCCTATAGCTGGCTTAAGCTCCGGGATGAGCTCCTGCACCCGAGGATTGACGCCCTGGATGCAAGACCTGTCCTCTATAACTGGGTGTATACTACCGCTTAGGGCACATCTTCCTGCCCAACTGGTCAATGTTTTCCCGCCCTCTCGGAAACTTTCACCAGGAGCCAGATGTCCAAAGACCGATGCCACTTGAGTAGATAGATGCGCCCGTCATCGGCAAGCACCTTGAAATAGTCATGCTCCAGGCCATACCAGCGATCCAAGACACTTCTGACTTCCAGCCTCCGATCCTCCAGGACTATATACAATGGCCTTTCGTTCGCCTTGTATCCCGAATAGGCGATTACATCTACCTTTTTAACTCCTGAGTCTCGGCACATGGTGACAATTCGTGTGGGGTCGGTACGGGGTGTGTATGGTCTCCTTTGGGCTAAGGGATATAGACAGGCTCTCTCATGATCAGCCGGACGGCCTCGTCGGCCTTGAGCGCGAGCTTGGGATGTGAATCTCTCAGATTAGCCACCTGCCGCAAGTGATCCGCCGTCCTCACCACCAGAGAGACCACATCCCCTTCGTCAAGTGGAATGCTCTGGAGGAGTCTTTCCCATTCCACCCCTTTGGCCCACAGGTAGAGGACGGCTGACGGCCATTGAGCGATGGGAGGATTTTCGAACCCCCGTCTCACCTTGAGCCTTCTTATCCCCTCGATATGACCGAGCACTTTTCCAAACGCCTCCTCGAGGTCCTTCAGGTCAAGGGGGCTCGCCAGCCCTGTTTCGGGCTCCTGCCCCCTGTCCCATACAAAGGGCGCCATGCAGCCCGCCAGGAGTTCGGGGGAAAGGCCGCCGAGGGATCCCTTCCTTATGGCCTCGGCGATCAGCAGGGGGTGATCCAGTCTGAGCTTCGAGGCCCAGTAACCATCAGGGGTCAGCCTATCGGCATCATCCACAAACCCCGTTTCTTTTAAAAATCTCAGATGTCTCTTGAAGCTGATCCACAGCCCGCCCCCCATGCCTTCCATCTGAAAGGCGAGCGAGCGGCATTGCGAAAGGAGTCTTTTCAGCTCCCTGTTTCTCCCTGTGTGGCAATCTTTGAAGTGTCGGCACTCCTCGCATGGCAGTGCTTTCAATCTTTCCCGAACGGCCTTGAGTTGCTCCGACTCCCCACTGTTTTCCGGCTCCTGCGGCTCGAGGACTTCCAGGCCCTCCAGGTCTATTTCCCTAAAAATGCCAAGGAGTCTTTCAGCCGAATAGTCCTCGGAAATAGGCACCCGGCAGTCGAATATCGCCTCTATCTTTTCAAACGGAATCCTTCTCAGTCTGATCGAATGCTTCCGTTTCCTTACGGCCTTCCGGATGTTGTGTGCCGCGCAGAAGTTCCTCCCGTTCTCTTTGAACACATAAAAGGCCACAAAAACCCCTCCTTTTTTGTGGAGGAACAGTCTTCCGGGTCTGAGATATTCTTTGAATCTATCAAAGGTCTTCTCTTTTTGGAGGTTTCTCCCAAGCCTTCTCAACTCTTTGCGGAATTCGGATCTCTTCTGGATGTTTTCAAGGATCTCGTGGGGGTCCGTGGTATCACATCTCCCTTCCGGAATGGCTTTATTGAGTAGTGACATCATTCGTTCCCAGCGCCTCTGGAGATCAGACCCAAAGCGTTCCTCCTGGAATTGTGCCAACGACCGGTCCAGAAGCTCTTTGACCTCCACGGGGCTGTGGGAAAGCAGAAGGTTCAGCGTCATGGAAAAGTTGATATGTATCTGGCTCAGGATGGGCTCCGGGGGCGCATCTTTCAACTCGTAGATCAATTGAGGGTCCTGGTGCAGACCAGGGACCACCAGCGCGAAACCAATATTGTCCTTTCCCCTCCTCCCTGCGCGTCCAATCATCTGGTGGAGCTCGGTAGCTGTGAGATCAGCAAATTCATGTCCGTCGTACCTGTCGCTCTGAACCAGGACCACCGTCCTTGCAGGGAAATTGACACCGGCGGCCACCGTGGAGGTGGAGAAGATCGCCTCAAGGTAACCCCTGTTCATCATCCTCTCTATAAGCATCTTCCAATGTGGGAGCTGTCCCGCATGATGGGCTCCCACCAGGCCCTCCACGAGGGCACCGAGCTGGCGATGGCCCCGGAGGTGTGGATACTCACGGAGAAATGCCCGTACTTCTTCCTTGATATGCCTCATTTTCCCGAGATCCTGAGGGGCGGGAGCGCAGGACAGGAGGGCGCGGTTACATTCCGCTCTCGACTTGAGGAAAAAAATGGCAGGCAAGAGATCGAACTCTCTCAGGCACTTGATGATATGGCCGAAATCCAGCTTTCCCCGCCCCCTACCCCGGCCTTTCCCAGCCTTGGATGAAACGAATTTCTTGACCCTTGGGGTCAGGCCCTTACGCCCCGACAGTGGGGCGATAAGCCCGTCAGGGAACAGAAAAAGCATTTCCAGGGGAACCGGCCTTTCAAAGGAACGGATCACCCTCGCCTCTGTTCCCCGGTTTTTCTCCAGCCAGGCAGCGATCTCCCCTGCATTGGATATGGTGGCTGAGAGCAGGAGGAGCCTGATCCGCGCCGGGAGATAGATAAGTACCTCCTCCCACACCACGCCGCGATCCGGGTCACTTAGGTAATGGACTTCGTCAAGGATCACCAGGTCCGCACGAATACTGGTACCCTCATGCATCACGTCATACAGCTGATTGCGGAGGATCTCCGTGGTTCCCACAATGATGGGCGCTTCCGGGTTCTCCTTACGATCCCCGGTCAAGATGCCGCATTTGTCCCTGCCGAATTCATGGCAGAATTCCGCATAGATAGCATTGGAAAGAGCCTTAAGGGGGGAGGCATACCACACCCTTTTGGATCTTGACAGGTATTGTGTGATTGCCTGGGAGGCGATCCAGGTCTTGCCGGCCCCCGTGGGGGCGCTGACTAAGACATCATGGTTTTCAAGCTCTTCCAGTGCCTCAATTTGAAAGGGATCGGGTTCGAATGGCGCGGACTCCGGGACCCCTATTTTGCGAAACAGGGACCTTAGCTGGGGGTCCATCCTCGGTCTTTCAAGAGAATGTTTTCTGGCTCCAGATGCCTTTTTTCGAACGACTTTGCCGGGTCTGGAGGAATGATATTTGCTTCTTTTTACCACCTGGCACTACCAGTTCCTTTCCTTGCAGTAACAGTCTACCAAGTCATGCAGAATGCCCCGACTCTTGAGTCGGGGATGAATGGCATCCCCATGTTTCCCTCATCCCCGGCGGGAGGGATCAGGGCTGAGGGGACATGAAAGAAGGGGAAGGTATGTTTTTTGATACGCCAAAAACCAATGCTGACTCAGCCCATTCCTGCCATAAGCGTTACGTCGCTAAAATACAAGCGCACATCAGATCTGCAAATCAATACCATGAAAACCAATATCACACCCTCTGCTTCAAGCAATGCGTTTCTTTGTGCGCCCTGCTTCATGCCTCTCCCCTGATTTTTTGGCGTTAAAAAAATATCCCTCCACCTGCATTGAGCCCATAAGGGCTTCGAACCAAGTTGTTTTCTGGGCCGAAATCTCTACTTGACCAGTTCAGCAGCAATCCCGTCCATGTCACTAAGGCTCCCCTTCATGGCCTGTCCGAGACGCATCGCCTCGATGCTCGTAAGGGCCTGATCAAGCGCCTCTTGGCATCCCTGTGCGATCCTGAGCCCGTTGACATATACCTTAACCACAGCCTCTCTGGCGAAAAGCCTGGCACAGGCTGCGAGAAAGTCCGCCGAACGGCCGCCATCACCCTGGTATGAGGCTGCCTTGCTACAAAGGGCCTCTCCCACCTCGCACCATGTCATCATGTCGGCCAGTTGGAACATTACATACTGGGAACGGGTCAATTTCTTTTTCCGGGCCTCAAAGATAATTTGGTTCAAGGTCCTCATGGCATCGGCTATCAGCGTACCGCCCACCTCTTCCGGCAGCTCATCCATTGCCACGGCCATCTGTTCGTAGAATTCACCTTTCGAGCGGACCGTACTCCTCATTCTGTAAAGCGAGATAATATTTCGCTGTATCTCACTGGTGCCTTCATAGATGGGGAGTATCTTGGCATCCCTCTTGATCTTTTCCACCTCATATTCCCTCATGTAACCATACCCCCCGAATGCCTGAATCGCATCATTCGCCGTGGCGTCGCCCGCCTCTGTTGCAAAGTATTTGGCGATGGACCCCTCCACTTGGAGGTCCTCCTCGCCGCTGTCAAGCCTCCGGCCTGTGCTCTCGATATACGCCCGGGCGGCCTCCAGCCGCACGACATTGGGCACCAGGAGCTGATGGGTGTAACCCTGTTTTTCCGCGAGTGGAGATCCGAACTGTACCCTCTCTTTTGAATATGCAATAGCTCTCTCAATGGCGGCCATGCCACACCCGAGAGCCAGGGTGGCCACCATCAGCCGGGTATATCCGAAGACTCGATTGGCCTGCTTCAACCCCTGACCTTCCACTCCCCCCACCAGGTTCTCCATCGGGACATAGAGGTCTTCCAGGCTCAAAGGGCATGTGTCAGAGGCCCGAATGCCATGCTTGTCCTCATGTTTTCCCGGAATCAGCCCTTTCGCCCCCCCCTCGACTATGAAAAAGGAAGGGCCTTCGGGCGTATTAGCAAGGATGGTATAGAGGTCCGCTACGCCGCCGTTGGTGATGAACTGTTTTTGCCCGTTGATCCTGTAGCCTTTTACACGCCCTTTATCATCCAGCACACGCTCCGCCCTGGTCTTGAGGGCCTGCACATTGGAGCCTGCCTCGGGTTCGGTGACCGCATAGGCGACGATAAGGCCCTCTTCGGCTATCTTCCTGATATATTTTTCTTTCTGTTCCGCGGTTCCGCCTACCCGGATCGGGTCCATGCCCAGGCATATGCCTAAAAAAGAGGTGGCGACGGCCAGGTCCATCTTGGCCATGCGTTCTGATATGACCGCTATCTCTACTGCGCCTGCCCCTAACCCCCCATATTCCTCCGGCACAAAGATCAGATGAAGGGCGATTTCCGGGCCTAACATGAAACGGATCAGGTCTTCCGGGAATTCGCCCTTCCGGTCCATCTCCAATTTGGTCTCCAGGGGTAGCCTGTCCTTCTCCAATTTGGAAAGCGTCTCAAGTACCATGGAGAAAACTTCAGGATCCATTCTGCTCTCCTTGCTCATGCAAATCCTCCTCCCATGTTGCATTTGCCGCCATGAGCATCTGGCAGCAACCGATTATTGTAAATTGTACCTTACACCGGTTCTTATCAAAATCCAGGCAAAAAAGCAGGCGTCTGATATCGCCCCTATCCTTGCCTTACCAGCCGTTTAGGGCCTCCGGTACGAAACGGCATATCAGAGGGGCGGTGAGAAAGGGTTGTATTCGGCATCAAACTATTATAATGAAACCCTGAAAAAGTTCTTTTATTATCGCGGCTCTAAGGAGCAAGTCAATGCTCAAGAAAGGTCTGGTTCAAGTCTACACTGGCTCAACAGAGCTATTTAATTTTGCTCCGCTGGGTCTGAGCCTCAGGGCGGCGGGCCAGGGCCTGAAAACCCTTGTCACCTGCTTTGCGACTCACGAATTCATGGACGGCGCGGAAAAGGCCTCTTCCCTCCTGAAACCTCACCTGGTAATCGATCACACGCCTGTCGAGGGGGATGCTTCCTCCGGAAGCAAAATCAGGGATCGGGTCCTTGCATCCTTCAGAAACGCCCGGACGGCTTTGTGCTCCGGGCAATATGACATGCTGATTCTGAACGGAATCAATCCATTGATAAAAAAAGGGATCCTTCCCCTTGGCGAAATCATCCAGCTGATGGAGAAAAGACCTCCAAATGTGGAACTTGTTCTCAGCGGCGCCGAAGCGCCGGAAGAGCTTATTGACAGAGCAGATCTGGTGACCGAAATGGTTGTTTCCCGCCCTGGTGGGGCACCCAATGAAGGAGTGGAGCATTCCGGGCCTCCCTCGCCCATTGAGGTAATCACAGGAAACGGAAAGGGTAAGACCACGTATTGCTTAGGGAAAGCCATGCTGAGGTCCTGCACGGGCGTTCGGTCCAGTATCCTCCAGTTCATCAAGTCCCCCTCGCCCTATGGTGAGATAAAGGCGATCGCCCGACTTCCTCACCTGGAGATCAAGACAATGGGCGAGGGATTTCTCCACACGGACCGCCCTGAAGAAAGGAAAAAACACCTAAAGGCTGCCAGGATGGCCTGGGAGGAATGTCTCAGAGAAATCTTTTCCCTGAAATATGGACTTGTGGCCCTGGATGAGATCAACACAGCCACATACTATGGACTCGTCCATGCCGATAGGGTTCGTGAGATGCTTTTCCTAAAGCCCCACGGTCTGGAACTCTTGCTCAGCGGCCGCAATGCCCATCTTCAAGTCAGGGGGGCATCATCCATCCTCATTGAGATGAGAGAGATCAAACACCCTTACAGGAAAGGGATTAAAGCGAGAAAAGGGATTGAGTATTAATGCCGCTTACGACTGCTCAAAGCCCTAATTCCCTGGAGAGAATGATTCTCATCACCTCCGAGGTCCCTTCCACAATCTGAAGCACCTTGGCGCCTTTGTAATAGCGCGAGACAGGATATTCGGCAATATAACCATATCCTCCATGAATCTGTATGGCGTCCGAGGCCACCTTTTCCACCATCTCCGAGGCAAACAGCTTGGCTACAGTGGCTTCAAAGGTGTGTCTCCGTCCCTGGTCCTTCAGCCATGCCGCCTTCAGATACTGGTTCCTTGCCAGCTCAATTGCAACCGACATGTCCGCCAGCTTGAACTGCACAGCCTGAAACCGACCGATGGGTTTTCCAAATTGCATCCTCTCCTTGGAATAGCGCACAGACTCGTCCAGACATGCCTGAGCCACTCCAACCGACATGGCCGCAATGCTTATTCTACCCGTCTGGAGCACTGTGAGATGTTGTGCGAACCCTCTTGCCGGATCGCCTAAAAGGTTCTCCTCGGGGATACGGCAATTGTCAAAGACAACCTCATGGGTGGCGGAACCATGCCATCCCAGCTTGTCGTACCGATTGCCAAGAATAAAGCCGGGGGCATCTTTCGGCACAATGAAAGTAGATATGAGCCGAGTGCCTTTTTCAGGGTTTTTCGTAACTGCCGCGGTGACAATCAGGCTTGCATTGTCCAGACCGATATTGGTGATGAACTGCTTTGATCCGTTGATCACCCATTCCCGGCCTTCCAGCCGGGCAGTGGTACGAATCGACCCTGCATCAGAGCCCGCGTCCGGTTCAGTGAGCCCGAAAGCCCCTATCTTGTCTCCTTTTGCAATGGGAACCAGCCATGTTCTTTTTTGGTCTTCGGTGCCGAAGACATCCAGCTCCTGGGCCACCACGCTTGTGGTGACGTCGAGAAGGGCTCCGAAAGCCACATCGCCCCGGGATATCTCCTCTATGCAGAGCTGCATACCTACCCAGTCGCCTCCGCTGCCCCCATATTCCTCGGAAATGGGGATTCCCATCATGCCCAGCTCACCCATTCGGGCAATGATGTCATAAGCATATTCGCGCTTGCGATCTATCTCCTCTGCTCTCGGGGCAATTACTTCCTGGCTGAAATCGCGGCACATATCCCGAATCATCCTGTGTTCTTCTTTGAGATCGAAGTCCAAACCAGCCCCCTTTCTTTCTCGTACCTGTTCCTAATAGTCTCACGAATCCACTTGCCCGTGCCAATTTTTTCTTCACAGCATTGTATAATCTTTTCTCGCTATTTTCTTCCTTGATTTCATTTTCGAATCCATGGAGCCGATGTGCCCCTCGGAGGCCCTTTTTCGCAAAACTTGTATAAAAAGAACGATTCCATAAACAAAAAGGCCCAATATGAAAAAATAATATTTATTGCGAGGATCTACCTTAAAAACGGAGGCTATGCCGCCTGGATGAAACAGGATGAACCAGGCCCCCAGAAAAAAGGGAATTTCGAACCATTTTACGCGCACCAGGCACCAGCCCTGGGCAAAACTTTCAAACGCCGACATGCCGATCAGGCACATTCCGAATATCAGTAAGGCCTGGGGCCAGCTATTGATATCGTGCAGGATGAGTTCAGGGTTGAATACAAACAGGAATGCAATGCAACTCGTCCGGATATCATAGAGAAACCCCTGAATGCCTGTAGGTATGGGCTTGGATTCTGCTATGGCGGAAGCAGCGTATGCTGCCAAACCCACAGGGGGCGTATCGTCGGCAAGGATGCCGAAATAAAAACAGAACAGGTGGGCCGCCATGATCGGAATGATGAAGCCGTAAAGGCTGCCCACTTCAACGATGATAGGGGCGGTCAGGGACGCCATAACGATATAAGTAGCAGTGGTAGGCAGACCCATACCTATGATCAGGCTGGCAAGAGCAGTGATTAAAAGCAGCAGGAAAATATTTCCGCCCGATAGGCTTTCCACCCACCCGGCAATCATGCCGCCGATGCCCATATTTACCACACCAACGATGATCCCGGCCGACCCACATGCCAGGGCTACAGACATCATGTTTTTAGAGCCCTGAATCAGCCCGTTTATGATCACACTGAAGCTCTCCTTGAGAGCCGGTGCCAATCCTCTTTTCTCCATGACGGCTCTACGGATCTCCTGATAAAAGATGACCAGAATCAGGATCTGAATCGAACGATAGGCTGCCAGCTCCGGAGAATGCCGGAGGTACACCAATTGATGGAGGAGCACCCCCAGGGGAAGCAAATAGTGAATCCCATTTTTCAATGTACCCCAAAAACTGGGCAAATCTTCGGGCGGCAGGCCCCTGATGCCCAGCTTGGAAGCTTCCAGGTGCGTGATACAAAACAATCCAAAATAGGAGGCAAGGGCCGGAATGGCGGCAGATTTCACTACCTCCAGATAGGGCACATTGACGTACTCAGCGATAATGAAAGCCGCAGCCCCCATGATAGGTGGCATCAACTGACCGTCGGTGCTGGCGGCCACTTCGGTAGCGGCAGCCTTCTTGGAGGGATATCCGATCTTTTTCATCAACGGGATGGTGAAGGGCCCGGTGGTAACGATGTTTGCAATACTGGACCCGGAGACAATACCGGTAGCCCCACTGGCCACGACTGCGGCCTTGGCAGCGCCTCCTTTGAAACGCCCCAGAATGGAAAGGGCGAGGTCAGTAAAGAACTTGCCGGCGCCTGCCTTGTCAAGCAAGGCCCCAAAGCAGACAAAAAGATAGACAATCGATGCGGACACGCCCAATGGGACGCCGTAAATTCCCTCGGTAGAAAGGGTGATGTTGCTGATATACTTGGTTAGGGAGACCCCTTTGAAAGCAAACAGGTCGGGCATGTAGGGCCCTGAAAACGCGTAGGCCGTAAAAAGAAGGGCGATAATGGACAAGGCCGGTCCGATAACACGGCGGGTCGCTTCCAACAGCAATATTACGAGGATGACCCCTGCCGCCATGTCGCGGGCAAGCGGAGCCCCCATCCTCATGGCGATTCCCTCGTAATCCAAAAACAGGTAAAGCGCCGTACAGGCGCCCAAAGCGGCAAAGATATAGTCTATGATGGGTATGCGATTCGAGATGTTCAGAAAAAGGAGATGCTTACGGCTCTTTTTCAGGCAAGGATTGAGCAAAAAAACGAGCGCCATTGCGAATGCCAGATGGACGGCCCGCTCGGTGGTGGTATCGATGATCAGAAAACTGGGTAGTGCCAGCTGGTAAACCGCCCAGAAAATGCCGATGAGGGCAACAATATAGACTTCGTGGCGCCTCAATGTGCGTACATCGCCGATTTCCTCTTTGAGGTATTCCTCTAACGACTTTTTTTCTTTCTGGATAACCACTTCCTTTCCAAAAACACGAGTCCAAAAATTGAAGCCGCCCCGCGAACCTCAAGACCCGCGGTGGGTCTTTATTTCAGACCTACTTCCTTGTAGTACTTCATGGCCCCCCTGTGGATCGGCGCCGAGAGGCCTTCCAGCATCCCCTGTTTGGTCAGGACTTCAAATGCAGGGTGCAGTTTCCTAAAAAGCTCAAAGTTGTCGAAAACTTCTTTGGTAATGGCATAAACCACATGTTCCGGCACTTTGGCTGAAGTGACTAACGTTGCCTTGACGCCAAAAGTTTGAACGTCTTCCTTATTCATGGCGCCCGGATAGAACTTAATTGGAACGAAGGCTTTCGCATAGTAGGGAAACTTAGAGATGAGTGTGTTGATGTTGGGTATGGCAATAAACCTCACTTTCCGTTTACCGGCCGTGGCCTCCTTGATGGCACCGCTGGGATGGCCGACCGTATAGAAAAATGCATCGATACGACCATCCTGAAGCAGGCCGGGCGCCTCGGCCGCCTTCACACCTTCGGCCATCAGATCTTTTTGGTAATCGATCCCGTTTGCCAAAAGCGCATCAATAGAGTTTTGACGCTGGCCGGAACCAGGGTTCCCGATGTTGATGCGTTTGCCTTTGAGGTCGGCAAAGTTCGCTATATTTGCATCCACGGCCGCTACTAGGGTGACCGATTCAGGATGGATACTGAATACGGCCCGCAAATCGGTTTGAG
>JAOZOW010000067.1:7187-15208 GCA_029933075.1 Deltaproteobacteria bacterium | reverse complement strand
CCGAAATTGTCAAACTTTGCGTGTCTCCCCGGCAAAGCCGGGGGTTTACTTCGATTAATTATTTCCATTGAAGAGCAAAGAATCTCCGCTCAGAGGACGTGGGTCACATTGAAATGAATATCCATTGCAACACCGGCCTCCTTTTAGTACCATTTCGGCGTTTCATGGCAAATGACCTGGAAGCAGAGAGGGGGAAAATGGTTCGTGACTGAAAGGGGGCTCAAGGGATGCACGATAAGAGTCCATAAGAACCGCGGAAACTGAGTAAGGGGTTTGCCAAATTCAGGGCTAAATCTATTCTGGATACAACCAGTGAAAGGAGGCAGTGATGGGAGAGAACAGAGAGACGGCATTGGTAACAGGGGCAAGCAGCGGCATGGGAAGGGAAACCGCCATCAGACTGGCCGAGAAGGGCTTCCAGGTGATCGGCGCGGCCAGGAGGATCGATCGCCTGAATGAACTGGCCGAAGAGATCCAGGGATTTGTTCCCCGGCAAGTGGACCTCTCAAAACCGGAAGAGACAGAGGAGTTCTGCCGGTATCTTTCAAGCCTCTCTGAGCCCATTTCCGTGCTCGTCAACAATGCGGGTTACAGTATCAGGGGCGCACTGGAGGATGTGTCCATGGAGGCGGCAAGGCGCATATTCGAGGTCAACGTGTTTTCGCTGATCCGTGTCACACAGGCGTGCATCCCGGGCATGCGCCGTCTGAGAAAAGGGATTATAGTAAATCTGAGCTCCATCGTGGGCAAATTCACATTTCCCATGAGCGGAATATACGCGGCCACGAAATACGCTGTTGAGGCCATATCGGATGCCCTGCGCCTGGAGCTGAGCCCCTTCGGCATCCGAGTGGTGGCCATCCGGCCCGGTCCCATCGCAACGGAATTCAACGAAGTGGCCAACCAGTTGACAGGTGACCTCATGGCCAGAACGGATCCGGACTACAAGCCTATCTATGAAACCGCAGGGGCCAATACGGGTAAGATGTTCGCCGGTCTTTCCGTACCCGGGCCTGACCTGATCGCCGACCTGATCATTGAGGCCGTTCTGTCGGACGCGCCCAAGGCGGTATACACGGCCGGGCCCTTCACCGATGACCTCCTGGCAGAGCGGCTGAAGCTCGATGATGATGCCTTCCACCGCTTCATGCTTGAAAAATTCGGCTTGGCAGACCTGAGGGTCTGAATCGGTCAGGAGCACCCATGAAAAAACAAGGGGAAGACGAGTTCCAAGATATAGCCGAAGAGATGGCTAATGATCTGGCCTCTACCAGAAGAGAGGAAGACCCCCGGCGGGCTTCAACTTACTGGGGGTCGGATTTCCGCGCAAATCCCTGGATCCTTGCCGGGGCCTGTGTGATTATCGGGCTCCTTTTAGTCGCCTTATTCTTCTCAGGAGGGCGCAAGAGTCCTACGGAAGACTTAAAGGCCCTCAGGACGGAACTGAATCAGATCGGTGAAAGACTGACACGATTGGAGTCGGTGGGGAAAAGGGTGGCACAGCTTGAAAAAGGGGAAAAGAGACTTGAAAGGGCCTCTGCCCGTGCCGAGAAATCCATCCTGGTCCTGTCAAAGGCGGTCCACCAGATCAAAAAGAAGACCGGCAGCCTTGAGAAGAAATTGGCAGCCCTGAGTCAAACAACCCGGGCTTCCAGGGGCACCTCGAAAAAGGCCGCCCCGAGGACCGGAGCCAGATATCATGTGGTCCAACCCAAAGAAAACCTCACATGGATCGCCCAAAAGTACGGTATGACGCTCAAGGAACTCTGCCGCCTCAACAATATTACCAGGAACCACGTAATCCGGCCTGGGCAGAAGCTCCTGGTTGCGCCCGGAAAATAATGGCGGTTTGATACTGGTGCGCATTACCGATGAAATATTCCAGGTGGGGGGTGGCGGTCTCACATCGCCCGAGGATGCCGCCATCTACCTCATCTATTTTGACGGCCATGGGGCGCTGGTTGATGCCGGATGCGGCTGGTCCCAAAACAGGCTCTTGGAAAACATCAAGGCCTGCGGCATCCCCCTCCGACATATCGAATACCTCCTGATTACCCACTGCCATTACGACCACACCGGAGGCGTACTGGGGCTCAGGGAGCAAACGGGGTGTAAATTAATCGCTCATGAGCTGGATGCGCATTTCCTGGAAGAGGGCGATGACACGGTTACAGCGGCAAAATGGTACGGGGCCAGCCTGAAGCCTATCACCATTGACAGGAAACTGGTTCAATCCCGCGAGCGGCTCTTCCTCGGACAACGGGTCATTGAGGCAATACATGTCCCCGGTCACTCTCCCGGGTCCGTGGTCTATCTTACCGAGTCGCAGGGCCTCAGGGTCCTTTTTGCACAAGATGTTCACGGCCCTCTCGATGAAAGTCTCCTTTCGAACGAAAAAGACTATCTCCGATCCCTTGAATTGCTCCTATCCCTTGATGCCGATATACTCTGCGAGGGTCACTTCGGCATCTACCGGGGCAAAGAGGAGGTACAAGACTTTATCCGCTCGTTCATGTAACCTGAGACCTTCGGGAGCATGGTATGATCGATCTGTCCAAGATTGACTATTCCATCTTAGATCAGCCAGAGGTTCTCATGTTCCTCTTCCACCCCCGGCCGGAGTGGGGAGGAGGAGGAAGAATCGGTCCCGCTCAGGACATATTGATCCCCGTGGAAGCGGACGTGGTCGTTGGAGGCCGCTTCCATATGGTGGATCCATCGGCTCCTAACATTCTTTTTTTTCATGGGAACGGTGAGATTGTGGGCGACTATGATGAAATGGGGCCCCTGTACAATCGGATGGGCATCAATTTCATGCCGGTGGATTACCGGGGTTACGGTCGATCAACCGGGAGGCCCACGGTCACCGCCATGATGCGCGATTGCCATGTGATCTTTGATTTCGTGGTGCGGTGGCTGGAAGAGGAAGGATATTCCGGACCGCTCATCCCCATGGGGCGCTCTCTGGGCAGTGCGTCAGCTCTGGAAATTGTCGCTCATTACAAGGACCGGATTGAAGGGCTCATTGTGGAGAGCGGGTTCGCATATGCCGGCCCCCTGCTCAGGTTGATAGGGGTTGACCCGGATGCCATAGGTTACAAGGAAGAGGAGGGGTTTAGAAATCTTGAAAAAATCCGGGGCTTTCTAAAACCCACACTGATCATTCACGCTGAACGCGACCACATTATCCCCTTCTCTGACGGCAAGGCCCTTTACAATGCCTGCGGGGCCCAAGACAAAAGACTGGTCATGGTACCGGGGGCCAATCATAATGATATCTTCCTACAAGGTCTGGCCGAATACATGCAGGCAATCAAAATGCTGGTAGAAAAAATTACGCAAACCGGGGGTTAATCTTCTTTCAGGCTTCCGATAATTTCATTGATATCAATGATACCCTGGGCTCTGCAAAACCGCTCCAGCCCCTCAATGATCTCAAGCATTGTGCTCGGATTCACGAAATTGGCCGTGCCCACTTGCACCGCCCTGGCGCCCGCAATAAGGAACTCCAGGGCGTCCCGGTAGTTCATAATGCCCCCGACCCCTATGACGGGGAGATTGACCGCTCTAACCACCTGATAGACCATATAAAGGGCCACCGGCCGAATGGCCGGACCGGAAAGGCCTCCGGAGACATTGGCCAGCCTGGGGACCCTCTTCTCAACGTCTATTGCCATTCCGGAGAGTGTGTTGATAAGCGAAATGCCATGGGCCCCCGCCCTTTCCACAGCCTGTGCCACGCTTCGGATATCCGTGACATTGGGGGTAAGCTTCACGATCACGGGCTTGTCGGCTTTTTTCAGGACCTGCTCCGTCACCCGTGCTGACGCATCCGGGTCCGTACCGAAGGCCATGCCTCCCTGCTCCACATTGGGACATGAGACATTCACCTCAAGGGCGCTGATACCTTCCGCCCCCCTGAGACCCTCGGCCACCATGCCGTACTCCTCCACGTTGTGGCCGTAAATATTGACAATGACCACGGTGTCCAGTTTCCGCAGCCAGGGGAGTTTTTCATTCAAAAACTCCTCCAGGCCCATATTGGCCAGCCCGATGGCATTCAGCATGCCGCAAGGGGTCTCCACGATCCTGGGAGGCGGGTTACCGGGACGGGGGCGCAGAGAAAGCCCCTTGACCACAATGCCCCCGAGCCTGCTCAGATCCACGACCTCTGCATATTGCTCTCCGTATCCAAAGGTCCCGGAGGCGGCCAGCACCGGATTGTTCAATTCAATAGAACCAATATTTACGGTCAGGTCAGGTCTGTCTCCTGTCATAACGCTTTCCAGTCAAGGGATCGGATTGAAAACACCGGACCGTGCCTGCATACTTGAAGATAAGGTTGTGTTTCCCTGGAAGATGCCCTCACGGCGCAACCCTGGCAGGCCCCAATACCACAGGCCATGGCCGTCTCCACGGACACCTGGCACTCCAGCTCTCGCTCGAATGACATGGCTGCGACCCGTTTCAGCATGGGAAGCGGACCGCACGCAAAAAGCACGGGCCGCCCCCGGCGCCACTTACCCAGTTGGCCTTCCAGGAGGTCTGTCACAACTCCCTTGTGCCCCAAAGTGCCATCATCTGTTGCGATCAAGAGATTCTCCTGGCTGAGCCCCACCTGTTCCACGGGCACCACTTCCGCTGATGTTCCATAGCCGGCAAGAAGCATACATTCCCCTGGATCCATGACCCCGGCCAGGAAAAGGAGCGGGGCAATGCCGATACCCCCTGCCACCAAAAAGGAGGTTTTCCCCTTTTCAGAAAAATCAAACGGCCTCCCGAGCGGCCCCAGAACCGACAGTCTATCTCCCTTTCCAGCATTCCGAAGGATTGCCGTGCCCACACCCACCACCCGGTAAAGGATCATAAAGCAATCGCCGCCCCGTGTACCGCAGATGGAAAAGGGACGCCTCAAAAGGGGATCTGCGGACTTGCTGACACGCACCATCACGAACTGACCAGGTCGGGCCAGGGAGGTGATTTCAGGAGATTTTAAGGCCATCAAAAAGGTGTTGCGGGCAATCATCCTGTTGAAAACGATATCGGCCTCTTGTTCGATCATACCCCTATCTCATTCTCAGGAGAGTACCGCGGGCAAAACAGACATTCGTGAAATGAAAAAACATTGAACGTCATCGCCGCAGGTCTCCAAAACAGAATTCATCCTGAAAAACCAGTGGATACCATACCTTTTACAGGAAACAGGACCATGATGCAAGGCTGGGTGGGGGATGGGGAGAGTATTTACCTACCGGTAGGTAAGTTTTTTCTTGACAACAGGAGATCCTGCTCCAGGAAGTATTCCGCAAGCCGGGCACGGTGCTCCAACGGCTCCTTGATTTATGGAAACGCATTTACGTGGGGGTCCAGGAAAACCAGGACCTTTTCCGAATGATCCACAACCTGGTGTTCGGTCCGCCCCAGGGGGTCCCCGAATATGATTTCGAGCGGTATCACCGCCGGATGTTAGATGCCATAAAAAAAATCTACCTCGAAGGCATTTCCCGTCAAGAGGTCATGGGGGAGGATGCGGATGATGTGGCGGTTCTGGTCCTCAGCCTGATCGATTTCTGCCTGCACCTCGATTACCTCCATCCCGAATCGCAGGACCCCCAGAGGCCGGAACGCTTGCTTCGCCTGACATTTGACGGCATCGGGCAGAGGAAAGAAGAGTAGATGAAAAATACCTGTAAACTACTTATGATCTTAGCTGCGCTCTTTGCACTAACCGCATTCGCCGGGTGCAAGGGGTCTGAGACAAGCGCCGAGGACAAACACGCGGCCAACCGGATCAAGACAGTGAAGGTATCCGTGGTGACCATAGCACCTGTTCCCATCAGGGATATCCTGGTCCTCCCCGGCGAAACCGAGGCTTGGCAGGACGTGCGTGTGTCAGCGGATGCCTCCGGTCGGGTGGAGTGGATCGGCCCGAAAGAGGGCGATCTTGTCCGGAAGGAGCAGCTCATAGCGAAAATTGATGTCTCCTCACTTAAGGCCTCGCTGGATCGCGCAAAGGCTGCATATGACCTGGCCGATGCAGTCTACAAACGCCGAAAGCAGCTTTTCGACAGAAAAATCATCAATCAGGAGGAACTGGACCGCACCCTGACCGAACGCATTCTTGCTGAGGCCAATCTCCGCCAGGCCCAAGTGGAATACAACCGGGGCTTTCTAAAGGCGCCTGTCAGAGGGATGGTAAATCATTTGTTCGTGGACCAGGGAGAGTTCATTGACCGTGGAAAGCCCGTCGCTGACCTGGTGAACGTGGACAGGATCAAGATCAATGTGAATGTGCCGGAGCTGGATGTCCGCTATCTCCGGGTAGGCCAGGAAGCCTCTGTCAGGATCGATGCCTTCCCCGGCCGCAGGCTCCAGGGCAAAGTGGACTTTGTGGCTTACAAGGCCAATCCTGCCACAAAAACCTTTCCTGTGCGGGTAGTGATAGACAATCCCGCTCATGAAATCCGACCTGGCATGATAGCCCGCGTGGCCTTTCTGCGCCGGGTGATCCCCGATGCCTTAGTGGCTCCCCTCTTCGCCCTCGTGGACAAAGGGGGCGAACGCCTTGTCTATGTGGAAAAAGAGGGCGTGGTTCAGGCAAGAACGGTTTCCATCGGCGTCATCGAGGGCGACCGGGTCCAGATCACCAAAGGGCTGAAGGTGGGCGATCACCTGATCGTGGTGGGGCAGAGTGAAGTTGAAGAGGGCATGAGGGTTCAGGTGCAATGATCATCAATCAGCTTGCCCTCAAACGACAGGTGACGGTGCTGGCCCTCCTCGTATTAATCGTGGTGGCCGGTGTGTACTGTTATGCCACACTGCCACGTGAATCTTTCCCCGACATCACCATCCCTTATGTCTTTGTCACCACCACATACGAGGGTGTCGCGCCCGAGGACGTGGAAAAGCTCATCACGATTCCCATCGAAAGAAAACTCAAGGGCATCTCGGATGTAGAGGAGATACGCTCCACGTCCGCGGAAGGGTTGAGCACCGTAGCCGTGAAGTTTTTGCCCGGCGTGGATATCGACGATGCGGTTCAGAAGGTTAGAGACAAAGTGGATCAGGCCAAGAATGATCTGCCTTCCGACCTCCCGGATGAGCCTGTAATTCAAGAAGTCAATTTCTCGGATCTGCCGGTGATCCGCGTGGTCCTTTCCGGACCTTTCAGCCTCCGCAGGCTCCAGAAATTCGCAGAAGACCTGGAAGACAGGATAGAATCCATCCCGGGCGTCCTGGATGCCAGACTCTCCGGGGGCCTTGAAAGGGAAATCCACGTGGAATTCGACCTTGACCGGGTAGGCGCCTATAACGTCCCCTTCTCCAGCCTTATCAGTGCCGTCGCCCGCAGCAACGTCAACATGCCAGGCGGGAGCATGGACATCGGAGAGGCCAAGTACCTGGTCAGGGTACCCGAGGACTTCAAAGATCCTTCGGAGATTTTCTCCATCGTCGCTTTTGTGCGTGACGGCAAGCCGGTCTACCTCAGAGATGTGGCGGAGATCAAGGACAGCTTTAAAGATCCCCTGACCCGCAGCCGCCTCAACGGCGACAAGAGTGTCACCCTGGCGGTTCTGAAACGGAGCGGCGAAAATATCGTGCGGGTCACGGACGAGGTCAAGCGGGCAGTCCAGGAAATGAAACCACTGTTTCCCTCGGCCCTGAAGATCCACCTCACATCCGACATGTCTCACGATGTCCGGCTCCTGGTCTCCGACCTGGAGAACAATATCCTCTCAGGTCTGGTCCTGGTGTTGGCAGTGATCTTTTTCTTTATCGGGGGCCGGTCCGCAATATTCGTCGCCTTGGCCATCCCCTATTCCATGTTCATCACCTTCAGCATACTCACCGGCTTCGATATAACCCTGAACATGGTGGTCCTTTTTTCCCTGATTCTGGCCTTGGGCATGCTCGTGGACAATGGCATCGTAATAGTGGAGAACATATACCGCCACATGCAGGAAGGGGTCCCTCGACCACCGTCTACTGGTGGTGAGCTCTGCCTTCCTGCTTCTCGTGGG
>JAOZOW010000067.1:0-7087 GCA_029933075.1 Deltaproteobacteria bacterium | reverse complement strand
GGTCCCTCGACCACCGTCTACTGGTGGTGAGCTCTGCCTTCCTGCTTCTCGTGGGCCTCATCGGCGCATTCGTGCTTTTCGGCAAGGGGACGGAATTCTTTCCGGATACAGAGCCCCGCAGGGCCTATGTGCATATCAAGGCCCCGGAAGGGACCAACCTGGATGCGTCTGACAGGCTGGTGGCCAAGGTGGAAAGAATCGTATCCCAGTATGATGATATCAAGTATGTTATTGCAAACATCGGTTCCGTGGGAGGAGATCCCTTCTCCCAGGGCGGCACCGGCACCCATATCAACAGAGTGGCCCTGGATTTCAAAGATTTCCATGATCGGACCCGGCCTTCCTCAGGGATAGTAAAGGAGGTTCGAAAAAGGCTTCTGGCAACCATCACAGGGGCGGAAATCCAGGTGGAAAAGGAACAGGAAGGCCCTCCCACCGGTCCCCCGGTGAATATCGAAATTACGGGCAAAGACATCCATGTACTGGGTGAGCTGGCCGCACGGGTGCGCAAAAAAATCAAAGATATACCCGGCCTGGTGGACCTTAAGGACAATTATGTGAAGGGCAAGCCCGAGATCCGGGTGCGGGTGGACAAGGAAAAGGCCGCGCTCATGGGGCTGGATACCTACACCATCGCCTACACCGTCAAGGCGGCCATCAACGGCGTCAAGGTAGGGGTATTTCGCGAAGGAAAGGATGAATATGACATAATCGCCAGGCTGCCCGACCGCGACCGGCACTCGGTAGAAAGCCTCAAACGAATCACCATCTCCGGGCCCAGAGGAGAGCCCATTCCCCTGACCAGTGTAGCCCAGGTAAAGCTTGCAAGCGGCATCGGGGCTATCATGAGACTGGACCAGAAAAGGGTTGTCACGGTATCGGGGGATGTCTCCGGACGCCTGGCCAATGCGGTGATACGCGACATCGACAATAGGCTCCGAAACGACTTCAAGTGGCCCAGAGGCTATACCTATCGTTTTACCGGGGAACAGAAGGAGCAGCTGAAGTCAAAGCTTTTTCTCACCAAGGCCTTTGTTGCGGCGCTTTTTTTGATCTTTGTCATTCTCCTGACCCAGTTTAACTCCTTCACCACACCTTTCATTATCCTCACTTCGGTGCTGCTCTCTTTGATCGGGGTCTTTGCCGGCCTTCTCATAACGGGCATGGCGTTCGGGATTATCATGACCGGCATCGGGATCATCAGCCTGGCCGGGGTGGTGGTCAACAATGCCATCGTGCTCATCGATTACTACCATCAGCTCATGGCCAAGGGGCTCTCCTCCCGCAAGGCCCTGGAAAGAGCGGGGCTGATCCGGTTCCGCCCTGTGATGTTGACGGCCATTACCACCATCTTGGGCCTTATTCCCATGGCGACCGGTGTGAGCTTTGACTTTCGCAAGCTGAGTTTAGAGATAGGGAGCGAGTCTTCCCAGTGGTGGGGCCCCATGGCAGTGGCTGTGATATTCGGTCTGGGTGTGGCCACCCTCCTCACCTTAATTGTTGTCCCGGTGCTCTGCTCCCTGGCCCACAGCCTGGAAAGCCGGATGAAGAAAAAGGCCTGAACAGCCCCACCATGTATCAACCGCAACTGCAGGCTGCCCGGACAGGGGTTCGCCTTGACACATCCTCCATTGGCCCTTTATATTGCGAGCTTAGTCTGTGAGCGCTGAGAAAAGCATGCATATTACCCGGAAGGAATATCTCCTGGAACAGAAGGAAAAGGGCAGACGCCTCATGGGTGTATTCCCGGCCCTGTACCCTCGCGAGATCCTATGGGCCCTTGATATCGTTCCAGCCGAGATCTGGGACCCGCCCCTGGAGATCAGGCAAGCCGGAGCGCATCTTCAGCCTTATATCTGCTCGGTTGTAAGGCTGGGGCTGGAGTTGATTCTCCAGGGCAAGTGTGACTTTCTGGACGGGTTTCTTTTCCCCCATACCTGCGATTCCATCCAGAATCTGGCAAGTGTCATCTATGACTTCATCGGGGCGAGAAAGCCTTGCTATTTCTTCTACCATCCAAAGATCCCTCACGGGCATACAGCCCGGGATTATTACCTAAAAAACCTCAAGGCACTGGCAGCCGAGCTCAAAAGGCAATTCGGTCCCCTAAAAATGGACAGCCTCAGAGAAAAGGTCGATATGGGACGGAGGATCTCGGAGCTCCTGGGCGAGCTTTACGATCTCAGGGCCGCAAGGAGGCTGG
Organism: Deltaproteobacteria bacterium; assembly: GCA_029933075.1. GTDB lineage: Bacteria > Desulfobacterota > DSM-4660 > Desulfatiglandales > Desulfatiglandaceae > JAOZOW01. The sequence continues at coordinate 4,884 of JAOZOW010000067.1, read as the reverse complement.
ATGCAAGCAACGAAGCGTTTTACAGGACAATCCGAAAAGGGGAATACCTTTTCCCCGACGACTATATTGCGGAGCTTGAGGGCTTTCTGACCCAAACCAGGAGTGAAGAGAGTAGAAACGGCGCGACCATCATCCTGAGCGGCATCCTCCCAAATCCACCGCAAATCCTGACCCTGTTAGATGACCTGGACGTGCAGGTGGGGCACGATGACCTGCTTAACGGCAGCAGGCGTCTGCTTATTTCGAACGAAAAGCCCGGAGACCCGTTTGAATACATGGCCGAGTGCTATTTTCACATGCCTCCATGCCCTACAAGGGGGTCCTCCATCTCCGACAGGATGCGGCATCTCCTTAGCCTCATAAACGCCACGGGGGCCAAGGGAGTCATCTTCAATGTCGTGAAGTTCTGCGAGCCGGAATGGTTCGATGTCCCCAACCTCCAGGAGGAGCTGAAAAAACGTGGGGTCCCTTCCCTGGTACTGGATACCGAGTTGAACCAAGGCCTGAGCGGCCAAATGAAGACGAGACTGGAGGCATTTATTGAAATTGTCAGGGTCCATCGGGAAAGCATTACTACAAAGCATTGAATGCCGGGGGGAGATCCAACTGATCGGGTTTACTCATGTCTATTATTAGACGCACACAATATCAATTCATGAAAGACTTAGGGGCGCCTTTGCTCTTTCGTATCATGGAAAAGAGGAAAAAGAAGCGCCTCCGGGAGCCGAACCCTTTTATGGGGCCTCCCCTTAAATGCGCCGGTCGCCTCAGACAAATCATGACGCGCCACTACTACCTGTCCCGTTTTGCAAAGGGGGCCAGGCCGGTAGCCTGGGTGACAAGCGGCGCCCCGGTGGAGATCCTCCGAGTATTCGGTTTTTATACGATTTACCCGGAAAATCACGGGGCCCTGTGCGGTGCACAGAAAATGGGGCCGGAACTGTGCGCCGAGGCCGAAAAAAAGGGATATCACTCAGACCTCTGCTCGTACGCCCGCATCGACCTGGGCCATGCCTTTTCGGGCAAGACCCCAGCGGGGCGATTGCCCCGGCCGGACCTCCTGTTTGCCTCCAATAATATCTGCCAGACAGTGCTGTACTGGTATAAGCAACTGTCCCATCAATGGGATATCCCTTTGATCACTTTCGATACGCCGTACAACTTTCAGGAGATCCGCAGCGGCGATATTCATTTCATGGTACGACAGTTTGAAGAGATGGTCCCGGAACTGGAAAAAATATCCGGGCGAAAATATTCTCACAAGCGCTTTCAAAAGATCATCCGCATTGCGGCCGAAACCTCCCGCACATGGGGGCAGGTGCTCGCCGCCATGAAGCACCGGCCCGCTCCCATGACCATATTCGACGCCTTCGTTCACTTGGCCCCTGTCGTCTCCCTCAGGGGTTTGCCAGTCGCCTTGGAATACTACCGGGTCCTTTTAAATGAGCTCAATGAACGCATTGAGGAGGGCATCGGGGCCGTGCGGGAGGAAAAAAAACGTCTTATGTGGGATAACATCGCCGTGTGGTTCAAGCTCAGGGATTGGTCCCATCTGTTTGCGGAAAGGGGGGTCAACTTTGTTGCGGCCACTTACACAAACGCCTGGGCCGAAACCATACACCATCTCACTGAAGAATCCCCTTTTGAGTCCATGGCTAAGGCATACAGCCTTATCATTCTCAACAACAACCTCAGCCACAGACTCAAGCTCATGGAGAAAATGATCAGAGACTATCAGGTGGACGGTCTGGTAATCCTTTCCCTGAGGAGCTGCAAGCCATATTCGGTCGGCCAGTATGACCTGAAACGGCTCCTCATGGAGCGACTGGGAATCAAGTCCCTTATCATCGAATCGGATATGACGGACTTTCGCACCTATTCCGAGGAGCAGGCGCGCACCCGGATAGAGGCCTTTCTTGAGGGGCTCGGTGTATGACTTACTTCGCAGGGATTGATGTGGGCTCGCTGAGCACCGAGGCCGTGATAATCGATGAGGACGCCACGATGCTGGGCTATTCCATTCAGGAGACCGGCGCGGATCCAGTGCGGGCCGCCACAGAGGCACTCAGGGAAGCCCTAAGCCTTGTCGGTGTTTCACGGGAACAATTGCATCACGTGGTGGCAACCGGTTACGGCAGGATCAACATCCCATTTGCAGACAGAAAGATCACCGAGATCTCCTGCCATGCCATGGGTGCGCACCACCTTTTTCCTGACACGGGCACCGTCATCGACATAGGGGGTCAGGACTCAAAGGTTATCCGTATCAACGCCGAAGGGAGAGTGCTTGACTTTACCATGAACGATAAATGCGCTGCCGGGACAGGCCGATTCCTGGAGGTAATGGCAGGCACGTTCGGAGTGCCTGTCCAAGAACTCGGAGAGCTTTCCCTCAAGGCCCAGAAGGAGATTCCCATCTCCAGCGTCTGCACCGTCTTTGCCGAATCGGAAGTCATTTCACTCATTGCCCAGAACAGGCCCAGGGAACAGATAATTCGAGGCCTTCACAGGGCCGTGGTAAGTCGGGTGTGGGGTATGGCCCAAAGCGTGGGTATTGAAGGGGCAGTGACCATGAGCGGCGGAGTTGCCAAGAACCGGGGTATTGTGGCACTGTTTGAAGAAAACCTCGGTCACTCCATCCATATCCATTCCGAGCCTCAGATCATCGGGGCCTTGGGTGCGGCTTTGTTAGCAAGAGGGGAAATCCACCAAAAGTAACTTTTCATACAGAGGACTACCTTACCCTGACAGGGATCTTCAGGGTCTCCATGCCCCTGTCCCCTAACCATCTTCGAGGCCCTTGGATTATTCCGACCTCCAGTATATAGCTCCCCGGATTCTTGGGTGTACGGGTGAGTACGCTTAGGGGCACCTTGCTCTTTGGTCCAATGTTATGGGGCAGCCATGTGACGATCTTAGGTGCAACAACTTCTCCTCCAGTGGTAGGATTCCACCACTTTGTGGAGAGCCCAATCCGAAAATCTCCTACCTTTTCAGCCTCCCTTATCCCCAGCCTGGCCAGAGGTTCTGTCAGAAGATGCTCCTCCTTCACAAACACACCCAGGGCCGGGAGGAGGATCTCGCCTCCATTGATAATCCTCACTTTCAATGCCTCAATGTGACCCCCTGCCTGAAAAGGGCCCAAGATGTCGGTTTCACATACCAGCTTGATTCCCTCGATTTCTTCCCTCGACAGGGGCCTGTGAAGGGATGCAACCCGTAAAATGTCATCCCCTGTCACCAGGACCTGCTCGTGTCTCTTGTGAAATTTCACAACGGCCCTGGCGACTTTCTCTGTGTGCAAGCCCTCTGGTATCTTTATTCGGAAAAGGATATCATGCTCCCTCTCGACCACAGCAGGGAAGAGAAACCGCGCCTTGAACCTATGCAGGATTCGATTGTCAGGACCTATAATGTCGATGGAAACATTTTCAAACAGGTCCCTGGAGCCTGAAACATACTCGGCGCGGTTCCCGAATGAGAGCATACCCAGAAGATAACCGCCATCGGCAATCCCGAGGCGGAAAACCTTTGACAGGGATGCGATCCGCTCCTCCGGGGGCTTTTTGATCATACAAATATAGGAGCCGTCCTTGAAGGTTCGAATCTTAGCAAGACTCTGCCTCCAAAGAAGCCGATTGATCCTCTTCTCCTCTTCGGGGGTCATGGCCCCGGGGAACACCACAATGTGGCTGATGCCCATCTCCCTCAATCTGTCCAGGTGACCCTCCTCGTCAAGGTACTTAAGGAACCGCTTGGCCCTCTCATTGCTCGGGCACTCAAAGCCGGAAAAGCCGTTTATCACCTCCTTGGAATGATAGGAACTGTAATAGATATACCGGGCGGTGAGCGTCCAGTCATAGTAAGCCTGCGACCGTCTGTACCCTGTAGGGTAATAGGCCCAAGCCCCCGTTCCCCTGCCAATTTCTTCAATGGCACGGATGGCCTCGGGTACCGGCTCCACCTTGCTGAAAGGGAGTACCGGGCATAGCTCAACGACCAAAAAAATAAGGATCAGTCCCGAGAACAGCCCTCTCGCCCTACTGGAGGGAAACCGATTCCTGATACATACGAAGCCGTAAGTGGCAATGACCAGGCCAGCAAGCATAAAAATGATGCCAAATCGGGCTGGCGTTCTCATTGAAGAGAACCCCGGGAACAGATAATAAAAGACCAGGTAAGGCAACGGCACCGGTAGGAACCCCCAGGTCAGCTCCCCCATGCCTTGACTCAGCTCTCCCTTAATGCAAATGACCACGGTGCTGATGATCGGCCCCAGGGAAAGCACAGAAAAGATGATCGCCAGCATGAGTGCGTGTTTGTAGTAGATGGGATTATCCGGTCTCCATTTTTTTATGTGATATTGATACAGCCCGTAAAGAAACAGGAGACTTCCGAGTATCCCCATGAAAAGCGTTTTCTCGTGAATATGAGAAATGTGGAAGAGATCGTTCAATCGATGCACCCTCCCAAGCAGAGCATTAAAGCTGGAAGGAAGAAAAAAGCTGAAAGGGAGAATGGCGGAGCCCAGGATGTTCTCTCCCAGAGACCTCCTGAAATCATAGTAATGGCTGGACTCCAGATAAGGGAGGGATACCGCAAACATGGCCAGGAGATAACAACCCCCTATAACCAAAAGGGACTTCCAGAGGCGAAGATCAAGGTACCTCTTATTGACAAATAGATGAGTGGCCGTAACGCAGAGCATGGCCAGGGACACCATGTAGCCGATGTAGTAGGAACCCAGTGATTCCATGAGCCAAAAGATCAAAAGGGGGAGGCCATCCTTGAGGTTCCCAGTGTCCAGATATCGGAAAAGGGCCAAAAATAGAAAACCGATCCAGGGTAAAGAGCAAATCTGAAAATGACCTACCTGTTGAATCA
>JAOZOW010000066.1 GCA_029933075.1 Deltaproteobacteria bacterium | reverse complement strand
AATACAAGCGCACATCAGAGCTGCAAATCAATACACGCAAAACTCAGCATCACAACATCTTCTCCCAGCATTCTGTCTCTTTGTGCGCCCCTGCCTGCTGAAGGCAGGCCTCCTTACTGCCTCTCCCCCGATTTTTTGGCGCTCTTGCCTGCTGCAAGCAGGGAGAAAAATGTCCCCTGCCCCCACCGGTTGCTGGGTGACAAGGGCAGGCTTATCCGCCAATGACCATATCGATGTGACGCTCTCCCCTTGCTTTTGCCTTCAGTCTTCTCCCTCACAATGCCGCTTGGGAGAAGGTAGCGGTGTCCTTGGCAGGGCCACAAAACCGATTCTGGAGGGGGATGATGCAATAGAATAATGAAATGGAGGGGAAGAGACAACCTCAAAACATGACGGGCTGGAAGGTTACAGCCGAAACGATCTCTTATTGCAATTCCTCCAAAAAGATTTCAAGATTATGTGTTATAAGAAAAAGGACGGTTCCGCCGCGCCCCAGGAACAGGAAAACGAAACCATAGTCATGGCAAAAACAGAAGACAAAGGCCCCATCATCACAGATGTCACCCTGAGGGAGTTCGGTCAGAATGTCCCGGCAGCATATCTCCACCTCTTTACCCCCTCAATCAGGGTAAAAATCGCCCACGGTCTGATGGCGGCCGGGTTCAAAAACATGGAGATTCTCTCCTGTGTCCACCCTCAAATTGCTCCTGCAATGGAAGAAGGGGCCTTAAGGCAGATTGCTTCAATGCTTGGCAGGGTCAGCGGGCTAAACCTGATCACTCTGGTTCCCAACAAGGCCGGGTACCGGCGATTCCTCGCATTGAATCTTGGCCCAGAGGGATATGATCACACCCTCGGGATCTTCTTTTCGGCAGTGGAGGCACACAATTTGGCCAATCTACGATGCACCATAGAGGAAGCCGTGGAGACAAACAGGTCCATTGTAAAAGATGCGAGTTCCAGGGGCATCCGGGTGGTGGCCTACATTTCAGCAGTCTTTGGCTACTTTGACGTGGAAACTGAGACTCTAATCGAGGCCGACCTGGAACGGGTAAGTCGTTACACGGACCTGTTCTTTGATCTCGGCGCACATACGGTCACCTACTCTGACCTCCAGGGGGTGGCAGGTCCCTCGGAAACCAGGAGGATCTTGGAAACACTACTCGAGAAAAGAAAGGGACGGGATGCAGACAGATTGGGGTATCACCCTCACCACGTATCGGGCGAGGCTGCCATTTCAAATAGCAAGATAGCCTACGATCTGGGAATCCGGCGCTTTGATGCATCCTTGGGAGGGGCCGGGGGCTGTGTGACCGGGGCCCCCGGCAATCAACCCACCGAAGATCTCATCCGGTTTTTTGAAACCCATAAAATATATACCGGGCTGGATATGGGGCAGATATCTTCCCTGGCAGCATTCATAAAAAGGGAACTCTATGACAGAATTCCCCTTTCTTCGGCCATAGACACACCCCCACTTAGGTGAAAGCAGCATTACTGTCTTTGCAGCAATGCCTCCGGCACCTCGGCCTTTTCAGGCCAACCGTCGGGGATGATCTGGTCCGGCCTTTCGCCTAACGATTCCTTTCTTTTTGGCAGACCTGGGCGTTTGAATTCCTCCCGGGGCTCTTTCGGGATCCTGCCGTTCAGGATGGACTCCGAACGGAGCCTCCGGCCCACCGTTCTTTCCATCATCATACCAAGCTCCAGGATCCTGTCGACATTGATGCCTCCGATATCAATCCCCATTTCATCGAGCATCACGCACATGTCCTCAAAGCTTACAAGGCCCACCACATTGGGGTCTTTGTAATAATAGGCTCCGGTACCAGGCACCGGGGTCCTGTCGAGAAAATTGGCGGGCTGGCCGCCTGTTCCCCCAATTGTGCCCTCGAAGATCTCAATGCCTGCCTGAAGGGCGGCCAGAACATTGGCCAGCCCCCACCCCCTGGTCACATGAAAATGGGCCACGTGGAGATCCGGATTGGGGATCTCGTCCAAGATCATGGAAAAGTACCGGTATACCTGATCCGGCGGAGCTGAACCGTCATGGTCTGCATGCTCAATATCATCCGCACCAATGCTCAACCACCTCTTGGTGAACTCAACGGCATCCTCGAACCTGGTGGGGCCCGATATGGGGCTGCCCCAGATGGTGCTCACAGTCCCGCACATCTTGATACCGGCATCCTTGCATTTCTTGATACACCGCTCCGCCTCTTTCCAGTACTCGGGCAGAGTGGTGCCGCTGTTTGCAAAGTGGTGCTGCTCATCCGTGGAAACCATCATAAGGACCCGGTCCGGGCCGTAGCCTTTTTCTTTCAGCGCTATGGCCTTGTCCACTGACGGCTCCCTGATGGTCACTACGGTCCATTCTATCTCTTCATGCTTAAGCCCCCGTTTTGTCAGCCGCTTCTTGAATATGTCGTCATGGACTCCCTTCAACACCTCTTCAGCATCCCTGAACTGCGGCATGATCCTGGGATTTCCGAGATTGGTCACCTCCATCCTCTTCACCCCTGCAAAGGCCAATTCCTGAAGGTAATATACCTTGGCCTCAGTTGGGATCCAGACCTCCTCGTGCTGGAAACCGTCCCTTACCGTAATATCCCCCAGCCTGACACTCTTGGGCATCTTGGGGTGCACCTTAAAAAGATCATATTCACTCATTTCAGTTCCTCCCTTCTCCTCTCAATCCAGCTTTTTATGCCTTCTCCTTCCTCGGCATCATTGAGGCATTCTGTAATCCGCCACCCGCTGCTCAAGGGTGGCCACCAGACCGGCACGGAACCTGGGGTCCCTGTAGAGCCTGGCATCGGCCCTCATCTCCTCTTCAACAAAAAGGGTCTCATCAAAGCTCCCGGGGTCATACCCTGAAAGAAGTCTTGTCAGCGCCTCAATGGACTGGGGAGCAAGAGGCCTTCCCATCTCGGCCATCTCCTGCTTCACCTCCCTCAGGGGCTTTCCCCAGAACCGGGAGTAATTCTCAGGGTCTTTTCTCCTGGCCACCTCTCTTGATATTTCCTCATCCTCGGCCAGCACCGCTCTCTCCGCCTCGCTCACCACGGGGATATCTTTCTCCGGGCACGTGGCGATTTCCAGCCCTTTTGGCAACAGGAGGAGGCCGGTTTCCCTGTCATGGGCCTCCAAGGCCTCCAGATACCTGGCCTTGTCGGCTTTGGGATCTTCTGTCTTCTCACGCCTTGGAAAAGAAAAGGGCACACGGACCACCACATTGTAAATGCCGATCTTCTGCAATTGTTCGGCCTTTACCTCCCTTGAGGTCATGGACATGTACCTGGCATTGACAGGACCCGCCTTGATCAGGGTCCTGGCTATCCCGGCCCAGCCGGGAATCAAACCGATCATGGCCTCGCTAAAGCACATGGCACTCCTTGAATCCCCGACCAGGTAATCGGCCATCAGGGGGATCTCTGCGGAGCCTCCATACCGGGTGCCCCCCCCGCACACGGCAACAACTCTCATCCTGCCGGCGATCTCCCTCACCCTCCCGTGAAGGGCGATCCCTTTTTTCAGCCTGCCATCCGCCCAATCAAAAAGCCGATCAATCTCTTCCGGTGAAGCGCCCTCCTGCTCTTTTTTCTCTTTTGCTTCCAGTGTCCTATCCAGCTTGCCAAGGCTTTCCTTGAGATCACCTCCTGCGTGAACCGGATCGTTTGCGCCGTAGAGGAGGAGAAACTCAAAGGCATCCCCTTCATTCAAGACCCTCCCGAGGCCTTCAAGGTATGCATCCAGTCCGGGGTTACCCACCTGGTGGACCGGAGGGTTGTAATAGCAGAGCACAGCGCCCGTCTTTCCTCCGAAGCTGGCCCGTTCGATCATGAGATATGCAGGGCCATCCGACCATTCGAAAATGGGTCCACGGTTTTCATACCCCGCTATATCCTGCGACCTGACCAATCTTATGGGTCCTTTCATAATATCCCTCCCTGCACTGATGTCCAACAAGTTGAATCTATCAGCTCGCTCACCCTATTTCCCGAATTCCACCGCTCCCATCCCTCCCTCGCCTCAACCTCAGCCAGGTGCTCTAAAGTTTAAGGAGCGCTATTGTAGGAATTGTCTGTATACACTGAAAGTCATCTGGTTATCAAGCATTACCCGCAACCCCGCCGCGTATTTTGGCGGGCGAGCACTCCAAGGCTACTTAGAAAGATTCCTTGCATGGAACCCTAAACAACAGCATCAGGATAGGGGCCTGCCCTTACCGACTCGGGAATGAGGATGGGCTATGCAATGGATTTTTCTTCCATTTTCTTATAGCATACAATTGGAGGTACCAATGCCGGGTAAATGCTTGAAAGATCTCTTTATTGAGAGCGCCCTGGTCCATAGTGAAAAAACCGCTATTACATTTTTCAGGGGGAGTAGCGTAGAGACGGAGGTCTCTTATTTGGAATTGCACCAGGACTCAAATCGGATGGCCGCCTTGTTCCTGGATATGGGCGTTCAGAAAGGAGACAGGGTCATCCTCTTCCTCGAAAAATCGCTGGTCTTCGTGGTTGCCCATATTGCGCTACAAAAGATAGGCGCCATCTCGGTCCCCCTGAATCCAGGATTCAAAAAATCCGAGATGTCATATTTCATCAACGATGCAGGTGCGAAACTGATTCTTGCCGGAAAAAAACAACAGCAAATAGTCAGGGAAACAGCCCCGCGGCTTCCAACCATTTCCGTAAATACGGAAGTACCTTACCAGGCCCTGGATTTCTTTCGTTCTTTCTCTGATATGTTGACAGAGATAGAGGTAGGCCCACAGGATCCAGGTCTCATTGTTTACACCTCCGGAACCACAGGAAGGCCCAAAGGGGCAATTCTCACCCAGAAGAACCTTGTCCACGATGCCATAAACATTATTGACATTTGGGAAATATCAGACTCGGACGTCCTGTGCCACGCCCTCCCCCTCTTTCATGTCCACGGGCTCTGTTTTGCCCTACACACCTCCCTGATGGCAGGAGCCCATGTGCTCATGATCGACCGGTTTTCCCCGGATAGAGTCATAGAGCGGCTGACAGAAAAAGAGGGGAAATATGTCGCCACAATATTCATGGCCGTTCCTCCCATGTATGTGAGACTGTTGGAGTATATTGGACACCGAAAAATGGACTTCCACCACCTACGCCTTTTGACTTCTGGATCGGCCCCCCTCCTGCCCAAAGACTTCGAGAGGATAAGAGAAACGTTCGGCAAGGAACCGGTGGAACGCGAGGGCATGTCGGAGACGGGAATGAATTTTTCCAACCCGGTGAGAGGAATAAGGAAACCCGGATCCATCGGCACCCCCCTGCCCCACCTTAAAGTGAGAATCGTAGACCCGGTAACTTTTAAGGATGTGGAGGCAGGGCAAACCGGTGAGATCTGGCTAAAGGGCCCCGGAATCACTCCCGGGTACTGGCGTAAACCCCGGGAAACTGCCGAGGCATTTGAAAATGGCTGGTTCAGGACGGGAGACCTGGGAAAAGTGGATGGGGATGGCTACTATTATCTTACGGATCGCCTGAAGCACATCATCATTTCCGGTGGCGAAAACATCTCTCCCAAAGAGATCGAGGGGGTGATCAATCAACTCGATGAAGTAATCGAGTCTTCAGTGGTCGGAATCCCGGACGAGAAATGGGGCGAGAAAGTGGTAGCAGCGGTTGTTCCGAGGCATGGAAGGAAGCTCGCACCAGAAGAGATCAAGGCTCATTGCAAGAAATACCTGCACGACTGGAAATGCCCCAAGGAGGTAATTTTCCTGGAAGCCTTACCTAAGAACACCATGGGCAAGGTCATGAAACAGGAAATAAAAAAATTTTTTGAACACCGACATACCGGAGAAAAGCCCACGGAATAATCTCTCACAAATCCACTCCTTGACACATCTCGCATAATTATCTAAGTTTTCTTACCCTTGCATAGATTCCTCCCAAAACGGGTTTCAATCCCGGAGGGAAGGAGAGGGACTATCCGGCATGCCGATAGGTATCGTCAACCGCAAAGCGAGCTAAGCTTATGAAATACCGGAAAATTACATTAGTTTTCCCCGGGCAGGGTTCCCAGCACGTGGGCATGGGCAGGGAGTTTTACGACTCCTTCAAATCAGTGCGAAAGATATACGAAAAAGCCAGCAAAGTGCTTGGATATGACCTTGCTGATCAATGCTTCAGGAAGCCCAGATTCGACAAGAAAATCATGCACAGAGGAGACCTGGACAAGACCATCAACACCCAGCCCGCCGTGCTCACCACGAGCTATGCCTGTTACCGGGTGCTGGAAGACGCGTGCAATGACAGGGGAATAGGCCTGGATGCCTCCTTCTTGGCGGGGCACAGCCTGGGAGAGTACACGGCCCTCCTTGTTTCAGGCGCCATTGATTTTGAAACGGTGCTGAGCCTTGTCAGGAAAAGGGCCACGTTCATGACAGAGCTGGGCCGGGCCTATCCTGATGCAGGCCTCATGGCTGTGATGGACAGAGGGGGCGAGCTGGACTACGACAGGGTCTGCGAGCTGTGCAAGGAATTCCAGGTCTATATCACCCTGAGAAACACAAGGAACCAGGTGGTTGTGGGGGGCTCCAAGAAGAGGCTCTCGGACATGTCGAAGGAGCTTAAAAAGGAAGGAAAAGTGGGCAAGCTCCTGAGGGTGGAAGGCCCCTTCCACACTCCCATCATGAAGCCCGCAGCAGAGAGGTTCAAAAAGGCGCTGGATCAATGTGATTTTCTTATTGCCTCCAAACCGGTCATAGCCAATGTCTCCACAGATGCCCTTGTGGATCCAAAACATATCAAGAAGGAGCTGTACGAACAAATTTTCAATATAGTGGACTGGAGGGGCTCGGTGGAGAAAATCATCCGCAATGGTGGTGACCTATTTATAGAAGTGGGTCCCAAAAAGGTCCTCAGCAACATGATCAGGGATATTGATCCCTCTGTGCCTGAACTGAATGTGGAGGATATGGCGTCCCTGGAAAGGACCTTGGAGGCTTTGTCACAATAGCCCGATTCATCTGTCAGCCCCATAGCTCCAGTTCTTTTCCCTTGAGGCTCCTGATCCTATCCCTGAGGAGGGCGGCCTGCTCGAACTCGAGCCGGTGAGCCGCTTCCTTCATTTTCCCTTCCAATTCCTCGATCATCTGTTCAATGCGTTCCGGAGGCATGTACTCCGCCTCCTCTTCTGCCACTGCAGGCACTGTCACATAGTCGGCCTCATATACGGAACCCAAAATATCCTCAATATTCTTCTGGATGGATTCCGGGGTGATCCCATGCTCCCTGTTGTACTCCATCTGGATCTGCCGGCGCCGATTACTCTCATCAACCGCCCTCCTTATGGCATCGGTAATCCGGTCCGCATAAAGCACAACCGTGCCGTTGATATTCCTGGCAGCCCTGCCGCAGGTCTGGATGAGCGACCTCTCCGATCTCAGAAACCCTTCTTTATCCGCGTCCAGGATGGCCACCAGACTCACTTCGGGGAGATCCAGCCCTTCCCGCAGCAGATTGATCCCCACCAACACATCAAACACCCCTAACCTGAGATCCCTGATGATCTCCATCCTCTCAATAGTCTTGATATCGGAGTGCATATAACGGACATTGACTCCCAGGTCTGAAAGGTATTCGGTGAGGTCTTCGGCCATGTTCTTTGTCAGGGTAGTGACGAGCACGCGCTCGTTCTTTTCCACCCGCTCCCTGATCCAGCCGAGCAAGTCGTCTACCTGGTTGGCAGCAGGTCTGATGGTGATTTCAGGGTCGGTCAGTCCCGTGGGCCTGATAATCTGTTCGGTGACTCTTTCGGCCCGACTCAACTCATAAGGCCCGGGCGTGGCTGAGACGTAGATGATCTGTTTCACCCTCTCGGAGAACTCCTCAAATCTTAGGGGCCGGTTGTCCAGGGCCGAGGGGAGTCGAAACCCATATGCCACAAGGACCTCTTTTCTTGATTTATCCCCCCGATACATGCCATGCAGCTGGGGGATCGTTATATGACTCTCGTCAATGATCACCAAAAAGTCCTTGGGAAAATAATCGAGGAGGGTGGGAGGCGGCTCCCCCGGGGCCCTGCCCGTAAGGTGTCTGGAATAGTTCTCGATACCATGACAGTATCCCATCTCAAGCATCATTTCGAGATCGAACCGGGTCCTTTCTTCAATGCGCTGAGCCTCGATGAGCTTCCCTCTCTCCCGAAAGTAACGGATCCTCTCCTCCAATTCCTCCTGGATCTGGCGGATAGCCCTTTCCCTGATATCCACCGTGGTCACGTAATGAGAGGCCGGATAGATGGTGATGCGGTTGAGCGGCCTCAATACCCTGCCGGTCAGCGGGTCAATCTCCTGGATGGCCTCCACCATATCCCCCAAGAAAAGGAGCCGCACGGCCCGGTCCTCCTCATGGACAGGATAGATATCGAGCACATCTCCCCGCACCCGAAATCTTCCACGGAAAAAATCCATGTCCCCCCTCTCGTAATGGATCTCCACCAATTTCTTTACGGCCTCCTCCCTTGAAAGGGGGGCTTCGGCCTCCACATAAAGCAGCATATTGTGATAGGCCTCGGGAGAGCCCAGCCCGTAGATGCAGGAGACGCTGGCCACAATAATGACATCATCCCGGTCCAGAAGCGAACGGGTGGCGGCGTGCCTCATCTTGTCTATCTGTTCATTGATGTGAGCGTCTTTCTGAATGTAGGTATCGGTCTGGGGAATGTATGCTTCCGGCTGGTAGTAATCGTAGTAACTTACAAAATACTCCACGGCATTGCCGGGAAAGAAATTTCTCAACTCTCCATAGAGCTGGGCTGCGAGGGTCTTGTTGGGAGCTATGACCAGGGTCGGTTTTTGGACCCGTGCAATCACATTCGCCATGGTAAAGGTCTTTCCAGACCCCGTAACCCCCAACAGGACCTGGTGGCGCAGTCCCTCTCTTACGCCCTCACACAGGGCTTCAATGGCCTCGGGCTGATCCCCGCAGGGCCTGAGATCCGTAACAAGCTCAAACATCAAATCTCCAGGTTGTCCCCTGGGGGCCATCCTCCACTATGACGCCCATCTCTTTGAGGCGGTCACGAATCTCATCCGCCTTGGCCCAATCCCTGTTGGCCCTGGCTTCCGCCCTCACTGCAATGAGCTTCTCAATCTCTTGCGGGTCAGGGCGGCCCTCCATTTCTGCTATCTGTCCGAAGAACGCCTCAGGGGATTCCCCCAGGATCCCAAGGACACGGCCTGCAAGAGATACTTGCATACGGGCATCTCTCAGGTGAACCCGCAGGGAGTCGTCCGTGGCAGCTTCCCCCTCCCCCAGCGCTCTGTTCATCTCCCTGACTTTTTCGAAGATCAGGCCAATGGCGGCAGGCGTGTTCAAATCATCGTCCATTGCGGAAATGAACTGCTCAAGGAAAGAAGGATGCCGATCTCCCGACAGGAATGCCCCTTTGTCCATCACCCCCGGGTCTGGGTGTCCTGCCACCTCTTCCACTTTCTGGAGCGTCCGGTAGATCCTTACAAGACCAGTCTGGAGGGCTCGAATACCGCTTTTAGTAAAATCAAGGGGCCGTCTGTAATGCTTTGAAAGGAGAAACAGCCGGATGACTTCGGGATGATAGGATTTGAGTGCGTCTCGAATGGTCAAAAAGTTGCCTAAGGATTTAGACATCTTTTCAGATTCCACCGTGACAAAGCCATTGTGGACCCAGTACTTAGCAAAATCGCCGCCATTCGCCCCTATGGACTGGGCCCTCTCATTTTCATGGTGTGGAAAGAGCAGGTCCTTTCCTCCCCCATGAATGTCAAAGGAGGGCCCCAGGAAGTGATTGCTCATCACCGAGCACTCCAGGTGCCAGCCAGGTCTTCCGGGCCCCCAGGGGCTATCCCATTGAGGCTCACCCGGTTTCGCTGATTTCCATAGAGTGAAATCCATGGGGTGCCTCTTTTTCTTATTAACCGCGATCCTGCTACCCGCCTGCATATCCTCCAGTTTTCTCCCGGAAAGCTCCCCATACCCGTGAAAGCTCTCCACCGAGAAGAATACGTCTCCCCCTGCCTCGTAGGCATGCCCACGCTCCAGCAGGGCCTTGATCATGTCGATCATGCCCCCTATATGCTCTGTGGCCCTTGGCTCATGATCTGCGTTCAATACGCCCAGCTTTCCCATGTCCTCATAGAACGCATCTATATACTCCTGGGCCAGAACCGCGGTCTCCTTGCCCGTTTCGTTCGCCCTCTTGATGATCTTGTCATCCACATCGGTGAAATTCCGGACATAAGTGACGTCAAATCCCCTTGCCCTCAAGTACCTCACCAGGACATCGAACACGATGGCGGAGCGTGCATGGCCTATATGGCACAGGTCATATACCGTCACTCCACACACGTAGATCCCTACCCTGCCTTCCCTTAGAGGATAAAAAGGCTCTTTTTTGCGAACTGCCGTATTGTATAACCTAAGAGGCACTCTTCCCCTCCTTTACGAGGCTGACCACGGCATATGCTTCCATTCCCTCTCCTCTTCCGGGGAAGCCCATGCCTTCAGTGGTTGTGGCCTTGACATTCACCCTTTTCCGGTCCGTTTCCAGTAAGGCGGCCAGATTTTCACGCATCTCCTCGATGTACGGGGCCAGCCGGGGGGCCTGCGCAATGATCGTAGAATCCAGATTACACACGGAAAACTCCTCCTCTTTGACCCAAGCAACCACCTGTTTCAAGATGGAGAGGCTTGATATGTTCTTGTAAGCAGGATCGGTATCCGGAAAATGCCCACCGATATCGCCTTTACCCAGGGCGCCGATCAGGGCGTCCGTCACGGCGTGTGTCAGGACATCCGCGTCGGAATGTCCCTCCAGACCAGTTTCATTGGGAATCGCCACCCCACCGAGGATCAACGGTCTGCCTTCGACCAGGCGGTGCGCGTCGTACCCAAAACCAATACGATACATGGCCTCTCCTTAAGGCCTCCTCTACCTTTCGCCTTTAACCTTTCCCCACCGAGAAAAACCTTCTCCAAAAAATAGAGGTTGCAAGTTTCCGTTTCCTGGGACCGGGCCATGAGGCCCTCTTTCATAGGCCGCAAAATGCACGCAGCAGCCTCTCTCACGGCAGATCAGCCGTAAACCTTGGCAGTGCCAAGCCCCAGGGAGGGAGCGTCAGCAAAAAAGGTCGACATCTCTGCCTGTCCGGACATAGCGAAAAGACCAAGGGGGCGGTGAAGTAGGCTTGGAGGCACTTTTTCCGTTGCGGCCGGCTGAAAGAGAGCCCCATGGCCCGGCTTATCCGGTAATGATCCTATCGATATGATGTTTTCCTTCTTTTTGCCTTTGGCTTTTCCCCTCCCACGCTGCTCGGAAGAAGGTCGCGCTCTCCTTGACCGAGGCACAAAACCGATTTCGGACAGGGATGATCTGTCACACCATTAGTGGCAGCTGCTGCAATTCGTGCTCGTACACCCACTGCATCCGGAAGACCCTGTTGAAGGCGTAAAATTCCCCCCGCTCTTGAATCCAAAGGCCGACATGAGCCTCTCAAGCTTCTCTCCCTTGCAATGGGGGCAGGCGACCCTGTCATCGGAGTGAAACACCAATGCCTCAAATCTTTCGTGGCACTTCAGGCATTCAAATTCATAAATGGGCATCTTTTGCTATCCCCTTTTCCAAACCCTCGATCACCGCTGCGGCCAATAGCGGAAACATGATCTCATGGTGTCCGGTCACATGATAGCCTTGCCCTCCTTCCTGGGTAGGCCGATCAACCACATTGGTAATCGGGCGGTAGTGTCTGAAAAAATCCATGTTGACCGTGGTAAAATCCTTCACCTCGTGATCAAGGTTTCGGACGAGACTCAATGCCTTAAGAAACACTTCAGGCAGGATAACCGCGGAACCGAGGTTTATGAAGACCCCTTTGTCCAGCGTGGAGACAAGCCTTGCAAATATTCTAAAGTCCAGGTGGGAGCTCTTGCCAATGGCCGCACCGTCGGCACCGGGATGGAAATGGATGGTATCGGTCCCCACGGCCACGTGCACCGTCACCGGGATATCGAGTTCATACGCCTTGGCCAAAATACTGTACCGGTTATGGGGAAAACGGGCGTCAACCAAGGCGGCCCCCACTGACCGGCCCAGGCCCAGATCCTTCCTGGCGCCTTGAGAAATGGCCTCATTCAGGAAGCGGCCCGTCTCCTCGGCCATACCGAACCGGCCCTCACCGATCAGCGCAGCCACATCCTCGGAAGTATGGCCCACCATGGCCACCTCCGCGTCATGAATGATACCTGCCCCGTTCATGGCAATCCCACTGAGGATCCCGCGTTCCAGGAGATCCACGATCACCGGATTCAGACCCACTTTGATGGGATGCGCTCCCATGGCCAGAAGGATGGTTTTCCTGGAAGCGGCTGCCCGCACCATTCGATCCACGATCTCCCTGAAATCTCCCCCCGCGAGGATTCCGGGAAGCGACTCCAGCCAGTTAGACAGCGATCCGCCCTCGCGCCATGGCCTGCCAAAATCCTTCACGTTTACCTTACTGCTCCTCTCCTCCAGGGGATAGGACTTGACATGCTCAAGCGATATGGGCTTCCACCGGGTCATATCATGCTCCCTTAAGTATTGGGTAGATGGCTCTGGAAAACAATGTAGTCCACCAAGTGGCAGAGGATATGGCCTGCAAGGATATGGGCTTCCTGGATTCTTCCTGTCACATTGCTTTCCACCACCATGACCGTATCGACCAGCAAAGCCAGCTTTCCTCCGTCATTTCCCGCCAGGCCCACAGTGTATATACCCTGACGGCGCGCGTCTTTGACCGCGGCCAGCACGTTCTTAGAATTCCCGCTGGTACTCAGGGCCAAGAGCACGTCCCCCTCCATGCCCAATGCTTTAACCTGCTTGGAGAAGACCTCTTCAAACGAATAATCGTTTCCGATACTTGTAAGAATGGACGTGTCCGTAGTCAGCGCAATTGCAGGCAGGGGCGGACGTTCCAGCTCATAACGGTTGACAAACTCCGCGGCAATGTGCTGGGCATCTGCAGCGCTCCCACCGTTGCCGCAAAGCATCAGCTTCCGGTCATTCATAAAGGCCATAGCAATTTTTTCAGCCACAAGAATCAGGACCGGGATATTCTCCCTGATAAACCTTTCCTTGACCGCAAGACTCTCCTTAAGGATTTTTTCAATGACGGCTTCCATGGGCAAAATGGAGTGTGGGGCAAAGTATAGAAGAATTTTCACAAAAAAGTATAGCTTCCAGGGTAATTTGTCAACGTGCCCTTCAACCTCCCTCCACCCACCTTACAATTTTTTGTAGGTTTCTATTGAAAATGGTTCACTCATGTGTTAAATAGTGCCATCATTTCAGTTGCTGCCTCAACAGATATATTGTCTTCTAACCCCTTAAGCGACTTTCTTCATCGGATAAAAGGGGTATTGAAATCCTCAAAGAAAGGGGGCGAAAAAGGCATATAGTCTTTCTCTGGGAAGCCGGGTTTTGGAATTAACAAATCAATTTTCAAGGGGGGACATCATGACCAAAGCCGAATTAGTCGCAGCCGTAGCAAAGCAAACCAAGTTAACCAAAGCCGATGCCGAGAGGTCTCTTAACGCATTTATCGATGTGGCCAAAAAGACCCTGAAAAAGGAAGGGCGCCTGGCCTTAGCCGGTTTCGGGACCTTTGTGGTCACAAAAAGAAAGGCAAGGAAAGGCAGAAATCCCCAGACCGGAGAAACTATTAAGATCAAGGCCAGAAAGGTTGTCAGGTTCAAGGCTGCCAAGGCCCTGAAAGAGAAATTGTAGTCAATTACTCACGGCGCAGAAACATTAAGGCGAGTTTCCATGGGATGGAAACCCGCCTTTTTACTCTCAACACACCACCTGATTGTTTTCAGCCCATCCGGGCAAGCTCACGAACGGCCCCTGCGACTATTTTCAACTCCCGCTCCTGTATGGTCCGTACGTCCAGCAGGACCCGATCTCTTTCCACCCGGGCAATCACGGGCGGGTCATAAGATCTCAGATAGTTCTCCATGAAAGGCGCTGTGAGAGTGCCGGGGATCAGGCCCACCAAACGGGTGGGCATTTCAAGGAGAGGCAGCGCGCCACCCCCTACTTTTGAATTTCCATCTGTCAATTCAATGGACAGACCACCGCCCTTTAGTCTCCCAATAAGCTTGGCCAGCCTCTCCGCCTTGTTCCTGAGCGATCGGTAGGACCGGCTTATCATCTTCAGGGTCGGGATCTCTCTCACCGCGGCCCTCTCATCCCTGTACAGTCTCAAGGTCTCCTCCAGGGCAAGGAGGGTCAACTTATCGATTCTTAACGCTCTGGTGAGCTGATTCCTCTTTATGGCTTCCACAATATCCTTGCGGCCCAGTATGATTCCGGCCTGGGGGCCCCCGAGGAGCTTGTCACCACTGAAAGTCACCAAGTCCACTCCCTCGGCCAGTACTTCCTGCACTGTCGGCTCCCTGACCAGGCCATAGCTGGAGAGGTCCACAAGGCATCCGCTGCCCAGGTCCTCCATCACAGGGATGCCGTACCGCCTGCCCAGGCTCACCAGCTCAGAGCCCTCCACATCTTTGGTGAACCCCACGATCTGGAAATTGCTCCGATGCACCTTCAGGAGCAGGGCTGTATCAGGGCCGATAACCTCTTCGTAATCTCTGAGGTGGGTCTTGTTGGTGGTCCCTACTTCCACCATCCTGGCGCCGCTCTTGCGCATAACATCCGGGATACGAAAAGAGCCCCCGATCTCGACAAGCTGCCCCCTGGATACAATCACCTCACGGCCCCTGGCCAGTGTCTCAAGTGCTATGAGCACCGCGGCAGCGTTGTTGTTCACCACCATGGCCGCCTCCGCAGAGGTAAGCTCTTTAAGAATATCCTCCACATGGGTGTACCTGCTTCCCCTTTTCCCCTCCTCCAGATCAAATTCCAGGTTGCTGTACCCGCCTGCAAGGGGCCTGAATCTCCGCAGGATGCGCTCACCGAGAATGGAGCGGCCCAGGTTAGTATGCACCACCACGCCAGTGGCATTGATCACAGGCCTTAGGCTCGGTCTGGAGATGGCCTCGATTTTTTCCACCACCTGGCCGGACACCGCATCAAGTTCCAGCTCGGGCTCTGAGACCAAAACTCCCATCTTGATTCTTGCCCGGATGTCATCAAGCACATTATGGATGGCCTTCAGCACGAGTGCCCTGGGATAGGACTTGATCGCTCCCATGATATCGGGGTGGAGCATCAAGCGGTCAACTCCGGGTATCTTTCTGAATAATGCCTGCTCTTGCTCAGTCATATCTTCGCTATCTCCTGCACACACGAAAGAAGTAGCGCCCCTTGGGCCGTGACCTGCCCTTCAAATCGAGGTTGTAAGTTTCTACTCCTTGAGCCATGCCATGGGGCCCTCTTTCATAGGCCGCAAAAGGCACCCCGCAGCCACCCTCACGGCAGATCAGCCATAAACCTTGGCAGTGCCAA